>NZ_JABBDR010000278.1 GCF_018854495.1 Acidithiobacillus ferruginosus
CCGCCGATAAGCCTGGTTGGCGGCGAGGACGGAGTAATCTGCACACAGCAGCACAGCCGGGGCGCTGAAACAGTCCAGCAACGATGTCATTTCCGCCCGCAACTGCCTGAGCAAATCCGTCATACCCCCTCCTCCACACGCCCCGCACCCGGACTCGCGATCGGTGCGATGGGCACATCCTCACTCCTCACCGCGCGCATGTCAATTATAACAGCACCTGCCAATCCGCGACTGCCATTTTTGGCACCCGCGCTGCGGTACAGACCGCGACAGCGACTGCACAGCACATGAACAGCCCTACAAATAAAATACAAGCACCTGTTTATCATTATCCTTTCAAAGGATGTCAGGGTAATAGACTATTATCAAATAATGGCACAGAGATTGCTAATACTCTGATGTCCAAATACTCGACAGGGACGGGCGATATGATTTTCAGACAACTATGCACCCCCAAGGGCGGCCACCTGAGCTATCTGCTGGGCGACCCCGTTACCCGCGAGACCGTCATCATCGACCCCATGCCAGCACATGTCGACACGCTGGAGGCGTTCATGATCGAGCGTGGCCTCAATCTGCGATATATACTGCAGACCCACCACGAACCCGTCCATTTCGCCGCGGCCACCGTATTGAAGGAACACAGCGGCGCCCGAATTGTCGCCCACGAGAGCGTCACCGATGAGCACATCGACCTGCGCCTGCGGCATGGCGATGTCCTCTATTTCGGAGAAGAAAGTCTGCGGGTGCTGCACACGCCGGGGCTCAGCCCCTGCGCGGTCACCTATTGGTGGGAAGATCGCCTGTTCACCGGGATGACCCTGCTGGCCACCGGCACGGCACCCTGTACCAGCCAGAGCGATCCGCAAACCCTGTATCACAGCATCACCCAAAGTTTGCTCAGTTTCCCTGGGGAAACCCTGATCTATCCCGGTCTGGAAAGCAAAGGCCGGCGCCTCACCAGCATCGAGGAACTCCGCCGCAAGGACAACTGGTTCAACAATCAACGGGGCAAGGGCGCGTTCTTACGCAGTTGTGCGCTCTTGCTGCCCGAGAAGTCTTCAGTAGAAGTAACCCGTAAAAGTGATGTAAACAAAATAGGGGCACAGGAGGAAGATGTGCACCATTACATGCCCGGTCGGAATATTCCGGCTTCTTTGTAGGAGGTAATTCATGGACATGTTGATCAATCCCACGGTGGTGGAGCTATCGCGCCTGCAGTTCGCGCTGACCGCTCTCTACCACTTCTTATTTGTACCACTCACCCTGGGTATGACCTTTATTCTGGCCACCATGGAAACGGTGTATGTCATCACCGGCAAACAGATATATAAAGAAATGACCCAGTTCTGGGGTAAACTCTTCGGCATCAACTTTGCCTTGGGTGTCGCCACCGGTCTGACCATGGAGTTTGAATTCGGGACCAACTGGTCCATGTACTCCCACTTCGTGGGCGATATTTTCGGTACCCCGCTGGCCATTGAGGGGCTGATGGCCTTCTTCATGGAATCCACCTTTGTCGGTGTGATGTTCTTCGGATGGGATCGCATCAGCCGTAAGGCCCACCTCGTAGTCACCTATCTGGTTGCCTTGGGTTCCAACCTTTCTGCGCTGTGGATTCTCATTGCCAACGGTTTTATGCAAGACCCGCGGGGCGGCACTTTTGATCCCAATACCATGCGGATGCAATTTTCCAGCTTTATCGACCTGATCTTCAATCCAGATGCGCAGGCCAAGTTTGTCCATACCTCCATCGCGGGTTTTGTAACCGGCTCCATGTTTGTCATGGGCGTCAGCGCTTATTACATGCTGACCAACAAGCGGAAAGATTTGGCGTTGCGTTCCTTCCGGATCGCCACACTCTTCGGCGTGATTTCCAGCATCGGCGTAATTACCCTGGGTGACGCCCTGGGCTACATTGATGGCCAGAAACAACCCACCAAGCTGGCGGCCATGGAAGCCATCTGGAACACGGATTACAACACGGTGTCCGCGTCTTGGAACCTCATCGCCATCCCCAGCCGTAGCGAACAGAAGAATCTCTTCGAGGTTTCCATCCCGTATATCCTTACACCGCTGCTGACCCACTCCGAAACGACGGTCATTCCCGGCATCATCCAGTTGGAGCAGGAAGCCAAGCCAAAGATTGCCAATGGCATCAAGGCGATGATCGCATTGAAGGAGTACAACCTGGATCACAGCAATACCCAGGCCCTGGCCACCTTCAAGCAGTACGAAAATGACATGGGTTATGGTTTCCTGGCCATGCAGTTTGCGCCTGATCAGGACCTCAAGAAGATCGACGCCACCAATCTGCCCAGCGTTCTGGACAAGACGGCGAAGGATACCATCCCCAATGTCTGGGTAGAGTTCTGGGCCTTCCGCCTGATGGTTGCTGCAGGCTTCTTTATGCTGGCCCTCTTCGCTTTCGCGGCATATTTCAGCCTGAAGAACGAAATCGAGAAACACCCCGCGCTGCTGAAACTGGCGATGTGGAGTATTCCCTTGCCTTGGGTAGCCTGTGAGTTCGGTTGGATCACCGCCGAAAATGGTCGTCAGCCGTGGACGGTATTCGGCTGGCTGCCTACCTTCGTCTCCGCCTCCACTCACAGCGTCGGCTATATGGTGTTCTCGCTCATCGGGTTCACCCTGCTGTACAGCTCTTTCATCGCGGCGGAGCTCTACCTGATGTTCAAATACGCCCGTCTGGGTCCGCAGGATGATCATCATGGTCACGGTTCTGCACCTGCGGGTGGCGGCATGGCGGGTCAGCCGGTGTTTGCCAAACCCAGCATGGATCGCAAGTAACGCCTGCGCGATGAATCAAGGGGGGTTGATTTACCCCCCGACTGAATGGAGAGCACAAGATGGATGCTTACGTATATTTAAAGATATTCTGGTTCCTGATTCTGGGAATCCTGTTGATGGGCCTCGCTATCATGGTCGGTATGGATATGGGCGTTGGTACTCTGATGCGTTTTGTCGGCAAAACCGACGGCGAACGCCGCGAAGCGCTCAACATTGTTGGCCCGCACTGGGACGGTAACCAGGTGTGGTTCATTCTTGGTGGCGGCGCGATTTTCGCGGCCTTTCCCACGCTTTACGCAACGTCTTTTTCGGTCTTCTACATCGTCATGATTCTGCTCCTGTTCAGCATGATCATGCGGCCTGTCGCCTTCGAATACCGTTCCAAGGTGCCCAGTCATCGCTGGCGCGATTCCTGGGACTGGGTCTTTCTCATTTCCGGTGCCCTGCCCATGATTGTTTACGGGGCTGCCATGGGGAATATTCTGGAGGGCGTCGGCTTTCACTTCGGCTGGGACGGCCAGTATTACCAGACCGAATCTTTCATCTGGTATCTGCTGAATCCCTTCGCGGTGCTCTGCGGCGTGCTGTCGCTGAGCCTGGCCATCTATCAGGGCGGCACCATGCTCATGATACGCGGCAGCGGGGCGCTGTATGACCGGGCACGGAATTACGCCAGCGTCGGCGGCATTGTGGCGCTGGTGATCTTCCTGATCGGCGGCTTCATGGTCTCCGGCATGAAGGGTTTCCAACTGGTCAGTGGTGATCCTGGCATGCCCGCGAATCCGGTCAGCGGCCAGACCGTCACACTCGCCAACGGGGCGTGGATGGCCAACTATGCCGCTCACCCCATTCTCTGGCTGGTGCCCTTGCTGGGTTTGGCCGGCATGATCCTGGGTGTGCTCGCGCTGCGCGCCAACAAACCCACTCTCGGCTGGTGGATGGGTGCAGTGGCCTGGATCGGCGTGATCGGTGCCGTGGGTACTTCCATGTTCCCCTTCCTGATGCCCTCCACGAGCAACCCGGACCAGAGCATCACGGTCTGGAATGGCACCGGCAGTGAGTACAATCTGGTCTGGATGACCATCTTTGGTCTGATCTTTTTGCCCATCATCATCAGTTACACCACCTGGTGTTTCCGGGTGATGCGCGGCAAGGTGGCGGCGCCCGACACGCAAGACGACCACGCTTATTAAGAGGAGGCGAACATGAAAAATTTGCTCACATTTATCGGGTTGGCGGCGGTCATGGTGTTGTCCCTTTTTCTGGCGGTGATTACCGGCGACTACGGCCCCTGGTACTTTGCCTGGCTGGTGGGTACCACCATGATTGTCCTTATCTCTGCTGCAGGTGCTATCATGTTTGACAGACAGGATGAAGATCAGCAGCGAAAGCAGGGTTCCACTCATTAGGAAACAAGGAGCTGTCTATGCAATATGTAGATCTGGAAGACCTCATCTTCTTCATACCGTTTATTTACTTTAGTCTGGCAGGCTTTGCCTACCTGTACACCAGAAAACGATTCCGCTAAAAGCGGAACCGTCACGGGGGCCTTCGGGCCCCTTTTTGTTCATAAGGAATTCCATTGCGCACTGTGGACGAATTGCTGGCGGCGCAAAAATCGGCGCTTCGGGAAAACGGTTCCCTCGACTACAGGCAACGTAGGACGCTGCTGCGGGCCCTTGCGCAGATGCTGCGGCAACACGGCACGGCACTAAGCGAAGCCATCGCCCGGGATTTCGGCAGACGCCACCCCCGCGAAACGGAAATCTATGAAATCTATCCCCTGCAGGCGGAGATCGCCTATGTACTCGGCCATCTCAGGAACTGGATGCGGCCTCGTGCCGTGCATACCCGTTGGCCCTTCCTTCCGGCCCGCAGTCAGATCACTCCGCAACCCGTGGGGGTGGTGGGCATTATCGGCGCCTGGAATTATCCCTTGCTCCTGACCCTGTTGCCATTGATCTCCGCCATCGCCGCGGGGAATCGGGCGATTATCAAAGGGCCGCGTCTGGTGCCTCAGACCATGACGTTATTGGGGCAATATCTGCGTGATGTGGCACCTGAGGATACCATCGCGCTGGTCCAGGGATCACCTGATGTGGATCACGCGTTTCCCGGACTGCCTTTCGACCATCTGATTTTTTCTGGCGCCACCCGTACCGGACGGGTGATCGCCCGTGCCGCTGCGCGGAATCTGGTACCCGTGACACTGTCCATGAGTGGCAAGAGCCCGGCCATTATCCAGCGTGATTATCCCCTGGCCACGGCGGCCCGGTCCATCATGGCGGGCAAACTCGTGAATGCCGGGCAAACCTGCATCGCTCCCGATTATTGTCTGGTGGCGGCGGATCGGCGCGACGATTTTATCGCGCTGGCGAAGTCGGCCGCTTTAGCGCTCTATCCCCACTGGGCAGACAACCCGGACTACACCAGCATCCCCAATGTGCTGCTGTGGAAACGTCTGGATGGCCTGCTGCAGGATGCCCAGGGGAAAGGAGCGCTGCTATGGCAGTCTTCCCCAGCACCAGCATTGACCGATGGCGCGCAGCGGCCATTCCCGCCCACCCTGCTCTGGAATACACGGCCCGGCATGAAAATCCTGGAAGAAGAAACCTTCGGGCCGATCCTGGTGGTTCTGACCTACGATGACATCCAGGAGGCGCTAGCCTACGTGCGCGACCATCCTGCCCCCCTGGCGCTGTACTATTTCGACCGGGATCAGCGGCGCGCCCTGCGGCACTGTAAAGGAATTGCCGCGGGAGGCGTCACCATCAACGACACCATTTTCCATGTCGCCCAGCCGGGTATTCCTTTCGGCGGCATCGGCCTGAGCGGCATAGGCCAGTATCGCGGTATTTATGGGTTTCAACGCCTCTCGCACTACCAGGGCGTCTTCAGGCAGAATCGTCTGAGCGCCTGCGAATGGGTGCGCCCCCCTTATGGACGCTGGACGCGGCTGCTCATCGCCTGGCTGTCACGCTGGGGATAACGGTTCATCTTCGGAGAATACACACCAAAATGCCCGCATCCGATGTGATCATTGCCGGCTCCGGACCTGCCGGCGCCATGCTGGCCAGAGACCTGGCGCGCGCCGGGGCTAGCGTGCGGATTCTGGAACGGGGCGGAGAAACCCCGGCGTCAGCGCCGAATTTATGGAAGCTCTGGCGCCGCAAGGAGGCATCCTATGTGGCGCCGGGGGTTGCCCTGCTCCGTGGCATGCGGGTTGGAGGTGGTTCCACCGTTTTTTACCATACGGCCGTATCTCCTCCCCTGGAGATGTTTTCCCGCTATGGTGTGGAAATGGCGCGAGATTTGGCGGCTGTTCTTGCAGAACTACCGCACCAACCCCTGGAGGCGCCACTTCTGGGTCCCGCTGCGCAACGCATCTCCGACGCAGCACGCTCTTTGGGGCTGCCCTGGCAGACGTTGCCGAAAATGATTTATCAGGAACTCTGCGGCCATGGAGGCTGCCCACCCGCAGCTTTCTGGTCTGCGGCGTTGCTGCTGGCGCAGGCGACGCAACTGGGCGCCAAACTGGAAACCGGCATCCAGGTGAACAGGGTGCTTTTTCAGGACGGGCGTGCGGTGGGTGTGGAGGCCCTCCAGAACGGGCAGCTACACCGGTTCATGGGGGGGACGGTCATTCTGTCAGCAGGTGGTGTGGCAAGCCCCGTCATTTTACGGCGCAGCGGGATCCGTGGGGCGGGGCGAGGATTTTTTTGCGATCCTTTGCGCATTGGCGTGGCAATGAGCCGGGAGGAAGGGTACCAGGAGGCAGCACTGCCCATGACAGCGGGCTTCGTAGATCGGGAAGCCGGTTACATGCTGACGGATATGACTGTTCCGCCCAATTTTTATCGCGCTTTTGCGTGGACGGCCGGCAGGGTCGACATGCTTGCGCATTACCGGCATAGTATGATGATCATGGTGAAAATCCGCGATGAAATCAGCGGTGAAATTAACGCCAACGGGCGCGTCTGGCGACACTTTTCCGCAGCCGAAAAAAACCGCATGCGCAACGGCATGGGACTGGCTGCCGACATCCTCCGGGCGGCGGGCGGTAGACGGATATTCTTCTCGCCCTGGCTGGCCGCGCACCCCGGCGGCAGCGTGCGTCTGGGCGAACTGCTGGATGAGCGGCTATCCTGTTGCACCCCCAATCTCCATGTCTGTGATGCGTCGGTGATCCCCGAACCCTGGGGTTTACCCCCGACGCTGACGGTATTAACCCTGGCGAAGTATTTGGGCCGCCTATTACTTGGGTGAATGAATGAGCGTACTTACGGTATTGCAGTTTTTCCATATCGCCGCAGTGGTTTCCTGGATTGGCGGAATTTTTCTGCTCGATATTTTTATCGTTCCGGTTCTGCGCCGTAACATAGCCAGCGAGGCAGAACGCAGCAAATTACTCTACCAGATTTTTCGCCCCTTCTTTGCCTGGGTATGGGTGGCTGGCGCGGCACTGGTGATTACCGGCTACTGGATGGTGTACATATACGGCGGATTTACCGCGCTCCCTACGGCGATGCGGATCATGGTGACACTCGGCACCCTGATGGTGATGCTGGCCCTGTTTGTATTCTTCGTGCCATTCCTGCGCATGGGGCGGGCTATTGCCGCTGCCGACTGGCCTTTGGCCGCCCGGGCCGCCGGGCAGATCAGACTGATTTCCGGTATCAATCTGGCGCTGGCCATCCCCGCCATCCTGGCGGGGGTATGGGGAATATTCGGCTGACCACCCCCGATCCCGACGCGGTTATCTGAGGTAGATATTCTTCCCCAGCCGCTTGAAATCTTCTGCCTTTTCCTGCAGACCTTCCAGTCGTGCCGTCTCGATGTCTTCACCCTTGGATTGCGCGTATTCCTGCAAATCCTGGGAGATTTTCATGGAGCAGAAATGAGGACCGCACATGGAACAGAAGTGCGCCGCCTTGGCGCCTTCCTGGGGTAGGGTCTCGTCGTGATATTCCCGCGCCTTTTCGGGGTCCAGTCCGAGGTGAAACTGGTCTTCCCAGCGGAACTCAAAACGCGCCTTGGACAAGGCGTTGTCCCGTACCTGCGCGCCGGGATGCCCCTTGGCGAGGTCGGCGGCATGGGCGGCAATCTTGTAAGTGATGGCCCCTTCCCGTACGTCATTTTTGTCCGGCAGGCCGAGATGCTCCTTGGGCGTAACGTAGCAGAGCATGGCGGTGCCGTACCAGCCGATCTGCGCGGCGCCGATGGCGCTGGTAATATGGTCATAGCCAGGGGCGATGTCCGTGGTCAGCGGTCCCAGGGTGTAGAACGGGGCCTCGAAACAGTGCTGTAGCTCCTCCTCCATATTGGCCTTGATGAGTTGCATGGGGACATGGCCGGGGCCTTCGATCATGACCTGCACATCGTGCTTCCAGGCGATCCGGGTGAGTTCACCCAGGGTATGCAGCTCGGCAAACTGCGCCTCGTCATTGGCATCGGCCAGCGAGCCGGGACGCAGACCATCGCCGAGGGAGAAGCTCACGTCGTAGGCCTTCATGATCTCGCAGATTTCTTCAAAATGGGTGTAGAGAAAGCTCTCCTGGTGGTGCGCGAGGCACCATTTGGCCATGATGGAACCACCGCGCGACACGATGCCGGTAAGACGATTCGCCGTCAGCGGGATATAACGCAGCAGGACCCCGGCGTGGATGGTGAAGTAATCGACACCCTGCTCCGCCTGCTCAATGAGTGTATCCCGGAACAAATCCCAGGTGAGGTCCTCGGCCTTCCCATCGACCTTCTCCAGGGCCTGATAAATCGGCACGGTACCGATGGGTACCGGACTATTACGGATAATCCATTCGCGGGTTTCGTGAATGTGCCTGCCGGTGGATAAATCCATGACCGTATCGGCGCCCCAGCGGATCGACCAGACCATTTTTTCCACTTCTTCGGCAATGGACGAGGTGACTGCGGAGTTGCCGATATTGGCGTTGATCTTCACCAGGAAATTGCGGCCGATAATCATCGGCTCCAGTTCGGGGTGATTGATATTGGCGGGAATGATGGCGCGGCCCCGGGCGATTTCGTCGCGCACGAATTCCGGGGTAATGGTGTCGGGGATCTGCGCGCCGAAGGACTCGCCGCGATGGGCGCGGAACAGCGCCGGATGGCCGGCACGCAGACGATCCAAGCCCTGGTTTTCGCGGATGGCGACGAACTCCATTTCGGGGGTGATGATACCGCGCCGCGCATAGTGCATCTGGGAGACATTGCCGCCGTTGGCCGCCCGGCGAATTTCGCGGCGATGATGAAAACGCAGATCCGCCGTGCGGACATCCGCCAGACGGGCGCGACCATAGGCGGAACTGGGCTCGGGGCGGCTTTCGATGGCGGTATCCGTCGGCGACCATTGCCAGCGCAGGGCGGGCAAGCCCGCATGAATATCGATGACCGCGTCCGGGTCGGTATAAGGACCGCTGCAATCATAGACCGGGATGGCAGGATTGACTTCGAGGCTGCCGTCCCGCCTCCGGGAGTCGTTCTGCTGAATCTCCCGCAAGGGGATGCGCAATTCCGGGAAACGCTCGCCACTGAGATAACGCTTGTGTGAGCCGGGAATCGGGCCGCAGGTTACTGCTGCGTCCTGCATAGTATTCACCATATCCGTGGGACGGGTAGCCATCAGTCATTCCTCCTAAAAATTTATCCGATTACTGCGGAACAAAATCAGGATGCGGGCGGAAGATGCGGACAGGCGTACTGCGGTCGCGCTTCCCTACGCCGGCATGACCCGGATCAGGTTCCAAGGGTACCTCTCAGCCCACGACGTGGGCGCCCCTAGCGTTTATAACGATTCACTGAGCAAAGTACGGGAAGCTGAGTGAATCTGTCAAGTTATCAACATGTGCCCATCTTGCACATCAGCTACTTCAAAACGGGAAAAATCCACCAACCTCTTGGATTCTGCCACCTCATCATGGGGAATCAGGAGATACTTCCAGGGCTTGCCGCCGACCTGCGCGGCGTGATCCGATGCGTGTTTACACCAGCGCGCAGCGGCCGCTGCCTTGGCCCGAACTTCCGGCGTGTTGAGCTCGCCGCGCGCTTTGGTTTCCGCCATAAAAATGGTTGTGTCGGTTTCCGCGACGAAATCCGGGATATATTCGGGCTGTTCGGCACCCAGCTTGTAGTACATCTGAAATTGTCCCTTGGCAGGCTTAAACCATTTCAGGGCATCGCGTTCCAGAATGACCGAGAAACGACGCTCCGTATCAGAGTCGAATTTTTGCAATGGATACAGACAACGCGCAAAGCCGCCAAAGAGCATCTGCTTAATGCGGCCGGGCTCGCTGACCGTTTCCCGAAAGTGGTGAACGCCCTGCCCTGCCGCTACCGTATAATTGCATGGCCTCAGCGCCGTAAAACCCCGGCTTACCTGCACCTCATAGCCGGTCGCTGCCTCCCAGAAATGCGGCATCATTTCGGCGTGAATCAGTCGGGCAAGTTCACCTCCGTAGGTATTCAGAATCTCATGCAGCTCGCTCTCGGCGTAATTTTGCGCCTCATAATGGGTGATGCATTGCTCAGCAAGGTCATACAGCAAATCCGCCTGGGTGAAGTAATCAATATCATCATAATCCACGAGTTTATTGACAATATAGTCAGCCAATCGCCGCTCCCGCAAGCCACTGCCACCGCTGAGGGTAAACTGGGTATTACCGCGCAATTCCTGACCGACGATCTCCCTTTGGCCGGGCTGAAAATTCGGCAGGGCCGCCAACTGGAAGGGGTGGAAACCCGTCGTGACTTCGCCCGTCGGCACCACGGCGATGCGGGGGATATCCATACTCTGCTGAATCAGCATTTCGGTGGTCTTCGCCACCACGGCGGACAAGTCCGGCACGGCTTCTCCTTCTACCGCACCAGCCAGCAGATTGCCTTGGAGCGGCTTCAATCGTTCAGCCACCTCAGCCCTGATTCGTGCTTGTATCCCTGCATCCCGCAACGCGCCCGCAACGGGCACCACGTCACACCGGGTTTCATAGCTGCCGATGACATCCAGTACCATACGCGCCGCTTGCCGTTCTGCTTCCGTGCTAAAAACAGGCGCAAAAACAGAAGGTATCGGGCCAACGTTACCCGGTACCGCCAACACGTCGTCAGCAACGGCAGCAAGACCCAGCCGCGCCATCACGCCAGAAACCACCTGGACACTGACTTTCTGATCATCGCTACCGGGCGCATCCAGAATAACCTGCTTCAAATGAATAGGTGAGTCGCCCCGGTTCGCCTCATCAATGATCTCCTGAAACTTGTCATGGGCGACAATGTTCAGTCGGTCCACCTCCGCCACGCCGGTGCGCTTGCCATAGGGCAGGCGCAGGCCGCGTCCGATGGATTGCTCGATGAGGGTGCGGGCATTGGCTGCGCGCAGCGGCACAATCGTGTAGAGGTTGGTCACATCCCAACCTTCCTTGAGCATATTGACGTGAATCACGATCTCTGTCGGTTCATCGACATTTTCTACCGCGAGCAGGCGGGTGACCATCACCTCCTCCTCCGCACCGGTACGACTGGAGTCCACTTGAATGACCTTTTGCGCATAACGTCCGGCGTAGAAGGCATCCGACTCGATCAGCGCTTTGAGCTGGGTAGCGTGGGTGGTATCCCGCGCGATGACCAGCATGAAGGGTTTCACCACGTTGACCCTATTTTCGCGGGCGTAGGTCAGCAACTCGGCCTTGGTGCTTTCATGCAGGCGCACCCCATCTTCCAGTTTGATTTTCTCCAATTCGTTGGGTGTATGAGCGCTGGCGATGAAATTACGCTGGGTGACCACGGCGGGCTCTTTAACGAAGCCATCCTCCAAAGCCCGAGCGAGGGGGTAATCCATCACGACGTTTTTGAAGGGCACCGGCCCGCGGTTGCTTTCGACAAATGGCGTCGCGGTCAATTCCAGCCCAAACAGCGGGTTGAGTTCATTGATGGCGCGCATGCCCGCCTGTGCCCGGTAACGATGCGACTCATCCATCAGCAGCACCAAATCCGGCAAATTGGCCAGATAGTCAAAGTAGCTGTCGCCCAGCACCTCGCGCATCCGTTTGATACGGGGCTCCTTGCCACCGCGCACTTCCGCGTTCACCTTGGAGATATTGAAAATGTTGATTGTCACTGGCGAAAGCAGGCCCAGCGTGCCGCCACGCTGCTCGTAGTTGTCGCCGGTGATGATCTCTGGCGACTGCTGCGCGAACTCGCCAATGCCCTTGAATACATACTTCGGCGTGTTCGGCGTGAAGTCGGCGATCAGCTTGTTGTAGATGGTCAGGTTTGGCGCCAGCACGAAAAAGTTGTTGATGCCATGCGCCAGATGCAGATAGGCGACGAACGCGCCCATCAGCCGCGTCTTGCCCACCCCCGTAGCCAGCGCGAAGCACAGCGAAGGGAACTCGCGCTCAAAATCTTCCAGCGTGGCGAACTGCGCATTCAGTGTGGACAGAATCGCCGTCATATCGCGCTCGTGACCCAGCATTTCCGGGGCGACATCCAGCGCCAGCATCAGCTTGGCCAACGATTCCGCTTGCGGGGGGCGCAACGACAATCGCCCGCTGACATGATGCAGAACGCGCTGATTCATGCAGTGGGATCCCGACGCAGCACCTCGGCGCTGAGTCGCACCAACTGCTCATTCCGCACAATGATGATGCTGGTTTCCGTCTGTATGGCAATCTTGCGTGCCTGCAACGCGGCGCGCCGCATAGCTTGCAACGAAGAACGCAAATCCGGATCTTTAGCTTTTGCTAATTCCTGCTGGGTCATGGCTGTTCTCCCCATTCCATTATTACGGGCTCGGTGCCTGCATTGTCGTAAAGCGCCCAGGCATCCACCTCGGCGCGATAACGATCTTTAAAGAGACGTCTTCCCGCCACAAAACGACGGCGAATCACGGTCTCAGGAACATTGTGCCCACCCTGTTTGACACGCTCGGCTACGCGAAAAATAGCCAGTTCTGCACTGGGTAACCCCAGAAAAAACAGACTGACGTGATAGCCCAGCGCCCGCCATTCCCGGATACGGTGCAGGTAGGATAACCCGGCCAGCGTGGTTTCAAACGCGAAACTATCGCCTCGGGAGACACATTCGGTCATCTCATCGAGCATCAAGCGGCCCGCCTTGATGGCGGCCACCTCAGGCGCGAAGGGCGATAAGCCCGCGGCAATCAAGTCAGCGTTGATGAAACGCGGGCAATCCGCCTCGGCGGGCAGAAAAGCACGAGCAAATGTGGTTTTGCCGGCCCCGTTTGGCCCGGCGATGATGATGACTTTTTTCACACCTCCCCCTCCTGGAACAAGCCACTTTGGCGGGAATCTGCCGCTTTCCCTCCATGCACCTTCGCACCCCGGCACGGGACGGCGGGCGCATCGGTTGGTTCAGGCGAGGCGGCCATCGGTAGGTTCGCCACGTTCAGGCTGTAATCGTCATGCCCCCATTCGCAGCGGGCCAGCACCATTTTCGGAATCTTCTTCAGCGTCAGGTTCGGCCAGCGCTCGGCGGCCCTGGCAGCGGTCACCCCGTGGAAGGCGGCGCAGCAGATCAGCAGGCTTTGCTCACCGCCTACCTCATCCGACAGCGCCTGCAACTGCTCCGCCGAGAGATTTTGCGTGGTGACGTAGATGAAATCGCGCTCGCTGGAATGCCCATGCTGCCACCAACGGGTTTCCGATGGCGCATAGCTGAAGCCCTCCAACTTGCACAGTGCCTCGGCCAGTTGCGCCGCGTCATATTCGGGGTTGATCACCGAGTTACCCCAGCGGTCATTGACGACCAGACTGGGCGCGAGGCGGTAATAGCGGAAGCCGCCGCCGCCCTGCCAGTTCACCGCCCCGGTAATGCCGCCGGGATCAGCGCCGTCGATGACTTTTTGCAGGCGCGGGATGATGTGGGTGTGGCAGTGCTCGCCCAGTTCGACCATAATCCAGCGCCGACCCATTTTGTGGGCGACCGCGCCGGTGGTGCCGGAACCGGCGAAGGAGTCGAGGACTAGGTCGTTGGGGCTGGTGGCGAGTTCTAACACGCGTCTAATCAATCGCTCTGGCTTCGGAGTCTGAAATACATCTTCGGCGCTTGGCACAACCGCCATGACCTCTTTCTTTGCTTCCTGCGTGTGCCCAACCTCGTCATGCAACCAGATTGATTGCGGAACAATCCCTTCCATTACTTCCGACAAAAAACGCTTAATGCGAGGAACATTGTCACCATTCTTTCCCCACCATATGCGTCCGTCTTTATCTAACTCGCGGAACTTCTCAAAAGACACACGCCAGAACATACCTTTTGGTGGGCCTGATATAATCCGCCCAGATGGGCTCGTGATCGGATAGATGCCCGCCGAGTACGAATTTCGAGCGGACATATCGCCCGAGGTCCATAAGCCTCGCGGATCATTGTCTGGATTCTTATAACCCTGGTTGTGTTTATCGTCGCGCGGGAGCAGTTTCCTCTTCCATCGGGCCTTTTCCTTGGCGTACAGCAAGATATGGTCGTGCGAGTCGGAAATATATTGTGCAGTGCTGTTTGGCGCGAAGCGCTTTTGCCATAGGACATTCGCCACAAAATTTGCCCGCCCAAATACCTCATCACACAATACCTTGAGGTAATGCGCTTCGTTGTCATCAATCGTGATCCACAGCGACCCATCCTCCGACAGCAGCCGCCGAATGATTTCCAGCCGGTCGCGCATCAGCCCCAGCCAGATCGAATGCTCCAGCCCGTCGTCGTAATGGGTAAACGCGCTGCCCGTGTTGTAGGGCGGGTCGATGAACACGCACTTCACCTTGCCAGTGAATTCCGCCTCCAGCGCCTTCAAGGCCAGCAGGTTGTCGCCAAAGATCAGTCGGTTGTCGAAGATGTCGTTTTCCCTCACCCGCTGCGCCGCGTGATACGAACGCGCAGGGTCTTCCAGCAAAATGCGCGGCTCCAGCTTGGGCCGCTTTTCCTTGCCGATCCAGGTGAGTTCGAGTTTTTGTTTGCCCATTTCAAACCTTTGCCCGCATATCTTTAAGAATCCGTTTGTAGCGTTGCTCAAAGGCTTTTTCACCGCCCTCCATAATTTCGCAAACCTTCACTCGTATAGCCCGCTCCTGTAATCCACCCGCCGTGTTGTTCACGATCTGGCCACCCACGAATTCCATGGGCATGACCAACTCGGCATCGCCGTTCACGACAATGTTTGCGTTATGGGTAATGACAATCAGTTGGCGGCGGTTCTTGTTGTTCCTGAGCTGGGTCACCACTAGTTGCGAAACCAGCGCGTTGTCCAAGTCATCTTCCGGCTGATCCATCAACAGCGGCTCGCTGCCATGTGCCAGCAGGAACGACAAAATCGCAGCGGTCTTTTGACCTGCCGATGCCTGCTGAAGGCTCTGGAACGAACTTGATTCGTCGCGCTGGTACTGGAGATCAACGGCATCTTCGGGGAACCATGCCGCCAATTCGTCGAAGACCACCGAAGCGACCTCTGGCTTCATGTCCTTCAACTTTTTGACGAACTTCCCGTGCAGCTTGGTGTTCAGCACCTGCTCGTTCATCTCTTCAAGCGACTGCTTGATCTCCTGCAACCGCTCAGGCACGAACGACGCCAAGGCCGGATTCACCAAGTCCCAGACCATGCCACATGGCTTGGGCGGATCGTCATCGGTCTCGCCATAGATTTCCTTGGCGAAAGTACCTTCGGTCTCAATGCGAAGAATCTCCCGCAGGCTGGCAGCGCCAGCTTCCGCGTCCGCCATGGTGTTCAGCGTGATCTTCAAAGCAGGCACATTCACCAGCACTTGATTGAGGAAGTCCTGCCGCAGCACGGTCAACTCTTGGCGCTCCTGGTGCAACGCAGCTTGCGCATCCACAACAGCTTTCCGTGCTTGCTCAAGATCGGTGCTGATGGCGTTGAACTGGTCCAATTGCTTTTTCAGCTTCTCCTCCAGCGCCACGGCTTGAGAAGCATCTTCAGCATTGGTGATGCTTTGGGCCTTGAGTTCCGCCACGATGCGTGCGTATTTATCGAGATGCACTTTATTTTCTTGGTGCCATGCGCTCGTGCCACTGGCAGCCTTTGCTGCATCAAGGTCTGCCTGCATGCTGGCAACCAAGGCCGTGATCTGGTCAAAGTTACCAGCCAGCTTTTGCGTCAGTGCTTCCGTCGCCAGCTTCTCCGCGTGTTCAGCCGGAGTCGTGGCCTCGAAGTCGGTGAGCGCCAGGTTCTTCAGATTGACGGCTTCCGCAGCACTGGCTTGCAGTGCCTGAACATCCTCTCCAAGCAACTTGAAGAAACCTTCGACCGCACGCTGCTGTTTGCCAGCATGTTGATACGCCTTGAGGGCATCGCCAAAGTTCGAGGATGCGAAGACCTTGGCCTTGCGCGATGCCTCCTTGTACTGAAGCTCGACAGCAGGCTTCTGCGCAATCTCAAGCTCCAGTGTGCGGACACGCTTTCTGGCCGCGTTCAATGCCTCGCGCTTGGCAGCAAAACCCTGTGCCCAAGCCTCCTTGCTGCCGCCGAGCACATCGTCGATGTACTGAATCAGATGCTGCGGGTTGTCGGCCAGTGCGAGAATTTGCTTCTGGCTGAAAAGTTTTACCGGGAAGTTGCTGCGGGCCTGTTCCTCGGTCAGTTGCGTTGTCTGCCATGCACCGCTGTCCCAGCGCAGCACCGACACCGCAAACTTGGCATCAGCCCCTTTGCTCCAACGGTACTCAAACCGCTCTTCCAGATCACCATGCCCTTTGGATACCTCGACCGTGATGCGAGTATTGTGAAGCATCATGCCAGGCTGATTGCGGCCTGTTTTTTCCTTCTTGAAGTTCTCGAACGATTGCTTCAGCGCGCTGTCAGAACGCCCCGTCAGCAATTCGTTTTCTCTTGCCAACCCCAAGCGCAGGCATTCCAGTATGGTGGACTTGCCGCTACCCCGGCCACCAATCAAGGCGTTGTAGCTGGGGTTGAAGTGAATCGTCAGTGGGTCTTTCTGGCGCAGGCGCAGCTTCTCAACCGTGATGCTCTTGATCTTCGGACGACTCAGTTGCTGCGGGTAGTTGGCACATTGGTCACTACGGCGGATAGCTGACTCAGGATCAAGCAGCGCCAGCTTCAAGCCCTCGATGGAAGGGGCTGACATCTTCACCCACGTATAGCCTCGGCCAATGTCGCTAGGCTGGTGGCTGTCTGAACCAAGCACAAAAGCCAAGTCAGCCAATGCAGCAGCATGCGGTTGCAAACAGCTTGTTGCCGGATCAATGACCTCGACTGCATCCAGCAACTTGAAGATAGGCTGCAAGGTGTTGTGATCGGTCAACGAGATCAGCAGGCCTTTAGGCTGATCGACATGCGCGGCGCAAGCGACTCCGCCCGCCGACTGGATGGCGCGGATGACCTGTTCGACACTTTGGCTGGTCACTGCATCACTGTCACCCAGCGTACCGGTATAACCAACGCTGCCGCGAATGGCATCAATGTCTGAGGTGCCCTTGCTTGGGTCAAGAATCACCATCAGATGCACGCCACCGCTACATGACAACTCCATGCCCGGAAAGATCGTCATGCTCCCCCACGTTGCGGCATCTTGTTGTTTCAAGGCTGCCAGCTCCGCCTTGAGCTTGTCGATCCAGCCGCCGGTATTGTGGTCGGCGACGACAATACACTGGATGCCCTTGTCCAGATAGTCTTGCAACCACTGGCGCGGCGTGGTGGTTTTGGCGCCCTTGTAGTCCAGCGACGCAGGCGTATGGCTGTGGAAGTCGAACTTCCACCATTTAGACCCCGGATAGTCGTGATTTTCGATAATCAAACCAACTCCCATTCAATGGTGTACAGAACACACTCACGCATTCGTTGCTGCATTTGCAATTCGAGTGCCGAAATCAAAACGTTCCTTTGCGCCTCGACCTCATCCTGACGCGCGAACAATTCCCGACGCAGCTTGCTACGTTTGGCTTCCAGATCGCGCTGGCGTTTTTGCTGGGCAAGCTTATCCTCCAGTGTCGCTGAGGTTGCCGCAAGACGGCGCACTTCCTTGATCTCGGTGTCGATGGTCTTGATCTCCTGCTCAAGGCCCAGTTTGAGGTCGTCGGCCCAGGCGTCGAGCTTGAGCAGTTCCTGCTCGAAGTAACCGAGGTTGCGCTGATTGATGATTTGCAGCAAGGCGCATTGGCGCTCATGCGTATCTTCATATAGCGCTGCGTTACCTGCATCGAAAAGCCCGGCGGGCTGGACCTGTGCAGGCAGACGCAACAGTTTTTCTGGATCGTCTTCCGGCAGTTTTTCGCCGTCATAGGTAACAGCCGCAACTACCAGATGCTGCTCCAGATTACCCAAAGCCTCCACTTCCACCAGCTTTACGCTGAGCCAGCCCATTTTGCCCCGGTAGTCCTTGAGCGTGCTGATCTGTGCACCATAGGCTTCATAGTCGAACACGAGCCGGACAGTGCGTAGAACGTGTGCCTTAGCCTGTTGAGTAACCCATTCTGCCAAAGGATGCCCCAACCGGTAGAGGTGAGACTCGCCACTGCGCCGGGGGAGTTCATAGCGACCCAGATCAATGTGTTGCAGCTCGGCAGGGAGGCTGTGCAGGGTGAACCCGTCGGCATCAAAATCGGCGTAGCCCTCTAACTCCGCACTGGTCAACTCCATCAACATGCGCTCAAAGCGGCTCCGTGCATCCTGACTATCCTGGGCACGCACGCGCAGTTTGTCCTGCACGTCTTCGTCGAAGTGTTCCAGCAGAATTTGGCGGGTCTTGACCATGGCTTCGTTTATTTCGCCGGACAGATCACACTGCAACTGCTCAAAGCTGGACTTGATGGCGTCCGAATCGCGGCAATTCTGATAAATATCGGCGATGCGCCGCTCAAAGTCCACACCGGAACCGATAGCACCCAGCACTTCATCGCTGGCCCCGAATACGCCCTCAAAAAGCTGAAATTTTTGCGCGAGGAGCTCGTAGACACGCGCATCGGCCTCATTACTGCGGTCAACGAAATTTACCACCACGACATCGTGCTTTTGTCCATAGCGATGACAACGTCCGATGCGCTGCTCAATCCGTTGCGGATTCCAAGGCAGATCGTAGTTAATGACGAGAGAGCAGAACTGGAGGTTGATACCCTCCGCGCCCGCCTCAGTGGCGATCATGACCGTACCCCGTTCCTTGAAGTGCTCGACGAGTGCGGCACGGGTATCGGCAGTCTTGGAGCCGGTGATGTGGTCGGTGCCTTCGTGACGTTTCAGCCAGTCTCTGTAGACGGACTGGGCACGCGCATCACTGTTCGTGCCATTGAACAACACGATACCTTCGCCATAAGAGGTGTCGGCCAGCAGATCGAGCAGGTAAGCTTGCGTGCGTTTGGATTCCGTGAAGATGATGGCTTTTTTTGCGGCACCCAGCCGCTCCAGCTCAGAGAAAGCGCGATCCAACGCAGTGAGCAGCGCTTTGCCCTTGGCATTATCACGGATGTTTGTCGCCAGATTCATGAATTGCCGAAGCTCTGCGATCTCCTTGACTATGGCATCGCGCTCATTCGGCAGGGCTAAGGCCTCTGCGGGGTCTTGATCACCCCAACCTTCGGCCGCTTCCTCCGCAATTTCATCGAGTGATTCGTAATCTTCGTCCAGCTCTCCAACCAAGTCTGCTGCGTCCTCAGATGCATCCAGCACGCCTTGCAGGCGATTGGCCATGGTGCCCAAGGCACCGGCAATCGCCTGGGTAGAAGATGCCAGCAATTTCCACAATACCAGAGAAATAAGCTGTCGCTGACCATCGGGCAAGGCTTTCAGATTCGGGCGACGCAAATAGTCGGCAACCAGTTGGGAGAGTTCGCGTTCGGCATCGCTGGGGGTGAACTCCTGCACAATGGCCTTACGCGC
The DNA here is from genome assembly GCF_018854495.1 of Acidithiobacillus ferruginosus. Taxonomy (GTDB): domain Bacteria; phylum Pseudomonadota; class Gammaproteobacteria; order Acidithiobacillales; family Acidithiobacillaceae; genus Acidithiobacillus; species Acidithiobacillus ferruginosus. Next base: position 19,679 of record NZ_JABBDR010000278.1, read on the forward strand.
CGTGTAAGACACGTAAGGCTGCACCTGGCGACGCAGTGTACGTTTGCAAACCGGGGCAATGCGTGCCTTGAGCTGGTCGGCGCCCACACCTCGGCTCTGACTACCAAACTGTACCCGGAAGCTATCAAGATCACCGAAAATTCGGTCGTCGATCATACTTACCAGGCCATACAGCTCCAATAGCGAATGAACCGCCCCGGGTTTCGTGGAGGCCATTTGGTTTAAGTGCAGGCCGTTAATTCGGTCTGTTCGGCGAGTTGCC
>NZ_JABBDR010000279.1 GCF_018854495.1 Acidithiobacillus ferruginosus
AGATTTGAACCCGCAGCGACAGGATAAAAAGGCTGCTTAAAAAATGGGAGACGCGACAACTACCTTGACAGACGCCGATACATCCCATCCTCAATACCCCGAGTTCCTGTCCTAGCTTCATACGGTTAGTTAATCCGCTAGGATTCGCTGGCCTTCGTCCCCATTCTAAAGACTCGGCGGAACCACCCTACACCGCACTCTCCCAGCATAACCATGCGGCTGACATTTACGAGGCTTGTTCAGGTTCACTTTCGTTACGGGCTGTATGCTTGCGCGCGCCCACGGTCTGGGTCGGGGGCCACGTTTATCCGGCGTTGCTTCCATGTTTCAGTCGCCGTCCACATGTACGCCATAGCTACGCAATCAAACTAACCAACTATTGCGGCAGGACTCACACCTGCAAGAGACTGAGCAGCTTAGCGAACCGCTCAGAAGGGAATATCGTCGTCAAATTCCTCCATCGGTGCAGGTCCCATGTCCCCGCCGCCCCCACCACCATGCTGTGGCGCTGGATTGCCACCGTCGGCCCCGTCGCGGCGCCCACCGATCAACTGGAGCCGGTCGCCCACGATCTCTGTGGAATACCGCTCCTGACCGTCCTTATCGGTCCATTTTCTGGTGCGGATACGCCCCTCGATGTACGCCTGGCTCCCCTTGCGAAGATATTCCCCGGCGACTTCTGCCGTCCTCGCGTAGAGTGCTACCCGGTGCCACTCTGTCCGCTCCTGGCGGTTGCCGTCCCGATCCTTGTAGGACTCCGACGTGGCGATGGTCATATTGGCTACCGCCGTCCCATCTGGCATGTACCGCATCTCAGGGTCCCGCCCCAGATGGCCCAACAAAATCACTTTATTCACTCCTGCCATGGCTTTCTCCTTGATGCATTGCGATCAGTCCTGTTCAGGCTCGGTATAGATCGGGAGTGGGTCACACTGCACACAGATCCAACAGGGAGCACTGGCGCGGAGCGTGCCGGTCGTACCAATCCGTAAGGCGCGGATTCAACCAGATCCTTTCTGTCCGCTCTCGATCAATATCTTCTCCAGCTTGCCCTGATCGGTTCGCGTGACAGGCGTGGGCGACATCCACAAAGGACCATCCTTGCCCGGATTCCAAATGATCCGAATATAAATCACTGGGATAGCCGGAAATCGCGACATAGGCATCACATGCTGAGAGTACCTGAAGCAGGTTTTCATGATCCTGGTCACTCATCTCATCGGCATATTGCCCGTCTCTGCGGGTGGCCTGGAGATACGGCGGATCACAGTAGATGACGGCGGATGGGGTATCGAATCTCCGGACAACCGCAATGGCATCATCGTTCTCAATCAGCGCGTACCGCAGCCGATCCCGAACCAATCGCAATTCCGAATCGATGACTGCGGCCATGGACCTTGCTTTATTGTCAAAAACCTTGGCAAAGGCCCATGCTGGATTTTTGCGGGTGGACTCGGCGGCGAATGCGGATCTGGCGATATAGAAAAACCGCGCGGCGCGTTCGAGGTCTGGCAGGCTTGCCGGGTCCGGAATGGCCCGCCACTCGTAAAACAGTTGGCGCGAGTAGGGGGTGTTCTGCAAGTATCGGATCAGTTCGTCTGTGTGGTCACGGAGCACACGAAAGAAGGTCACAATCTCGCCATTGGCATCATTGATGACCTCGATGCCGGAGGGACGACGGGCAAAGAATACCGCTCCGCCACCAAAGAAGGGTTCAACATAGGTCAGATCCCGCGACGGCGCGGGGAGGCGGGCAAGAATCTGGTCAGCCAGTTTTCCCTTGCCGCCCAGCCAGGGGAATGGCGGATGCACTCTCATACGGAGGCCACCTGCAATGCAGCCATTACCGCATGTTCATCATTCTCCCCACGAAGGTATGCCTTGCATGTGTCGAAAAGGGAGACCACTTCACAGCCGTCGGCCCTGCCAACACGCAGGACCTGCTTGCGAATATCGGTCAACCCTCGATTGCCCAGCAGTTCACGCAGCGATGCTGCTTCAAGGCTGATTTCCTCGGTTTTCTTCAGTACTTGAAGAAGACCGAGAATGGCACGGTATTCCCTTGCCTCGGCCAGGTAAGGTATGAGCTGCTTTGCAGCGAGTTGCTGGTTACCCACCTGAATCAGAAGATCCAGGAACTCCCGCTGGTCGGCAGGCATCTCATAACTGTCGTCTTCCTCTTCCAGGTCAATACCTCCGACCGCGATGGACACCTGGTCTTCCAGCGAAAGTCGCTCGCTACTGCCTCGTACCTCATGGTCTCCCCTTTCTTCCAGCGCATATTCCAGGCGAACCTCTGTTCGCGCTCCATGAAGCGTGGCTTCCATTCTTTCCAGTTCCCGCAATTTTTTCTGCCGCTTTTCTCCGGAGAGACTCTTGAGCTCCGATCGCCGCTGCCGGATGACTCTTTCCAGCGATGCTTTCGAGAACGTCGGTTCGTGTGGCAACACAGATTCCGCATCAAGCCGTTTTCGATAAATAAAATCTTCCATGGCATCACGGGAGGCAAACCGGGTATGCACGTCAACGAATGTCGCAATATTGGGGTGCGGCACCGTTGCCAGGTCGTGCTTCTCCGTAAAGTGTTGCAATGCCTTGGTGGCCGCCGTGACGGCAAGATCGTGATGATCGTCGCGATGATCTGGTATAGACCATTCAGCCGTCCTGATTTTGGTTTCGATGATTGCGGCTCCGCGCCGAATGGCTTCGGAGACGATCTGGTTCATCACGTGATTTTGGCGGGGGGTCAACTGGATGCTTTGTGACCAGCGCATCAGGCGGATGGCGATCTGAGCGCTGCAATCGTATCCCTTCGGAGAAAAGTCGGTCGCACGCAGGTCTTCCAGGAACTGTCTTGGCTCAGCAAAGAATGGGCCAAGGTCGATCAGGTAGAATGCCATGTTCCCGGTCGCGCTTCGGGCGCAAGCAGAGCGGATAGGATGAGGATTCAGTATCGGGTGGCCTTCTGAGAGACGAGTTATCAGCAGGCGCTGCTGTTCATGATTCCTGTTCATAGTTCACCCCGCAGGCAGGCCGCCGTATCGGATTTGCACTCTCTCCCCCGACGATGGCTCTGCCAGTCAAAAAGCAATAACCCGCCATTCTGGCACAGCCGGTCGAAGGCGGCCGGACCCAGGTATTTCTCCACACCGCCAATACTCTCGTTGGACAGGATGAGGGTCGGCTTCAGGTCGCGGTATCGGTGATCAATGACCTCGAAGAGATGCACCCGCTCTCCATCGCTGCCGAAGGTTTTCCCGACCTCGTCGATGATGAGCAGGCCCACTTCCGCAAACCCGCGGATGACCTCCAGTTCCGTGCTGTTGCCAATTCCCCGCTGCCAGGTCTGGCGGATCCGGGCAATGATGTCGTAGGCGGTGACCTGGAGCACGCTGTGCCCTTTGGCCAGCACCACGTGGGCGATGGCAGACGCCAGGTGGTTCTTGCCCGTGCCGGGATTCCCGCAGAGGACGAGACAGGATCCCTTACGGGCGTGCTCCTCGAAATGATCCGCGTAGTCCCGGCAGACATCGAGAGCCGTCTGCTGACCCGGGACCTCGACCACGTAGTTGTCGAAGCCGCAGTCAATGTAACGCTTTGGGATCGCCGCGCTCTCCATGAGCCGACGGGATGCCTGCTCCGCCGCGCACACCGGACAGACCGGCGACATGTAGCGGATGGCATCCCGCTCATCCACCATGGAGATCGGATAGCGGCCGTGGCGCGCGCACTCGCGGTACTGGGGATGCCGGTCGGGCAGGATCGCCACGTTATTGGGATCGAACCCCCATCGGGCAAGGAGACCCCTGGCAGCATCGCCCGCGTGGACTAATGGCTGATGGTTGCTCTCGGACTTCTTTGGTATTGCCATGGCAGCTCTCCTACAGGGCAATGAAATGAGATTCGGCAACGGCGACGGGCGGCAGGAGAGAGCGGTTGGGCGGCCCCGCTGCGGGCTTGTTCTTTCCTCCTTTCCCTGAAGATTTCCCAGCGTCTTTCAGCATCGCGGCGATATAGCCGACGTGGATGCCGCTGCCTTTTTTCTCCAGCGCGATTTCCGCCGCGGCCAGGATGTGTTCGTCGGAATGACGGGCGCACATCTCCTGCACGACAACCATATGGGGGGCCGCACGGACGCCGAGCCCACGTAATTTCTTGCAGATCAGCCCTTCGCGGGTTGATGGGTGGGTTTCCAAGTTATCTGGAGACGGCGTTTCTGGAGTTACGGATAACGGCGTTATGGGCGTTACGCGTGACGTTATGCGTGACGTTACTGTAGCGTTATCTTCATCTTTATCTTTATCTTCTTCTTTAATAGGTGACGTTACGGGCGTTACGCGTGACGTTATGGCAGGCGTTACGGGCGTTACGCTTTGCATGGCGTCCGCAGCGGACGACTCCGACTCCTCAGCACCCAGGTTGACCGGGGTCTCACTCTTGACCCGCTTGGCGCGCTGGCTGTCCCGGAACTTCTGTTGCCGTGCCCTAGCCTTGGCTTTCGCAACCTCTCGCGTGTCGAGGGGCTCGCCAACTGATGGTCGTGCGTGAACCGCAGCCAGAATATCGAGTACGGTGCCGGCCACCGCCTGATGGTAAAGACGGCCATCCGAACACAATTCCCAGCCATGAAGCGCCATCTCCCGGATGCGCTGCCAGGGTTTCCGGCGATAGTCATATCCCCCAGCCAGCTTCGCCAGGATGGCTTCGTCATTGGGCAGGCTTCCTGCCGGTAATTGATGGATGCTTTTTGTCCACAGCATGAAGGCGGCCTTGAACTCCTCCGGGCTCGCTAGTTGCATGAAATCCGAATTAAGCAGACTGACGATATCCAGCTTGAACCAGCGGACACTTCGGAGATCAACATCGGTTGTAATGGGTGGATCTATATCCGATATTTCTGATATGAATGGCTTGCGTGGATTACACATGCTCACCTCCAGTGAGATCGGCCGGCTCCTGCCCTGTAGTCGTAGCCGGCGGCCTGCGCCAGGGCGGCAGCGCGAATGTCGGTGTCCGGCGGGGTCAGCGGTTTCAGATCAGATGTGCCGATGATGCACGGTTTTAGTGCGCTCATAGCTTGAACTCCTGATCAATGGGCTTGGCGAGGATGTAGCCGTTGGCCTCAACAATCTCGGCGAGTTGCCGGGCGGTCACGACCATGGCACCCTCGGGAACGGGTTCGGCGCGACAACGGCCATCGGCCTCGAAGGTCAGCAGCAGTTTGGTGCCTGGTGGCACGAGGGAGGGTGTGTGGTCTTGGGGTACGGCATACCTGCCCGATCGCCGGATGGCGGGCAGGACCTCGGCGGTGACCCACTTGCGGAAGGGCTTCGCTTCGCGCTTGCGGCTTTTCAGGAGGGCGTGATAAAGACCAGATTCGGAGATGATGGTGACTTCGCGGGTCTGGAGGGTGCCGTTCTCGGACCTGATCCGCATAGTGTGCGGGGCAGCTTCGTCCTCATCGAGAACGCGGGTCATATCACGAGACTCTCGATAGCCAAGAGCTTTGGCTACGTCATCAGCGACGAACCAGATCTGGCCGTCCCGATCGACGGTGCGAACTTCGGTGGAATGGAATTGAAAAACAGCGGGCTTCGCAGCCTGCAAGGGCGCGGACGCGCCGGGGGCATGAATATCCATGACGTCAATCCTCTGATTGCGGTTGTCTCCGCACCCGCTACCAAACGGGTGGACGGAACCGTGCAGGTTGGTAGACCGGTCAGAGGGCCGGCGAGCCTTACGGCTCCCCGCACGGCCCCGCCCATAGAGGGTAGAGCCATGCAAACGGACGAAAAAATAGTCGCAAACGCGAGGCTGGCGACTGTCCGCCTCTGATACCGGGCTACCAAACCCGGTCACCGGGACCCCGGTGACAGGATGAGCGTAGTCCCGCGCCGCGGAGGGTGTCAAGTGCCCAGGCTGCCGGTCGGTAAGGGCGATGCCTTGGCGGTTCATGCCGTCCTCTGGATGCGGTACAGTGACCGCCTTTGGTCATTGCGGAGGCGCCGGAAAGAAAATATTCCGAAACGCGTGCTCATGCGGATTCCCTTTCAGGCTCTGGGGCCTGGGAGGAGGGGGCACCATTACGTCGTCTCCGGGGGTCAGGAAGTCCCGGAGGCAAGAGCTTTAGACGGATTGCCGCACCGACCAATCTGTCGGAGGTGTCTTGGGGCAAATCTTCGGGCCACTGGTAAACGGCTTGGCGACTGATCCCAAGCGCATCGCCAACGGCTTTCATGGTGCCGCCGAAGATCCGTATCGCTTCCTGTTTTGTTCGGATGGTGCTCATGATTAATAGTAAAGCAATCTTCACCATGTTAGTCAAGGACACTTTTCCTGGTGGTCAGTATGCTTGACCACATGGACGACATCGGCGATCGCGTCAAGGAAATCAGAAAGCGACTGGGATTGACTCAGGCAGAGCTGGGGAAGCATGCGGGCGGATTGAGTAAATCCGCTGTCCACCAGTGGGAGAACGGCGGAACGAAGCCGGCATGGGATGCCTTAACTGCCCTCCGAAAGAATTTGGGCATCAATCCCGACTGGGTAATGCAGGGAGAGGGTGCGATGCTCCAGGAGCTAGGGACACCTAACGCGGCAACGTTAATAGAATCTGGCGCGGATGGGCTGCCGTTTGACGGACGGGGACTGACGCCTAGACAACGGGCCATGCTGGGGATCTTCGACCGCCTGACGTCCAGTCAACAGGATGACGTCATGCGAGAGCTTGAAGAGACTAAACGGAAGAATGAAGAAATAATTGAAGAGCTTACCAGCCGAAAAACCAACCATGCAAATGGGTCTTGATATCTATGGTGCTTCAACCGGCGGTTGCAGCGAGGTTGACACCCTCGCCCTTCTAGGCGGGTGAGGATGTCAATTTCCTGCACTATGTTCCGGCAACTTTCCGATGACGCGGCCCCTGCCGGGTTGGCTCGACCTTGAGTTGCTTGGAAACGATCTGGTTCCAGATCGCCTTTTTCTCGCACTCCACAAAGCGGCCCAGAACCTGCTTCATAAGGGTTTGATAGCCGATACCGTTGATATTGGCTATTAACTTTAGGTCCTCAATCATGGACACGCCAAGGCGGATGGAAATGAGTTGGGTGCCAGCAGCCGCATCTAGCTGGAGATCCGACGCCTTCACCACTCCTACATATGCCTCATCAGCTCCCAACTCCCGATTGTCCCACGCCTCATCGGTCGATGGGATTTTGGTTTCATTGGTTGATTTCATTGATTCTCTCCATACTTTCTGTATATACGGACTTCCTCATCGTTCGGTTCATAAGCCGTGCGAACATGGAAGTCCCCATCAACGGGAATAAAGGCCACTTTCAGCTTCCGCCCCATATACGTTTCAGCAATAAACCATAATGTGGGCGGATCAGAGCGGTGGTCTTCCCTTTGGTCGCGCAGGAAGTCTCCCACCAAGTTCGCAAAGCACTCCTCTACCTCCTCTTCGCGGACACCGTGCTTCTCTTTTAATTTTCATCTGATTTTATTGGATATAATAATGGCCATGCGCCCACCGTACTCATAACGAGCCCTGCTCATCAGTATATACAATCCGACCCCGCCGGCAACCCCTCTATCAAGAATCACTGTTCCCACAGCAGAACGCGGTCACCGGAAAGCCTGCTTGACTTATGTTGTGAAGCGTGCTTTACTTAGTTCATCGGCCGCCCACACCCGGCGCGGCATCATGGAGGCCAACAGCCATGCAAAGCGCCATGCTCAATGGTGAATCAACCAGGCAGGGGTTCCGCCCCGATGAAAACGGGGTCATCCCGCATCGCCTGGCACCTCGCAGATCCCCTCAGAATCCCGCAACGGTTTCCGTCGCCTACCGCGACGGCGCTGTACTGACCTTTCTCTTCGATCGCTCCACACCCATCGTGGACCTCATGGCCATGGTCTCCCGCGCCGGCACGGTGCGGAAGGTGGTGCTTTGATGGAGCGCATTCTTCTGTCTATGAGTATTGGGAAAGCCTTGAAGCAGATTCCGGCAGAGCAAAGGAGATCATCATGAATAACGTTAATAATGGTGTTTTCGCCCGGCCCGCGCCGGTTGTCGCCCTCGACGTGGACGGCATCCTCACGGACTTTGACGCCCATTGGCGGCAGTGCGCCGAGCATGTGCTGGATCGTGTGATTCCGCAAGTCAGCGAGGATCATCACCTGTGGATGCGCTATGCCCTGGCGAGCCAGGAATATGACGCGGTGTGGGACGCTTATCACGCTGACGAATGGCACCGCTTGCCCTTGTATCTGCATGCGGCTGATCTGGTGAACGCCCTGGAGGATCTGGGGTGCCAGGTGTGGGCGGTGACCAGCGTCGACCATTGTCATGCTGCCGCACGGACAGAATCCCTGGCCGGGCTGATCCCTGCACAACGCGTGGTGTGCGTGGGTCATGCCGCGCCGTCCGACGAAAAGGCAGAGGTCCTGCATCATTTGGGCGCTGTCGCCTTCCTCGACGATCATCCCGCCAACGTCAATGCCGCACTGAGGACGGTCCTGGTGTCGGCACTGCTGGACCGCGGCTATAAGGGCCTGGAGACCCCGGAGCATGGGGTGACGGTCATCGATGACGCCATGGATTTCCCGGTGCTGGTGGAGCAGATGCTGAAGCGGACCTGGAGGGTGGCGTGAGCATGGCCTACTGGAAACTCAAGAGAGTAGACATATCCATAGAGCCCACCTCGGCGGCTCATGCCACCGTATGGTGGTTTTTGTTCGGCGCAAACCCCTACCACATTACGCCGGCCCTATACGGAGAAGTGGTGTGGTGTCTGCCCCGGCCATTCACGCCTGCATTTTTCGGGGAAGGGAGTTTTGACCGGCGGGGCGGAGTTCATCCGGCAACCCGCAGCATTGTAGGGGGTAGAGGACCAGCATGAAAACCTACGATCTGCACGAAGCCGCCCAGATCCTGCACCTGCACCCGGACACTGTGCAGCGCCGGGCCAAAGCGGGGGAGATACCGGGCGCTAAGCCGGGCAAAGAATGGGTGTTCCGCGAAGAAGCCCTTGCCGAGTATCTCTTGCGGCTGGAAACTCAACCACGGCAGGCAGCCAAAAAGGAGACAACAATATGCTCTACAAACGTGGTAACACTTGGTGGATTGACTTTACAGCGGCCAACGGGCAGCGGATTAGACGCTCGGCTGGCACCAGTAACAAGTCGCAAGCGCAAGAACTTCACGACCGGCTCAAAACCGAAGCGTGGAGGCAAGTCGAGTTAGGGTCTCTGCCGCGCATGACCTGGGATGATGCCGGGCTGCGATGGCTGGATGAGCGGAGTCACAAAGCCAGCCTGAAAAAGGACATGATCGAACTGGCCTGGTTGCAAACCTATTTCCGTGGCATGTTTCTGGACAAGATGGATCGTAATTTCATTCGGGAAGTGCTGGAAATCAAGCGGAAAGAATCCAGCCCGGCCAATGCCAATCGTTATCTGGCACTAATTCGGGCCATCCTGAATAGCTGTATCGAATGGGGTTGGTTACATTACGCCCCGAAATTGCGGCAATATCACGAGCCGAAACGTCGCATCCGCTGGCTCTATCCCGAAGAAGCGGCAAAACTTCTGGAATTGTTGCCGGAACATTTGCGTGACATGGCGGGATTCTCGCTTGCTACCGGGTTACGGCAAGCGAATGTGGCCGGACTTCGTTGGGATCAGGTGGATATGGCTCGCCGCGTCGCGTGGATTCATCACGACCAAAGCAAGAACAGAAAGCCTCTGGGGGTTAATCTGACCAATTCGGCCATTGCCATTCTGCAACGTCAGATAGGCAGGCATCTCACCCAGGTATTCACTTATCGCGGGAAGCCGGTGAAACAGACGAATACCAAAGCCTGGCAAAAGGCGTTGGAAAAGGCAGGGATTACCGATTTCCGATGGCATGACCTGCGGCATACCTGGGCATCCTGGCATATCCAGTCCGGCACAAGCCTGGAGCGGTTACAGGAAATGGGCGGTTGGGAATCGGTCGAGATGGTGCGTCGCTATGCGCACATGGCCCCGGAACATCTTGCAGAGGATTCGGCAAAAATTGAGAGCATCCTGGAAAAGGTCTGTCCTCATGGTACAAATACGTCACAACCGCACATTTTTGCCTTACCCAAAAATAGGGTAACCGCCTGATTTATATGGTGCCCAGGGACGGAATCGAACCGCCGACACGAGGATTTTCAGTCCTCTGCTCTACCGACTGAGCTACCTGGGCCAAGAGCGCGTATTTAAACGGGGTCCCGCCCGGAAGTCAAGGCCAGGGCCCGCCCATAAAGGAAACGATGCGCCATGCTGCTCTGACTGGCCGCGATACGCACGGCCTGCGCCAGCGGCAGTTCGGCGAGCAGCGGGCCGAGCAAACGATCGGCGTCGGCTTCCTCCAGAGTCTGTTCCGGTGCGCCGCCTACCACCAGCGTCATTTCGCCGCGCACTTTGTCAGGATGTGCCCGGAGTAGCGCCACCAGCCCCCCCAGCGAGTCCCGCAAACATTCCTCATATATTTTGGTCAGCTCCCGACACAGAGCCGCCCCACGATCCGCCCCCCACAATTCCATCATATCCGCCAGTGTCTCGCTGATCCGATGTGGCGCCTCATAAAAAATCATGCTGCGCGGCTCCCGCTGCAAGGCCAGTATCCGGGCCCTTCGCGCCCCCCCTTTGGCAGGCAGAAAACCCTCGAAGCTAAAGCGGTCACTAGGCAGACCGGACAGGGCCAACGCGGCCAGGGCGGCGTTAGGGCCGGGTATGATGGTCACCGGCAACTGTTGTTCACGGAGCAAAGCCAGCAGCGGAAAGCCGGGGTCGGAGATCAACGGCATTCCTGCATCTGACAACAACGCAATATGCTCCCCGGCGGCGACACGCCGGGCAATCTGCGGGGCAAGGGCCCGTTCGTTATGCTCGTGCAGGGCCAGCGTTTTGGGCTGCACGCCCAGATGCTGAAAGAGCCGCTGTGCGTGACGGCGGTCCTCCACCAGAATCAGGGCGGCAGCCCCAATCGCACGTTGCGCGCGCGGCGAGAGATCATCGAGGTTACCGATAGGGGTGGCGATAATGGTTAGTTGCCCGACGGCTCCTTCCGCTGCCTCAGCATGGTCATTCATAAGCGCATTCCCGGCCAAGACCGCGCTTCGGTCATTGAACACCTTCGCCTTTCTCCATACACTCTGCTCATGACAACTCCCGCAGCCCTGAAGGCCTCTTTCCGCCTGCTGATGACCCTGGCCCTGGCCACGGGTCTGAGCGCTTGCGCGAGTATGCCACATAAAACGCCACCTTCGTCGAATCCGCCGCCTGTCGAAACGACCACAGCCGTCTCTCAGGCACCGATGGCACAGCGCGCCGACCAGCTCATGATCACAGGGCACTACCAGGAAGCGGCCAAGGACTATATTCACGCAGCCGCCGATGTGCGGGGGCAAGCCCAGCTCGATTACCTGATGAAAGCGGCACAGGCTTCCCTGAAGGGGCAAAAGCCGCAGGTTGCGATATTACTGGCCAATGAAGTACTGCGCTTGCAGCACGACAACGCCAGTCTGCGTGGCGCAGCGCTCTGGGTCCGCGCCCAGGGACTCATGGATCAGGGGCAGACCCCCAGCGCCAAGGGCAACCTTGAAGAAATCCTGACCATCACCAGCACACCCCAGGAAGTGCGTGCCCGGGCCATGGGCACCCTAGCCACGCTCTATACGCAGGAAGGCCATGAACTCACCGCGCTAAATTTTCTGATCGAACGGGATAGCCTGCTGGGCGGCGATGCGATCGCGGAGAATCACCGCCGCATTCATGTCCTCCTCGACCAGCAGTCGGTAGCAAAACTTCAGAACTGGCAGGGACGTAGCGGTAATCCCCTCGTGCAGGAATGGATCGCCATCGCCCTGATCACCCGCCAAAATCCCGATCCCCAACAGCGGCAAACGGCGATCCGTGCCTGGCTGGCGGCACATCCGGGGCACCCCCCCATAAACTTTTCGGACGACGACGCGACGGTCGCCGGCGCTTCCGCCCTCAACCGCGCGCCCGGCGGCATATGCGCTTTGTTACCTTCCGGCGGGTCCTACGGGCCGCTCTCTCAGGCCATTGCCGCCGGGATGGAAACAGCAGCGCAATTACGGTCTGGACCCGCAGTGCGCATTCTGCGGAGTACCGGCAACCCCAGTTACACCGCCGTTCTCTTTGAGCGCGGGATCAGGGAAGGCTGCAAAATCTTCGTCGGCCCATGGCTGCCGCAGGATATCAACGCGGTAGCCGCCGTCAGGAAGCCCAGCGATCCGCCGGTCATAGCCCTCGGCACGGCATCTGATGTGCAGCAGCCCGGACTCTATACCCTAAGCCTGAGTCGGGACGTCGCGGCCCGGCAGATTGCCACCCAGAGCTATGCAGCGGGTTATCGTCATGCCTACGTGCTGTATCCCCAGGACTCCAGCGGAGCCGCCATTCAGGCAGACTTTATCACCGCCTGGAAGCATCTCGGCGGCGACGTCAGTGGCGTCACCACCTACCTGCCCGGTCGCTCACTCACCAGCAAGGCGCAACAGCTGTTGAGCGCGTCACCCGGGCGACACAGTTTTGTCTTTTTGGTTACCGATGCGAAAAACGCCAACTCTGCGGTGACATCCATCCGCCTGATCAATCGCACTGTGCCTGTCTTCAGCCCGGCCTTGCTGCACGGCGCAGTCTTGCCCAGCGACGCGCAGGGGCTCTCCGGCATTGAATCGGTCGATATGCCCTGGATCATCAACCCCGGGCAAAGCTGGCCGCAAGCATCACTACTGTTGCGTACCAATCTCCCCAATGCCAGTGACGCCCAGTGGCGCATGGCGGCCTTCGGGCTGGATGCCTACCGAATGGCGGAGCGCGTTCTGGACCAGGATATGAGTGGCAGCCTGAACGGCGCTACAGGCGTCCTCCGCTTTGCTGCCGACGGCCGCATCGTGCGGGACATGGAATGGATGGAAGTGGAGAACGGACGGGTCGTCCCTTTATCGGGAGTGCCTGGGCCGGGCGCCTGAATCATGCCGTCGCCACGCCAGATTTCAGGTCAGCAGGGTGAGGACAGTGCGATTGCGCTGCTCGCCGGCCACGGACTGCACCCCCTGACGCGCAACTATCGTTGCCGGATGGGAGAAATTGACATCATCACCCTCGATGGTGATACCTTGGTCTTCGTGGAGGTACGCCAGCGTGCCCATGACCGGCAGGGGGGGGCGGCGGCCAGCATCACCGGCCGCAAGCAAAAACGGTTGATTCGCGCCGCAGAATATTTTTTGCTGCGTAACCCGCAGCATGGATTACGCCCCTGCCGCTTTGATGTGGTCGCCCTTGATGGTGATGCCCCGGCAGACTGGATTCGTGATGCCTTCAGAGTACCCAGCCCATGACCGGCAATGACTGGATAGGTTCTGCCCTGCACAACAGTATCACCTGTATGGGGCACTCCGCCGCGGTCCTTGCAGCGCCTTTCGCGCAAGCCAGTCGGCGCCTGATCGCCACCCTGCAGGCGGGCGGGCAAGTGCTCAGTTGCGGTAACGGCGGTTCTTCCGGAGATGCCCAGCACCTCGCTTCGGAACTGGTCAACCGCTTTGAGACAACACGCCGCGCCCTGCCCGCCATCGCCCTCAGCACCGACAGCAGTGTGGTCACCGCCATCGCCAATGATGCCTGCTATGAACAGATTTTCGCCCGCCAGATCGAGGCCTTGGGCCGTCCTGGTGACTGTCTGGTCGCATTCAGCACCTCCGGCAACTCCGCCAACGTCATCGCCGCCGCCAGGACCGCTCAACAGCGCGGCATGTGGGTGCTGGCTCTTACCGGCAAGGAAGGCGGGCAACTCGCGCCACTGCTGCGCCCCGTGGACATTGAACTGCGGGTGCCCGAGCAGAACACCGCACGCATTCAGGAAGTCCACCTCGTCCTCATTCACGCCCTCTGCAGTGGCGTCGATGCCAGCTTTGTGGGCGACGCCCCCGCGTCCGTATTCCACACCGGCCAGGTGCTCCGCGACTGGGACGCGTTGGGTGAAGCCTGCACCTTCCGTCGCCCCCTGGTCTTTACCAACGGCGTCTTCGATGTATTGCACCGGGGCCATGTGCAGTATCTCGCCGAAGCCCGCGCCGAAGGCGCCTGCCTGGTGGTAGGCGTCAATAGTGATGCCTCGGTGCGCCGCCTCGGCAAAGGCGCGGATCGCCCGGTCAACAGCGAGGAAGACCGCATGGCGGTGCTCGCCGGATTACAGGCGGTGGATTTCGTTACGGCGTTTGACGATGACACCCCGCTGAAGTTGATCCAACATCTCCAACCCGACGTGCTGATCAAAGGTGGCGACTGGCCGATAGAGCGCATCGTCGGTGCCGATTGGGTGCAGGCCGGAGGCGGTCGCGTACTCAGCATTCCTTTTCGCCACGAACGGAGCACCACCGCGCTCCTGCAAAAAATCCGAGGGAGCCAACCATGAGCGTCAGCACCATCATTCCCGCCCTGCGCGCCGCTCTCGATGCCGAGCGGGTGCGCGACGATGCAGAAACCCTCGCCATCTATAGCCGCGACGATACCCCGGGGAGTTGCGTACCCGTGATGGTGCTTTTTCCGCACAGCCATGAAGAGGTGCAGGCGATTGTCAGCATTGCCCGCCGCCATCGTCTGCCCCTCGTGCCGCGCGGAGCAGGTTCCGGGAATGTCGGCGGGGCACAGCCGGTACCCGGCAGCGCCGTCGTCAGCTTCGAGTGCATGCAAAAAATCTGCGATTACAGCGCGGTGGACCGTACCATTACCGTAGAAGCCGGATATATCACGGCCGCGATCAGTACCTATGTACAGGCCGACGGCCTATTTTACCCCCCTGATCCCGGCAGCAACCCCTACTGCCGCATCGGCGGCAATCTGGCCATGAATGCCGGCGGGCCGCACGCCGTAAAATATGGCGTCACCCGCGATTACGTACTGGGCCTGCGTGCCGTCACCGGCGCCGGCGAAACGCTATGCTGCGGCGTTCATACCAGCAAAGGTGTGGTCGGCTATGACCTGACCCGTCTGTTGGTAGGCAGCGAGGGCACCCTTGCCCTCATCACCGAGGCCACCCTGCGCCTGCTCCCCCTCCCCGCCGCCCAGGCCACCCTGCGCGCCGTCTATGACAATACGGCCAGCGCCTGCGCGGCGGTGCAGCGGGTGATGGCACAACACCATACGCCCAGCGCCCTGGAACTCATGGACCCCTACGCCCTGGCCGCAGTGCGCGCCATGGGCGCCGCCAGGGATCTGCCCGAAGGCAGCAACGCCCTGCTGATGGTCGAGGTGGATGGCGAGGCGGTCACCATCCCCGACCAGGTGCGGGCCATCCGCGCCGCTCTGGCGGGCGAGGGAAACCTGGAAATCCTGGAGGCGACTGACGCGGCTGCCGTCGCCGATCTGTGGGCGGCGCGCAAATCCCTGTCCCCCGCCACCAAGGCCATGGCACCCCTCAAAATCAACGAGGACGTGGTCGTGCCGGTCAGCCGCCTGCGCGAATTGCTGGAGGCCATAGAAGGGATCGCTGCAGAACAGTCCCTGCATATCGTCAGCTTCGGGCACGCCGGGAACGGCAACCTGCACGTCAACTTTCTGGTCCATCCCCAAGATGACAACGAAATGCGCCGTGCCAGGCACGGCCTGCAAAAGCTCTTTCAGGCCGTACTGACACTGGATGGAACCCTCTCCGGCGAACACGGCATCGGCAGCAGCAAGCGCGCCTATGTCCCCCTGGAACTGAGCCCGGAAAGCCTGAGCATCCAGCGCGCCATCAAACGGGTCTTCGACCCTGACGCCATTCTCAACCCCGGCAAACTGCTCCCCGAGGCCTGAGCCATGAACAGCATCCTCCACGCCATCCAGCCGGTACGTCATATCTCTCTCAAAAGCTGGCGCGAAGATTTCGGAATAGAAATAGCAGAGGATACGCCCGCCCATCGCCTGCTTCGCGACGGTGACGCCTGGGTGGTGCTCTTCCGGTCCGGCGTCATCTGCTTTTTCGGCGCTGGACCGGCATTGCAGGCCAGAGTCATCGCCACCGTGCAGGCGCAGTTCACCCCCATCGCCAACCCCAAGGTCGAAGAGCTCGCGATCCTGGTCGGCGAACGTGATGGCGTGGGCCGTGACGGCGTCACCCTTAAGAATCTCGATGAAGAACGCATCCTTCTGGTCGCCCTGCGTCTGGCCCAGAGCCTAGCCCTGGAACTCCACGAAGAAGCCGTCGAAAATCTGCTGGAAACCACCCTGAACCTACTCTCGGAAGTGGCCCGCACCGGGCGTTTGCCGGGATGGCGCGGCGGACATCTGCGCTTTCTCGCCTCGACTTCCGCCACCCGCACCGAAATCCTTTCCCGTCTGGCGGTGCTGGACAACCCCGACATTGTCTGGGAAACCCCGGGGCTGGAACTACTCTCCCGCGAACTCTCCGCCGATCTGGAGCTCACCAGCCGGTTCCGCGCCCTGGATGAAAAACTCGACGCCATTCATGAGGGGCTGGAAGTCATGATCGTGGCCAGCCGGCACCACCGGGAGACGATTCTGGAATGGATCATCATCATCCTGATCTCGGTCGAAGCGCTGATCATGCTCATAGGCAAGTAATATGGCCGAGCAACGACCAAAGTTGCAGGATGATCCCGATGCACACGATGCCGGCGCAGCAGAACCGCCCTGTAACGAACATGAGGCCTTTGCTCCGCACAACACCCGCATTGCCCACAGCTACGATCCCGCCCGCCTGCTGCTGATCGGTCCGGCCTGGGTGGGAGATATGGTCATGGCGCAGGTATTGTTGCAGGTACTGCGCCGTCGCTGGCCACGCCTGCAGGTGGATGTCCTGGCGCCGCCCGCCAGCATTCCGGTGGCAGAACGCATGCTGGAGGTGCGGCGGGCCATGCCCCTGAGCATCGACCACGGTCAACTGGGGTTGCGTCTGCGGCGCCGGACCGCAGCGGAATTGCGCGCACAGAACTATGACTGGTCCATCTGCCTGCCCAACAGCTTCAAATCCGCGTTGGTCCCTTATTGGGCACGTATCCCGACCCGCACCGGTTTCAGCGGTGCGGGGCGCCGTTTGCTCCTGAATGACCGCCGTCGCTTGAACAAAAAGAAACTGCCGCGCACCGTGGACCGCTTCGTTGCCCTCGGACTGCCGCTACGCCTTCCACAACCCACGCAACTGCCCGCGCCCCGTTTACAGGTAAACCGGGCGGCCCTTGCCGCGACCCTGCAGCGGTTGGGCATAAGCCCGCCACAACGGCCCCTGGTCGCCCTGGCACCCGGTGCCGAATATGGTCCGGCCAAGCGCTGGCCGGTGCACCACTGGAGTACCCTGGCCCAAGCCCTTGTCGACCGCGGCTATGCCGTGTGGATTTTCGGCAGTCCCAAGGATGTGGAAATCACTCGGGCGATAGCGGCGGTCGTCCCGGAAACCCTTGACCTGGGGGGCCGGACCACCCTGCTGGAAGCTCTGGACCTGCTGTCGCTCGCCCCCCTGACGGTCAGCAAC
>NZ_JABBDR010000028.1 GCF_018854495.1 Acidithiobacillus ferruginosus
CCAACGGCTGACCACTTGGCGGTTTGCTTCTCATGGTCTTTGGGGGTGGAAACACACTTGGACGGGCACGGACTGCTTGCGGTGCTACTGCAGAACCGCAAGCCCACCCCCCGTCATCGGGTAAAGGCTGCGCGGGATACACCCAGCAGTGCGCTGCCGCTTATTGGCGTAAGGCAAAATCACCATAACGGATTTTAGAGTTATTTTGGTGAGGTATTCGGGTATATATTCGTCGAACAGCCGGTGCAGAGGTTACGCTACCGCCAGGTACAGCAAACTCAAGGGATACCACAAATGGCTAATTGCTGTGAAGACAAAAGCTGCGAGATGGACGCCATGCGCGACAGTCACGGACGTGTGCTATGGATCGTGCTCGCCATCAATGCTGTCATGTTTTTCGTGGAGGGCTCGGCCGGCCTAATCGCCCATCAATCTCGCTGCTGGCGGACGTGCTGGACATGCTGGGCGATGCCTTGGTGTATGGGCTCAGCCTCTTTGCGCGGGCAGACAAGTTGCTGCCTTGGTAAAGGGCGGCTTCATGCTTGGGCTTGGTGTGCTGGGGACGGCAGCCTACAAGGCGTTTCACCCCGTCATGCCGGGCATCGAAACGATGGGAATCTTCGGTGTGCTGGCACTAATTGCTAATCACGTGTGCTTTTTTCTTCTGTACCGATCCCGTGGCCACAACCTAAACATGAGTTTCAGTTGGCTGTGCTCTCGAAATGACTTGATCGCCAATGTCGGTGTCTTACTCGCCGCCAGCAGGATCAGCACCACCGGGTGGCCGACCGCTGGCGGATCCATCAGCTACGGGAAGCATTGAT
>NZ_JABBDR010000280.1 GCF_018854495.1 Acidithiobacillus ferruginosus
GGCAGGCGCGCGCAGCATCCTGCAGCAGTTGCTTCACGGAACTGCTGGCACGAACATCAATCCGTTCGGTTTTCGAGAAGTTCAGATTGCTCATAGTAACCTCCAATTTCTGAAATTCAACACAGCATAAGGTCCGGATGATACCCTGATAAGCCATACACAGGAAATTACGAATGCCCATGATTTAAAATAAACTTTGGCAGCGTGGAGATAAACTCGATGAAAAACAACGAGGTTGCCAACTCTATTTGAACAAAATTTAGGGGCGTTGAGTGTACGCAGCCAAAAAGGTTGCCAACTTTATTTATTTTGGCAGATTTCGAGGCTGCAATTTTACTGGTTTAGGTTGATAAAAGTCACCAACTTTATTTTCATCCTACATGACGCCCGATGTTACGCCTTTTGTGGCGATCTCCATACGCTTCGCGATGAGTTCCCGGCTTTCTTGCGCGTAAGGCTTTTGGCCTTCAGCTATGATGCTGAGCACCGCTTGGTCGATGGGGGTCAACTCCGCCTATTGCTGGGGTACTCGGCCGATTCTTGTATGGCCGTTTTGACCTCTTCTAGTGCGGCGGCGATATCGGTACTGCCCAACTGGACCATATTCGCCATCATCAACCGGAAATGCTCTGGCACCAGCGCCAGATCGGTAAACGC
>NZ_JABBDR010000281.1 GCF_018854495.1 Acidithiobacillus ferruginosus
GTGACGCGGTCCCCGAGATGCAGGTCTTTTGCGGTACCCGCCGCGCCGTCGACGCTATAGCGGGTCTGGGGGGTCAGGACATATTCCTGACCGTTGACATAGATGCTGCCGAAGCGCTGGATCACCCCCAGGGCCGTGATTCCCACCCCGCCGATGCCCCCTGGCTGGATGCCGGTGCCGCCGATGCCACCGGAATGGATGCCCGTGCCTCCGATACCACCAGAATGGATGCCCGTACCCCCGATGCCGCCGGGATGGATGCCCGTACCCCCGATGCCATCCGGGGTGGCGCCCGATCCACCAACACCACCAGCCGGGTCGGGAAGGGCCCATGCCCCCGGCAGGGCCACCAGACCCAGGACAAGGACCCACCAGCGCAGGGCTTTAGGCATGCTCCCCTTCCCCCGCCGCGGCGTCTTCTTCGTAGTAATAGACCCCCAGGCGCAGCCGCCGCTGCGGCCCTTCGGGCGACTCGGCTTCGCTCAGCCGTTGGTGGGCCTCCCGCAGTAGCCGTTCGCTCATCCGATAGATCTCCGGCCGCGCCTCCTCCAGCACCACCGCCGGCAGCGCATCGAAATACAGCGCCCGCTCCAAAAAGGACTCCCCCCCTTCCAGGTTGTGTACCGCGCTGCGCAGGTGATCGCCGACGTTCTCTCCCAAAAAGGCCACCCGGTCTTCCGGCAGGGCAGAAATATAGGCATGGCGCAACAGACGCACCACCCCTTCCTTTTCCTCCGCCACCCCCACCCGGCCCAATTCGTCCAAAATGGCTCGTGGGCGCATGTCGGCCTTGACCCTGCGCGCCAGCCCCTCAAAGCTCGGGGACGCCTCGCTGCGTAGGGGCAGCGGCTTGGGTTGCCCGGAAGGGTCTGCATAATCCGCCATCGACACCCAGGCCGCCACCACCTGCGCCGCGATGTTGGCCCCGTGCCGCAACATCGGCCGCTCGCCGTGCTCTTCCAGCAGAAGCCGCAGCCGCTTGACCTCCTTGCGGTGGATCCCGGTCAGCAGGCTGACCCGGCTGTCCGTCAGTGTCCGCCCGTCGGCCTCCCCATAGTGCTTGCTCGCCTCCGCCACATACACCATCTTGAGTGTGTCCGCCAGCGCCCCATAGGTCCACCCCTGTCCGATCAGATACCGGACCAATGGGCGCAGGATCGCCAACACCGCCGTTTTCAATACTCCATTCATGGCCTGCCTGGGCTCGCCTTACTCGGTTTCCATATTAATTGTAGCATGTCGTGAAATATGGACCCACCATTTACCCTACTCCCGACGCACGCGCAACACCCGTCCGTTAGCCAAAACGGGACACGGAGGCAAGATTTCGCCGCCCCATTTGGTGACTTGTGCATGTTGTATGTAGACCACGGTACCGGCTGCGCCGTCTGCCATTATTGCTCGGCAACCGGTCAGCAGGAGCGCCGCCATGTCCAATCCGCTGTGCTGTGGTCCGGAGTTACCTGTTTTCAAGAGGCGTCGTAATAATTCCGATACCAGTCGACGAAACGGGCAAGACCATCACGCAAGGGGGTGGCGGGGGAAAAACCAACCGCCTCCTGCAATTCACTCACATCGGCATAGGTGGCAATAACGTCCCCGGCCTGCATGGGCAGCCATTCGATGTCGGCCTTGCGCGCCAGCAGATCCTCCAGGATCGCGATGAAATCCAGTAGGGCTACCGGGGTATGGTTGCCAATATTGTAAAGACGGAAGGGGGCATCGCTGGTGCTCGGATCCGGCCGCTCTGTCGACATCGGAGCAGGGCGCGGTGCGAAGTCCAGGAGCCGTACCACGCCTTCGATGATGTCGTCGATATAGGTAAAATCCCGGCGCATCTGTCCATGATTGAAGACGGGGATAGGCTCTCCGGCAAGGATCTGGCGCGTGAAACGAAAATAGGCCATGTCCGGTCGGCCCCACGGTCCGTAGACCGTGAAAAAACGCAAGCCGGTGCAGGGAATGCCGAAGAGATGTGCATAGCTATGGGCCATGAGTTCACCCGCCCGCTTGCTGGCGGCGTAGAGGCTGAGCGGATGATCGACCCCGTCATGGACGCTGTAGGGCAGGCGGGCGTTGGCGCCATAGACCGAACTGGAGGAAGCGAAAAGCAGATGGTCCACGGCCTGGGCGCGACAGCCCTCCAGAACATTGGCGAAACCGACCAGATTGCTGTCGACATAAGCGGCGGGATCCTGTAAGGAATGGCGGACGCCCGCCTGGGCCGCAAGATTCACCACCACATCAAAATGTGGCCCGGTGAAGAGGCCTGTCATGGCCTCCCGATCGGCAAGATCCACGGTATGAAATTGAAAGCCCGGATGGTTTTCCAGATGCGCCAGGCGATCCCGCTTGAGGGCGGGGTCATAGTAGGCGTTGAGGTTATCAAGACCATGCACGATCCACCCTTCGGTCAATAGACGGCGGCACAGGTGGTAGCCGATAAAGCCCCCGGCACCGGTGACGAGAATCCGCCTGCTCATGAGAAAACCGGCGCCAGGAGCGTGTGCAGACAATGACTGCTCCCTCCCTGTACCGCACCGATGTCTGCCTCCGCACAGCTCTGGTAGTTACCCTGCAGGACTTCGGGCATGGAGTTATGGCGGATTACGCCATCCTTCCCGCAACTCCGCCGAACGGTGTCCCGCGCGGCCTCGTTCCATCTCCAGGTCATTGATGAATATGCCAGGGTTTTTATCCCCCGCAGCTTGCTTTCCAAGTTCATCGACATTCTCCATCTGTATGATTCAATTTAAGATACGCGGCACTGCTCAGCGATGGCGATACAGCCTTGTCTTAATCGCCATCAAGGATTTCCGGCCTTTCCACCTGTGGTCTCACCTCCGGCCGCTCGACATCGGGCCGCTCGATTTCGGGGCTATTGACCTCTGGGCGCTCACCCTCATTTTCGGATTGCTCCCAGTCACCCCGCGCGCCCCGCGCCATCTGTGGTAAGGCGGGCAAATCGAAGTCCATAGGGTTGACGCGGAAGGTGACGCTTTCCACCGCGATGACTCCCGGGGCTTTGACCTGCCCACTGATGGCGACCAGGCTGCCTGCCCGCATGTCCGCGGCGTCGCCGTTGTGGTAGATGGTCCGGCCATTCTGGTCCAGGGCCATGCCGTCGCTGGTCCAGCCGTTATCCCCGCGATCCAGGTAACCCACCAGGGACACCTGGTTGCCGACATCCTGCGCTGCCAGGGCGGCAGGGGTCACGCTCTCGACCTGAGCCCGCCCGTCGGCGTAGGTACCCCGGACCACCACGGACTGACCCACCCGGAGGGGTTGGAGCAGTGCCCCGTTCACCCGGAGCCGCGTTGCGCCGACTGCCAATGTGTCCTGACCCGGATCGAGCGCACTCACCTGGCCACGCAACAGCAACGGGACCCGGGCGGGTGCGGCATCCGCCGGGTAGAGACGGGTGATCGCCGTCGCCAGCCAGTACCCGCTCCCCCGGTTGAGACCGCTGACCGACACGATGTCACCGGCTTGCAGGGCCTTGAACGGCAGGGATTGATTCGAGTCGCGCACCGCAATCGAGATTTTTTCGTTCGCCTGGATGGTCTCGCCGAGAATGGTGAGTTGTCGCTTGGCCGCATCGACTTTCGTCACCCTGCCGATCACGGCATGGTCCACCCGTACCTCCTGGGCGATCGCCCGCCCGCCAGCGGCGGCCTGGACGGTGACGCGGTCCCCGAGATGCAGGTCTTTTGCGGTACCCGCCGCGCCGTCGACGCTATAGCGG
>NZ_JABBDR010000282.1 GCF_018854495.1 Acidithiobacillus ferruginosus
GGATATAAGGCTGCAACTCGACCTCAACATGCCAGACATCAGATATCACTTGCACAAACGGAGGCATCCATATAAGGGTTCGGCTCACCGCATAGCGCATGGATCGGCAAGCAGCCAGCATGTCGCTTGTTCAGAGCTTCCCCGAACGCAGGCAGGATCGCTGTCACCCACCATAGGCCGAGTGCGCTGGCCACCGAGTAGCCGATGTGCTCACTAGCTAATGGCCATGAGCTATGATCGAATCTAATGTACGGGCGGATTACAGCTGACTTGAGCAAGGTGGCGCACTGTTGCTACAAAGGATGGGTGAGTAAATTTCGTGATGGATTAGCCATCGCAATAGCCCGTCCTCAGCTAGGCGCAGCAAAGTGGAAATGTCCACGCCCTCGCTGATTTCGCCGATGGTCTCTTCAGTTGATCTGGACGGTTCACACACCGCAAGCGAGTAGCGGTTATCCATCTCCACAGGCTGCGGACGGGCATAAAGTTTCTTCTTTGTCAATCAGCGTCAGCCATTGACCATGCGTCAGCACCAGACATTTGCCACCTATGGAGTGTTATAACGCTTCGTAACTCTATGGACTAAAACATAAACATTAAATTCTTGATCTGATCAAAGGTGAACAAACTTGACGCTGATTTCTGGTCAAAACTTGACACTCTCAGGCGCTGTTTTCCAGCCTAGAGGAAGCCGAAGCCGCTTTTCAACAGGCGCTTACCGCTAACCCGAACCATTCAGAGGCACTCGTAAACCTTGTCGCCACAATACACTGACCCCGCGCAGAAAACAGAACTTAAAGGGGTTGCAAGCCAAAATCTGCGGAATTTTTAGGGCCGTTAATAATCAGCCTCTTATAATTGAGCAAGCGCATGACGCTGGATGCGGTTCCCGAATGGCGGTGCGCGACTACAAATACCGAAGATAGAACAAAAATATCCGTTCAAATGCTTCCTTTACAAAAATCAAATTCTTCGAACGTCGCGGAAAGACATTTCGAAATGGGGGTCTACCATCCTCCGATCTGTGTAGCCACATGGCGTCATTTTTCATGTCCAGTATACAGGAAAGCTCCTGTCTATAAAGATTCACTGGTCTCTTGCCACTTAAAACCGCTTTCATGTTTTTTGCCGCTGCGCTAGCTCGAAGTTGGGCCATATGGGCTTGATGCGGCACCCATGGCGGTGGGTTTTCGTGATTAGCGCAATCTCCCGCGGCAAAAACATGAGGCAGTCCCTTTACTTGCCCATATTTATCCACATCAATGTGGCCTCCAATGGACATGGGAAGGCATGACTTCTGCACAAGCGATGGTCCCGTTATTTCAGGGGAATAGAGGACCAAATCGGCCTTCCTAAACGTGCCATCCTTATCAGCCATCCCTCCATCTAAAAATTCTACTGGCTCATATCCATCGTCAAGGATAATCCCGCGCTCACGCAGTCGATCGGTTATCGCACCTTTCTCTCCCGGACTTCTATCTGGGGAAAAGAAATGAATCTCAAAATTATTTCTTACCCCTCTTTCTCTCAAGGCGTAGTCCAAGAGGCAGGCGCATTCATACATGGGGCCGGGACGTCCGGCAACAAAACCGTCCCTCCGGTTAATCTTATAACCGACATATATGACACCACCACTCAGGGATTCCAGTTTTTTTACAAATCCATCCATGTCATCAGGACCATAACATGGCGAATATGTGTAGTCTTCTGTTCCAGGAATATCGTCTTTCCTAAAGGCTGGCCCTATGCCAATAAATAGATAGTCATTCCTATATTCTCCGTCATGGGTAATCACAGTCCGTCCACCATCTTGTATATCGATAACCACACCCTCAATAAAGCGAATGCTTCGCCGCCTAAGGAATGGACGAATATCAATAGTGATATCTGCTTTGTTTCGTTTCTTCGTAATAAATTCAGGAATTGCCGGAAAGTAAATGAATTTACCATTTCCGATGACTGTAATGTCGTATCGGGAATATATCCTTCGAAAGAAATACGCGATGATGGGAAAGGCGGGGATAGCAAGAAAGTAGCCAATGAAAAACATGGACGCGAATCCATTGCCTACAACAGTGATTTGTTTCTTCATAAGGCACCCCATTCAGGTGGAAGAAAATTGAGCATGGCGGTCTGGAGGCGGTATTTCGTACTTAGGGGGTGTAATTAGGGCTCCGTCAAAGTAGCCAGCCATTGCTTTCATATCGGGCGACTTTGACGGAGCCCTGGCCACCACCTTCTTTCGACGGTGCGGCTTCCTGGGGGCTCTCTGTCTGACCTTCCGATGTTTTCATTTCCATTTAAAACCTCCTGAAACTGAACCTGCTATAAAAAGGCATGGTCTGGATACAGATGGACCACGCCCGTTTTTCCCCTTATTCGGGAAGCTGAAAAAACGCACCGTAATGATAAGGAGGAAGTTCGACCACGCGATCCGGCAGGAGGCCGGCGGCTTCGACGACGGCGAGGGCCTGCATAGGCGACGGCATCCATCAGCTGCCTGCCGTGCTTGTCAGGCCACGCCAGGCGTTGATCAGGGCGTTTGCCGCCCCGTCGATCTCCGCCTCAGTGGTGAAACGGCCCAGACTTAAACGCAGCGCCCCCAAGGCTTGCTCCCGGGACACAGACATCGCCGCCAGGACATCACTCACTGTTTGGCCACCCGCATGACAGGCGGAGCCCGTGGATGCGGCGATCTCCGGGGTGGCGGCGAGGAGTTGCCAGCCAGCCACGCCGGGGAAGGAGAGATTAAGGGTATTAGGCAGGCGCTCGGTAGGATGGCCGTTGAGCAGCAGGCCGGGAATGGCGATAACCAGCCGTTCATGCAAGGCGTCCCGCAATGCATGCAGTCGTGTTGCTTCCCGAACCAACCGTTCCTGTGCCAGCCGGGCTGCCGTGCCCAAGGCCACGATATGCGGCACGTTCTCGGTCCCAGGGCGCAGGCCCCGTTCGTGGTTCGCCCCGGCCATGATCGGCAAAATGGGCGTTCCTGCCCGCACATACAGCGCGCCCACGCCCTTGGGCGCGTGGAACTTGTGCCCCGCCAGAGTGAGGAGGTCGGTGCCGAGATCATGGACATCGATCGGGATCTTGCCTGCCGCCTGGGCGGCATCCACATGCATGAGTGCGCCGTGGACATGAGCGAGGGCGGCGATTTCCGAGACGGGTTGCATTGCCCCTGTTTCGTTGTTGGCGAGCATCACGGACACCAGGGCTGTGTCGCGGCGGATAGCCTGCGCCGTCGCCTCCATCCGCACGCGGCCCGTACCGTCCACCGGCAACACGGTGAGCTCCCAGCCTTCAGCTTCCAGCCAGCGCATGGGCTGCATCACCGAGGGGTGTTCGATCGCCGATGTGACCAAGTGGCGCCGATTCCCCCGCAAGGCCCGCGCTACGCCGAAAATTGCTAGGTTGTTGGCTTCCGTGGCGCTGCCGCAGAAGATCATATCTCTTGGCCGCCCACCGATCAGCGCCGCCACCTCCGCCCGCGCCGTTTCCACTGCCGCCTTCGCCTCCTTGCCATAAGGATGCGAGGAAGAAGGGTTACCGAAATGTTTCCCTAACCACGGCTGCATGGCCAGTGCCACCAATGGGTCTATCGGGGTGGTGGCATTGCAGTCGAGGTAGATCGGCAAATCGTTCATTGGACCTCCACCGAGCCTTCCAAGCAAAAGGCCGAGACAAGCTGTTTCGCGGGAGTATGGAAGGATCTCGAAGGTCTTGCAATCGACAGCAGATCAGCGGCACGGCGAGGCGATAGGTGCCTAATCATGTCGTGTAATGCTCCACAAGAGCCTCGACCCCTTTCGGTCATGACACTCCACGACCCGCGCACGGCTTTCGTGACCCAGGGCTACGGTGGTGAATGTTGGATGTCGATACTCAAAAATATTTCGATACCATCCCACATGCCCACCTTCGGCATTTTCTCGACTGATGAGTGACTGGTGGCGTAGCCCAAAAGATGATCAGCAAACGGTTAAAGGCAGGGTAATACCGCCACTGCTCGCCACGAACCTGTGGACTGATGAGCCCGCATGTGGCGCGATTGCTGGATCATGTGCTGTGAACAGATTTCCATAGGGAAGGAGCTTTCCTTATAGTGCAATGCAGGCGGGTTCAGAGTCACATTGTGCATTTTACGCCTGTAGAAACAAGCAAAGACCTGGACCAAAATCCATGTGGCTCAACTCTATAAAAAGGGCTAGTCTACAGGGGAGGTTGTGGTCCCATGTCCGCACCTTGGAAGATGTTAATCTCACCAATGACGCACTTTTCCTGTTCTTGCCACGGGAGGCGCTCCCTGTGCACGTAGTGCTTGCAAGGATTGCTGCAGGACATTAAGCGCGGAACGGAGAAACACACCGGAGATAAGGGCTCCGACGATGA
>NZ_JABBDR010000283.1 GCF_018854495.1 Acidithiobacillus ferruginosus
TGTCACGGTGACATCCGGCAAGGCGACGGTTTCCACCCAGCGCAGTACGCCCAGTTTCGATTCGGGATCGCAGAGCCGGTTGAGGACCATCACTCGGATCAGCGCTTCCACATCGGTCGTATGGCGGGTCTTGCGGAACACCTGACGTAGGGCGCTGAACCCCAGCTCCTTCCAGAGTTCGGTCAAGGCCCAGACATCGCCAAAAGCACGCGCTGCTTCAAAAGCGATGGATGGTGAAGAAATCATTG
>NZ_JABBDR010000284.1 GCF_018854495.1 Acidithiobacillus ferruginosus
TACACCTTGGGCGGCCACGCGGAGGACTTCGCCGGTAGACCGCCGACCATCATGAACTGGTGCATCCCGTGGAAAAGGCAGGATCGTCAAAAGCGCAAGAAGGCCAATGCCTCCCGAGACGACGAAGGCTGCGGCAAAACCCAAATGAGCGATCGCTGCGGCGCCAATGACCGGTCCCAATACGACTCCGGCATTTTCGGCCGCCCCATAAAGACCGAGCCTGCGCCCACGCTGCGACGGAAAGGACTTGGCTACCTGCGCCGATGCGGCGGGGGCGTAGAGTGCCGTGGATAAACCATGGAAAAAACGAACGGCCAGCAATTGCGGCCAAACCCGCACCAGCAGATACAAAAAAGGCCCGACCGCAGTCACCATCATTCCGGCCAGCATCAACCGCCGAAAACCAAATTGATCCGCCAGACTACCTGCAGGCAGTTTGACAACAATCCCGGTGATGGTCGCCGCCGCAACCAGCAGACCGATGACCGCCGTTGGTGCCCCCAGATGCCAGGCATAGAGGGCGGTCAGGGGACTGCGGATCATTTCGTAGCTTAGTCGCCCCCCAAAACCCGCGCAGCACAAGAGCGGGAACAACCATGATGGGTCATCCGCCAGAGGCGGCATGTGCGCGCCCTCTGACCTGCCGCCATCAGCGGCCATAGGCGCACCTGGAAAAGCGATCATGCCTCGCCTGCGGCATAGAGGGTTTTCGCGGAAACTTCCGGTTGCCACCATAGCGGTATCTTTCGGCCCGTCCTTTGCCCATCGCCGACGAACCAGATGACATCCAGAATATCCCGTTCGCGGCAAGACACCCGATAAGTGCTGACCAAGATGCTGCGTGGGCTAACGAACTGACAGTTGAATGGGCGTTCCGGTAGCACATGCGCGGAAGCATTGGGACAGATCCGCAGATGTACGCTATGTCCCACATATTCCTATGCCTTCCGCAATACATGCAGAGCTAGGGCATCGACCGATTGCTTGAGTGTCATGTCTTCGCCTCCTCCCGATACAAAGGAACAGTTCGGAACACCAAGGCTACCCACGGAGCAGCTCCAGACCGTTGGCATCTTCACCACCAGGTCAGGCATGCGTGGCATTGGCCCGCGCCAGATCAGCCAGGATCATGGTGCGCGCATCTTCCGCACCCTGCCAGCCTTGCAACCTTACCCATTTGCCCTGTTCCAACTCTTTGTAATGTTCAAAGAAATGGAAAATCTCGTCGCGTAGATAGCTGGGTAGGTCACCGATATCCTCTATATGATCATATCCACCAGCCACCTCGTGGTGAGGAACGGCGATAATCTTGCAATCCGTACCATGCTCATCCTCCATAAGCAGAATGCCGATGGGGCGCGTGTGCATGATGGCGCCTGCCTGTACCGGCTGGGGGGATACCACCAAAATATCGGTAGGGTCCCCATCTGTAGAAAGCGTATGGGGGATAAAGCCATAATTCGCCGGATAATGCATGGCGGTAAAAAGGAAGCGATCCACCAGAATCACTCCGGAGGATTTGTCGAGCTCATATTTGACGCTCGAACCCTGTGGAACCTCGATCACGGCGTTGACGTCATCCGGCACATGCCGGCCAGTCGCTATATTTTTCAGATTCATGATGCACCTTTCTGGATAAATGAAACCCGTATGTTTCGGCCGATGCGGGGGTCGGTTAAAGGTCACCCCACTGAGGTTCGGCCAAGCGGAAGCTGTCGTCCTGGTATTGATAGCGCCGCTCCCATGGCCGAGGCGTGAGTTCCGATCGGGTCTGCTTCACCGCCAGCACCTGATGCAGCGCTAACCAGTTGCGCCAGAAGCCGTAGGCGCAACT
Organism: Acidithiobacillus ferruginosus; assembly: GCF_018854495.1. Lineage (GTDB taxonomy): Bacteria > Pseudomonadota > Gammaproteobacteria > Acidithiobacillales > Acidithiobacillaceae > Acidithiobacillus > Acidithiobacillus ferruginosus. Next base: position 1,835 of record NZ_JABBDR010000284.1, read on the forward strand.
GGCCATGTAGATGGCCCAGATGCGATAGTGCTTCTCGCCGATCATGGCAAGAGTCTCCGCCTTGTGCTCCTCCAGCCGCCGCACCCAGTGGATGAGGGTCTGGGCGTAGTGGGCACGGAGATTTTCCACGTCCAACACCTCCAGGTGTTGCCCCGCCATGTCCCGCACCACCCGCCAGAGATGGGGGATTTCGCCGTCGGGAAAGACGTATTTATCCATGAAATCGCTGCCCGAGTGATGGCCGTCCTCATCATCCTGTTGGCTGGCGGTGATGCCGTGGTTCAGGGTCCAGCCGCCCTCCTTGAGCACTCGCTGGATGGCTCCGAAATATTCCGGCAGCATGGTCCGGCCCACGTGCTCGAACATGCCCACCGAGGATACTTTGTCAAAATGCTCCCGCTCGGGGATGTCGCGGTAGTCCTGTAGACGAATCTCCACCCGATCGGCCAGACCTTCCCGTTCCATGCGTTCCTTGGCGTAGGCGTATTGCTGCTCGCTCAGCGTCACACCCACCCCCAGAATACCGTAATTCCGGGCCGCCCAAGACAAAAGCCCGCCCCAGCCGCAGCCGATGTCCAGGAGTTTTTCGCCCGGCTGGAGATGGAGTTTGCGGCAGATATGATCAAGTTTTTGCCCTTGGGCCGTATGGATGTCCTCCTCGCCCGTCTTGAAGTAGGCGCAGGAATAGACCATGTTGCGATCCAGCCAGAGGCGGTAAAAATCGTTGGAGACGTCGTAATGATAGCGGATGGCTTCGGCGTCCTTGGCCTTGCTGTGGGCGGCGTGATGTTTGCGGAAGATGCCGCCCTTGGATTTTTTGGCCGGGAAGGAGTCGCCGAGTTGCTCGGCCACCGCTAGGATGTCCTGATAGCGCCCCTCAATACCGATATCCCCTTCCACATACCCCTCACCCAGCACGTCCAGGGCGCTGCCCATGAGTATGCGCGAGATGAGCTTGGCGGAATGCAGATGCATGGTAACGCGGATGTCCTGGTTGAACGCGTATTCATGGCCATCCCAGAAGAGGATGCGCAGAAACAGCGGTTTTCCGTTAAGACTATTTTTGACGTGGTCCAAAAAGTTGGTGCGTAGATCCTTCACGTTGCGTCTCCTAATAATTTTCAAGATGACTGGTGGAAATGCCCAGTGGTAAGTGCGGATACCTACCCTGAGTCAGTTATAAAACCCTTAGTCATTCAACCCCCCGTCAAGCGCAGCATCAACGGGAATCAGGCCTTTTGTAGAAGAAAAATAAATGTAGCGCCGGTTTGCACCTGCTCCAGAAGAATGTTCTTAGTCTCGCTGGCAAACGCCTCCAGTTCCATTTGAGAGACTGGATCAGTTGCCACGACTTTAAGGATTTGTCCTGAATCGATCTCGGTCAATGCCTTTTTGATACGAAGAATAATGAGTGCGCCGTCCAGTCCGCTGACTCCGGTGATGTCAAGTAATTTGTCTTCTTGTGGCATTTAATCCCCTAAACGTAATCGCCCATTCTAAGCTGCAGTATTTTGCACGATCCAATCTTATATAGCTGCCCTATGCAAGCAAGGCTTCGACCCGATGCATGGTTACATTATTTTTTAACTTCCACCGTGCAAATCAACTATGAAAGCATAAATTACAGGAATAGTGATCAGCAAAACATAGATGCGTAGCGCCCAAAATCCGATCTTCCATGCACGCCGCACCCGGAGACGTGGAAATGGCACTGAAGATGCCGAAACCAGTTGATCGGGTTCTAGCGCATCGATCAGTTCGTTGTCCGGATGACCTTCAGGCCGATGAAGCGTTTGCATGTAATTAGACATAATATTTCTCCTGAAATGTTCAAGTACCTGCACTCATGAAAGTGCCGAGGACCGCAACAATCGCGTAAGCAGTACCGGCCAGAATTATAGCCACAGTAATCAATATTCCAAGCATATTGCCGCGCCAAGAATTTACCCACGGCCCCATAATTTCACGATCGTTAACCAGCACGAGCAGGAAGACCAGCGCAGGTGGCATCAGGATGGTTGCCAGCATATTCGCATTCAGCGTAATTGCCAGGAGCGGTGAGTTGGGAATGAGGACAATCAATCCCGCAGCTATCGCTATACCAATATTGGCAGCATGGAAAAATGGTGCTTCCGATATGGATTGGTTAAAACTATGGCCTACGCCGCCGAATGCTTCACCAATCGCATAGGCGGTACTGGCGGAAATAGTGAGCATTGCGACCGCCCCTGCCTCTATTAAGCCGAGCGCAAACATTGTAGCGCCGGGAGCACCGATGATCGGACGCAAAGCTTCGGCATAGCCAGCCCCCCCTTGCAGATTTGACACATTGATATGATGCGCGAAGAGGGGGACCGCGGCGACCAAGGCAGCACAGCCAGTGATGGCGGCGAGCACCGTACCAAGACCAGTATCCAAGCATCCTTGTGGGATATCCTTCGGAGTTAGGCCTTTGTCCGCGGACGCGCTCTGCTGGAAGAAGAGCATCCATGGCGTCACCGTGGCACCAATGTTCGAGGTGAGGAGCAGGAGAAACTCCTGAGGAGTTCCTGTTGGTAATGGTGTCCACGTCAACAGCGCTTCGGCGACGGCACCTGGGGAAGGTCGTGCGAAGAATGCCACGGCCAGAAACAGAAGATTGAACAGAGCTAGGCCCATGGTCAGTCGTTCCCAGCGCGAATACCGGCTGCCCAAAGTGTTCACAACAACGAGCGCGACCGCACAGACGACCGCGATCTGGGCAGAAATACCAAAAAAACTCATGCCAACACGAATGGCAATGACCTCGGTGATCAGTGTGACCAGATTTGTTACGACAAGATCGCCGACGGCCAGCCAACCCCAGAATGGTCCGAAACGTTGGAATATCAATTCACCATAGCCCCTATGTGTCACAGCACCCAGGCGCATGCTCATTTCCTGGACCACATAAGCGGCTGCAAAAGCGACCACGATGAACGGAAGAAAGAAGCCCAGTCCGTACGTTGCTCCGCTGGCTGCATAGGACAACATGCTCGGACCATCATTTTCTCCGAGCATTGTCAATACACCCGGACCGAGCAAGAGCCAAAGAAGCATTCCCCTACGGCCGTTGCGGCGTGCGGCGAGGACACGGCTGCGATCTTTAGAGCGATCAATATCTTCTGACGAAAGTTCGTCGGCCAACTCATGTGTGGTCGTTTTGTCTTTTAGTAGTGTCATACGCATCTCTGAGACATTTCGGTCCATCGTCGCATTGCAACCATTCCACAATGCGGGCCAGACATAGCCATCCTCTGTTTTTCCATAGATAACCGGTGAAATTTCAGGTTCAAACTCCCTCCAACGTCTGTAATAGCGGGTTACGAGACAGGCCCGCTGCAATCATCACTGCATGAAAAGTGCCCTCCAGGGTGGCAATGGCGCCAGCGCGGCGTCCGAAACCGCCATTCACTGGCTGGCATGCACGCACATAGGCCATGATGGCCTGCGGATACAATGGCGCGATGTGGAGATGCACCATCTGTAGTAATCCCCAGAAGATGGCCTCCAGACGGGTGCTGGCGCCATCGGGGCTGAGACGCAGGCCGAAAGTGGCATCTTCGCAGGCGTGCAGGAAGCTTTGATCCCGCGGGCGATGGGGCTGGCCCAGAAGCCGCTGCAAGGCCCAGGCGTTGCCGCTGTCGATCAGGTTGGGGTGACTGCCAAAGCCTCCGGCGGCGGCCTCCATGCTGTGCAGAACCGCTTCAGCACCGCTACGCATGATTTCGGGCAGGGGCTCATCTGGGGCGAACAGGCGTTGCAGTTGGACGCAGCGCTGCCAGTCCCGCAGCGTCTCGCTGTCAATTGTGTCCCTGCGCCCTGAGGCCTGCGTCGCCCAGTTCAGTAAATTGGGACGCGGATCCCAGAGGGGGGCAGTGGCCAGCTGACTCAGGGCGCGCACGCTGAAATAAGCATTGGTCAAACTGGAATACCGCCCCTGATCATCTTGCAGGGATTGCAGCCAGCGGATCAGCTCGGTGCTGCGGGGAATGGCCATGCCCCAGAAGCGGAGTACGGCAATGGCGTAATAGGTATCTGGCGCGGTGGACTCTTCCACCCCCCAGACCCGGTAGAAGCAGAAGCCGCTATCCGCCGACTGACGGCTCAGCACGTAGTTTTGCGCCCGTTCCCAGATCTGAGTGTCGTTCTCCATGATCGAGCCTCCCATCAGCGTCCCGTCCCACCGACCATAATCAATGCCAGCACCATGGCCAGCAGAATGTACGCGGCATAGGTGTTTACCCGGCCCTTGTGCATGCGGGCGAGGCGGTTCGCCACCGTAAACGCCGCGCTGATCATCGGTTTCAGTACCAGCCGGTCACTGATGTTGGTGATGACCTGCCGGTGGCTGCGGGTAAGGACGAAGGCGCCCTGGCGTTCCTCGTCTTCCTCGATGTGCGGATGGAAGAGTCCCTGAAAGACGACACGCACCGGCGCGGCGAAAGTGGTGGCGGTGTAGGTCATCTCCGGGCGCAGCCGGGTCAAACCGGCATCCCAGAGGGTGCTGCGGGTGATCCGCTTATGCCGCAGGCCCCGCGCCAGCAGCCAGACGCTGCCGAGCATCAGGATCAACACCACAAAAGTCAGCATGGTCGACATGGCGTAGACGACCGGTGCGCTGGTCTGATCCAGATGCATGACGACGAGGCTGCGCAGGGGCAGGAAAGCGGCGCCGACGTTGACGCCAATAGGGTTCAGCGCGTGCTGCACGGCGAGGGGAATGCTGGACCGCGGGTGGAAGAAGGCTGGCACCAGCGAAGCGGTAGGGTTGGCTCCGACCAGGGGGGCGGCCAGCCGTCCCAGCACCGGAATGATGAGGGTGGCGGCCAATCCCAGCAGCAGGCTGAGTACGGCCAGCATCCCCATCGGGATGATCACGGTACGTGGGACCTTGTGCGCCTGCGCGGCACGCTCCGAGCGCGGCAGGCCCATAAGCGCACTGCCGGAGAGCATGATGAAGCAGGTCAGCGCCAGACCGGAGGTGAGGGCGAGCAAGGCGCCGGACAGGGCAAAAGTAATGCGTACCGGGATGTCAGGAATTTCCACCACCCGCAGCAGGGACTCCAGCAGCAGCCATTCACTGACAAACCCGTTAAAAGGCGGGAGTGCCGCAATGGCAAAGGTACCCACCAGAAAAAATCCTCCGAGCGCGGGCAGCCGCTTCATCAGTCCGCCCAGTTCATCGAGATTGTGGGTGCCCGTGGTAGCGTCGATGCCGCCCGCCCCCAAAAAAAGCAGGGTTTTGAAGGTGGAGTGATTGATCATGTGATAGAGGCCCGCGACCATGGAGGCTCCGCCCAGCAGTGGGTGACCGTAGGCGGCGAAGGTCAGCCCGGCACCGATACCCGCGGTAGCGATGCCCATGTTTTCTACCGAACTCTGCGCCAGCAGGCGCTTCATGTCCTTTTCCACCAGCGCGTAGATGATGCCGATGAGCGCGGTCAGGGCGCCACTGCTGAGGATGATCAGTCCCAGATAGGGGGCATGCAGAGCAATGGGAGCATCGATGCGCAAAAAAGCGTAAAGGCCAAGATTCAGGGTGGCGCCGGAGAGGATCGGCGAGGTAGAGCGCGGTGCGGTGCCGTGAGCAGCGGGTAGCCAGACATTGAGCGGGATGATGCCCGCCTTCATGCCGAAGCCGAAAAAGGCCAGCAGTCCCGCGACGAGGATGAGGGTGGGCGAGAGATGCGGTATCGCTGCGGCGATACCAACCAACTGCGGGGTGCTGGCGGCAGAAGCCAGCAGCAGCAGGCTCACCAGCCCGGCGAGGCTGCCCAGCTCGGAGAGCGCCAACGTCAACAATCCCGCCGCCACCGGTTTGCTCTGTCGGGTTTCAAAGGTGATCAGTCCCCAGATGGCTATGGCCGCCAGTTCCCAGCAGAAAATAAAGGAGACGATGGTCGCGGCGGAAAAAAAGCCAATCATCGCCGCCAGGGTGAGCATGACAATGGAGAGGAAAAGGGCACGTCTTCCTTGAGGAAAAGCGCTGGCATCCCGTGCGACGAAGGGCAGGGCAACGGCAAAGACCGAAGCCGTAATCAGGATGAGCAAGCCGCCGAGGGGGGTCTGTACGAAGTCGAATGGCCCAATGATGGGCAGGGCTAACTGAATCAGGGGTTGCGCCGCAGGACCACCGATGGCGATGACGCCCTCAGTGCCCATGAGTACACAGCCTGTGGTCATGCTACTCCAAGCCAGGACGGACGGGATACGGCGTCCGGGAAGCAGGGCCAGCAGCGGGCCAGCGACGAAGAGCAGATAGGCGATGATATAGAGCATCAGGGCTGTTCCTTCAGTGCCGTCGGTATGGCACGCCCGACCACCGTCAGCAGCCCGTGCAGAATAGCCAGCGGTGGTGGCGGGCAGCCGGGAATCCATACATCCACCGGGATGATTTTTCCCAGCCCACCGGCACAGGCGAAGCTCTCCCCGAAGATGCCGCCATTCATAGAGCAAACGCCCATGCCCACCACCCGTTTTGGTTCAGGCATGGCGGCGTACGCCTTGCTGATGGCGGTGCGCATGGCGTCGGTGATGGGACCGGCGACCAGCAGCACATCGGCATCCCGGGGGCTGGCCGTGATAAAAATACCCAGCCGGTGCAGGTTGTAGGCGGGCGCATCAATCAGCCGGACTTCGTTGACGCAGGCGCCACAGGCCCCGGCGTCGATATAGAGGACATGCAGGGAGCGCCGGAAGCGGCTGCCCAACGGGGGCAACCCAATCCCGCCGACACTGGTCCAGGTAAAGTCCTC
>NZ_JABBDR010000285.1 GCF_018854495.1 Acidithiobacillus ferruginosus
TTGCTGAGACGCGGCTGGTTTTTTTACCCGGAGGGCATGCAGAACCTCGCTTTGACATTCCTGGATGGAAGACACCCCGGATACGGGTGGGGCGCCATTGAGACGAACTCGGTGATGCTGAATGCGGTGGAGTTGCTCCAAGGCTCGTTCCGGCGTCAGCCCGGTGTGACTCGCACGTAAACGACTGCGCATGACCCGATGCAGAATCAGCGCCATGAAGCAGATTGCTGCGTGCGCCCGTATCCTGTCGGGCAGGCGGTGGTAGACCGGGCCGATTTCCAGCTCGGATTTGAGCACTTTGAAGCCCCGCTCGATATCGGCGAGAGACTTATAGCGGGCCACAACCTCCGCCGGTGACAGGTCCTGCACATTGCTCACGAGCAGGAGCTTGCCATCCATCTTTTCCGCCAGGGTGCGTGCGCTTTTGTCGATGTCGTAGCTAAACTGCTGTGCGGCCATATCGACTTGGATGATGCGCGATAAATGCGCCTCGCAGACGGCATGGTAGAAGCGTGCCTTGGCACCGCTGTCGGAGAGTTTGCGTCCCCGATGCTTTTTGCCGTCGTCCTGATCATCCAGTTTGCCGGCCCACTGGTCGCCCTGAGTAATCAGCGCTTCGATCCGCGCATTCCGCTTGGCGGTCTGGTCCGCCGCCGTCATGGGATCATGGGCGATAACCAGCCGCAGGTCGTTCCAGGTGCGCTCACCGATGACTTCTTCAGTGGCAGTGTTGCACGACTCCCGCTGGAAACTATCCAGCAGATCGGTAAATTCATGGTACCGCCGCCCCGGTACGGCCAGGATAAACTCCAGCGACTGCCCGTTGGCCAGCCGGATCGCCTGCAGGGCTGCCAGATTGTCCAGGCTCAACAACCCGCGATCCGCGATGAGCACCAGGCGCCGCACTGTCGGAAAGCGCTCCAGCACTTTGCCCAGGGTCGGCAGCAGCGTTTTGGTCTCAGCGGTGTTGCCATCGAAGACCTCATGGTAGATCGGCAAACCCTCTGCAGTCTGAACGACCCCCAGCATGAACTGGCGAGCGATCAGACCTTCCTTGGCCATCCCGAATTGACGGACGTCCTGGGGAACCGTGACCAGGCCTTCACTGCGGATCGTGGTGAGGTCATAGAAGACCACGGACAGGTCCTGATCGATCAGGGGGCGCAACAGTCCGGCTACCACAGCATCTACGGCACTCTGTTGCTCCATCAGGGC
>NZ_JABBDR010000286.1 GCF_018854495.1 Acidithiobacillus ferruginosus
TCGGCGACTACGTGCTGGCGGGCGGGGAATTGCCGGCGCTGGTGCTGATGGAGGCTGTGGCGCGGCAGTTGCCGGGTCTGCTGGGTCATGCGGATTCCGCGGCAGAAGACAGTTTTGCGGCGTCTGGCCTGCTGGATTGCCCGCATTATACCCGGCCCGAGGTGGTGGCGGGGGAAGGGGTCCCGGAGGTGCTGCTTTCCGGGGACCATGGGCGCATCCGGCGCTGGCGTCTGCAGCAGTCATTGGGGCGCACCGCTGAGCGGCGCCCGGATTTGCTGGAGCGGCGAGGGCTGCGGCCAGATGAGCAAATATTGTTGGAAGAGTATCGCCGTCAGCGCGGCGAAGCGCAGTAATACTAGGCTTAAGGAGTTGGGCATGAACATCATTGACGAAATCAATCAGGAACAAATGCAGTCGGTACTGCCGGCTTTTGGTGCGGGTGATACGGTGGCCGTTCACGTGAAAGTGAAGGAAGGTGACCGCGAGCGTGTCCAGATTTTTGAAGGTATCTGCATTGCCCGCCGTAACCGCGGCCTGCACTCTGCCTTTACAGTCCGCAAGATCTCCAACGGTGAAGGGGTGGAGCGCGTTTTTCCGTCCTATTCCCCGCTGGTGACCAAGGTTGAAGTAAAGCGCCGTGGTGATGTGCGCCGCGCCAAGCTTTATTACCTGCGTGATCTTT
>NZ_JABBDR010000287.1 GCF_018854495.1 Acidithiobacillus ferruginosus
TTGCAGGCGGGTCAGGGCGTAGTCCAGCACTTCCTTCTGGGTGCGCAACACCGCGTTCAGTCCGGCGCGCCCCGCCGAGTAGGCGGCGAGCGTTGCGGAAAAGGCATTCCGTGCGGTGGGCAGCAGTTGCCGATCCACGCGCTGCAACTGGATTTTGTAGGATTCATAGCGGGCAAAGGCAGCACGCGCCTGCTGGGTCAGGGCCAGGTGTTGATCGTCGTAGCGATATTGCGCCTGCTGGGCCCTGGCCTGGGCGGCGGCAACGTCCTGGTCCTGGCGATCCCCCGGGAATATTGGCAGGCTCAGGTTAACCCCCGCTGACAGCCAGTTGGGGCTGCCGGGGTAGAAATCCTGGCCATAACCGACGCTGACCGTGACGTCCGGCCAATAGCCGGTTTTGGCTACCTGCACGCCCATTTGCGCGGCACGGGTTTGCGCCTGGGCGGCGCGCAGGAGGGGTTGGCCGGAAAGTCGGGCTTCCATTTCGGCAAGAGTGGGTGGTGACGGCAGATTCGGCCATTGCTTTTCTATGGACGGCGGTTCCGGCAGGTTCAGAATCTGGGCGATTTGCGCCAGATCGCTTGCCTGCTCTGCCTGCAATCTGGTGATGTCATTGGCCAAACTGTCGCGCGCCAGTTGGGCACGGAGTACCTCGGCCTGTGACCCTTGAGCGGACCGGTAGAGCGCCAGTGCCGCTTGCACACTTTCGGCCTCCAACTGTTCCTGATGCCGGACCGTGGCCATGGCATTTTCGGTATAAAGGGCTTGCAGCCAGGTGCGGCGCAGCAACAACACCAACTCGGCGGACTGGCCGCGCAGGGTATCGGCGGCCGCCTGAGCCTCCACTCCCGCCTGCTGTCCTTCCAGTCCCAGTTTGCCAAAGGCGGGAAAGGTCTGACTCAGGCCCACGCTCAGCATGCTCATCTGCTGCTGGTTCATGGAGAAGCTGTTGAGGGGCAGGTTCGCGGCACCGAGGGCGAGATGCGGATCGGGCAGTTGGGCCACCGCCACGGCTTTGTGCCGTAATTCCGCAATCTTTTGGGTCAGGGCGCCGAGCCCCGGGTTTTGCCGTAGGACAATTGCTTCCGCGCCTTGCAGGCTCAATGAGACGGCACTAGCACTGACATAAGGGCTGAACAGCATCATCAGCATGACGGGAAGGGAGAGTGGCCCTGAGCCCCTGCGAATAGCCGCAACCCACGTTAGAAAATATTTATTTCCAAAACTTCTTTGCACATCGCTCATAATAGCCTCCACATACGGCCCGAGTTAGGGCCGAAGACGCGAATTTCCTGTCCGGCGCGACTATATGCCCGGAACTACGGATTCAGGCGGGAGGCTAAATGAGAAAACGAACTGCGGAGAGTGGGGGAAGACCCGTGTGGGCCACAACGCGGAGAAAGTGTGGAACCGGCTTAGGAGAAGAGAGGGTAATCCAGGATGCAACAGAAACGGCGAAGGCCGGCATAGCGGGGGTGATGATGTGGGCACTCTCCGCTACCGGCGTCATCATATCGTGGCGGCAGCAAGCAGTCAGACAGGCTGCTCCTTGCTGCTGGGCCGAAGCTCCAAGAGCCTGTTCGCAACGCGGCATTTGTGTGCCGTGTGCGGCTACACCTGTCATCGACAGGGCGCACAGTGCCGGAGCCGCATCTACGGGTGCCAACATCCAAGGCAACAGTAGAAGCAAGACCATAAAGGCTATTCGGCGAACGAACAGGCGAAAACCGCGCACAGTACCCCAATCTCGAGATGTTAGTTCGGCCACTACAACTCAATGACCATCAAATGTCAATGCTGCTGTGCGTCAATGACAAGCACCTTCCCGATGCTATCGACGAGGCCGTGGATATAGCGACCTCGTCGCGCAGGGTGCTCGCAGCCATCACGAAATCAAAGGCCAGACCAGTCACCGCACCTAGCAGGGTGAGCAGCATAATTAAAGATCAAGGCAATAATGATGGGATCCAGAATCTTGCTATAAAAACGCAGAGTTCTACCTCTGGTCCCGGTCATCAACTCTCTCGGCAGCATATCCTTCCCCCTGTTGTTCTGGTATGGATCAGTCCGCAGATTCTGGCTGGCTGGTGCATGTAGGGCAGCAAGCATGGCGGCCGTGAAAGCCTTTATCACCGAGCACGCAAGTCCCACCAGTGACCGGATGCTTTTCTCTACCACCCAAAGGGCCAAGTGCTAGCAAGGAAGTCGTAAGCCGCCGATCTCAGACAGGTAGGTTACGGCAAAAGCCAATGTGAACCAGTGGGAGCGTGATTCGAAGACATAAAACAACATCATCAGAATCACAATTGTGGCCCCGTAAACCGTCAATAGCATTTAGTAGATCTTCTGATTAGGTTGCGGATAGCTTCGCATAAACCGCAACTCTTAATGTTGGCGGTTTCAGGTTTGAAGTGCGCGGTATCTATTGGCGTCTGCAGTCTACCAGACCTTTTGCATCAATTTGGGCGGTGACAATCACTCCACCAATAACAATTTTCACAAAGAGAAGCAATATTAGTAAATATAAAATATATTTTAAGCTGATGTCTATTCCTAAAAATTTAAATGAAAAATATATGATTACTCCGACCGTCGGCGTGATGCTAAAAAACAAAAAATACTTTATTACCTTCACCGTGGCTTTTGACATTCCTCTCTACCTCTTTATTTATGGATTTCTTTTGCGGAGCTTTTTCGGTCGCCGCAAAGAAATATACCCAGAGCCGTGACCATGACGCCGGCGATGATCAAAAATCCGCTGCGATAACCAATCCATGCGATAAAAACTCCCGCAATTAATGGGCCACAGGCATGTCCCGCATCCCATAGACTACCGAATACGCCCATGGCCGCACCGAAATCCCGG
>NZ_JABBDR010000288.1 GCF_018854495.1 Acidithiobacillus ferruginosus
CCCGTCGGTTATCTTGAAATCGCTCCCACCGGTAATTTCAATGTCCAGATCGGCAAACTCCCGACCCTGATCGGCGCGGAATACACCTTCAGCTACCAGAACTGGAACATTGAGCGTGGCCTGCTCTGGGGCCAGGAAAATGCCGTCAACAAGGGCATCCAGGCCAATTACACCATGGGGCCGGTCACCGCTTCCTTGTCCTGGAATGACGGTTTCTACTCCGACCGCTTCAACTGGGTGACGGGCGCCCTGACCTGGGCCATCAACAAGGAAAACAGTGTCTTCTTCCAGGCCGGCGGCAATATGGGACATACGAATTTCGCCTATTCGTCCATTGCCACCACGCCGCTGCAGAACAACGAGAGCATTTACGACCTGGGCTATACCTATACCGGCGCAAACCTCGTCGTGACGCCTTATGTGCAGTACACCAGCGTGCCGGCCAGCGCAATTCAGGCGCTGGGCGTTGGCACCAGAAAGACCAGCACCCTTGGTGCCGCCATTCTTGCCGACTACAGCCTGACGGACAAAATCTCCGTCGCCGGGCGGGTGGAGTACATCAGCAACTCCGGTTCGCCCACAGA
>NZ_JABBDR010000289.1 GCF_018854495.1 Acidithiobacillus ferruginosus
TCCCACGCCTATCACGCGTACTGGATGGGCAATCTGCGTCTGCTGCTGGATGTGGAAGTCACGGCTGGCAACACCACGGCCTCCAACCATGCCCAACCAGGGCTGAACCGCGTACTGGACGCCCTGAGTGCTGAACAGCGCCCTTATCTGGTCCGTGGCGACTGTGGCTTTGGCAATGATGCCGTCATCCGCGAGATGGAGACCCGGCAGCAGGCCTACCTCTTCAAATTGCGTCAATCACCTCGCGTTAAACGTCTGTTGCAGCGAGCATTTACCCGTCGCGACTGGATGAACGCCGGACAAGGCTGGGAAGGCCGCGAGGACAGCATTCAGCTTGCCGGATGGCAGCAGAGCCGTCGGGTGGTCATTCTCCGGCGTTTGCTGAAGCAAAACCTGATCGCCACCCAGGAA
>NZ_JABBDR010000029.1 GCF_018854495.1 Acidithiobacillus ferruginosus
GTGGCCTATGAGGGATCGGGACATAATCGCGGAATTATGGTCGTTGATTGCTGCTCTTGACGCACATAGCTGGCGTACCCTCTCAAAAACATGCGGGGAGCCAAGTCCAGCGTCCCATAACATTACCATGAACCCAGAAAAATCAGCTGTTCCAACCTCTGCTGGGCAGATGGCACAAGACAAAATGGTATCAATTGTCCTGACAATGCAACCACCCCCTCGCCTAACGAGGCATTGCAAAACGGTGGGGGTGCGACAATTTGCCGCATGTAAAAATATTCGAACCAGATGTAAGAT
>NZ_JABBDR010000290.1 GCF_018854495.1 Acidithiobacillus ferruginosus
GTCGGTTCCATAGCCACCGCCATTCTGGTGGCGCGCGCCCTGGGTCTGGGGGACCCGCGCCAGTCCGGATCGGGCAATCCCGGCGCCACCAATATCCTGCGCATCGGTGGCAAAAAGGCCGCCTTGCTGACTTTGCTCGGCGACCTGACCAAGGGCGTCATCCCCATCGTCATCGCCCGCCTGCTCGGGCTGGAGGACTGGGCGCTGGCCGCCGTGGCCCTCGCCACCTTTCTTGGCCATCTCTATCCGGTGTTTTTTGGTTTTCGCGGCGGCAAGGGGGTGGCCACGGCGCTGGGTATTCTGCTGCCGCTCCTGCCGGTGCTGGGCCTGTCGATATTGGGTATATGGATACTGGTGTTCGCCGTAACGCGGGTTTCATCACTGGCGGCGCTGCTGGCGGCGGTCGGCGCGGTGCCCATCGTCTTTGCGGTCTCTGCCGCCACGAGCATGCGACTACTCGTTCTGGTGCTGGCGCTGCTGATCCTCTGGCGGCACCGCGGCAATATCCGCCGTTTGCTGGATGGCAGCGAACGTCCCTTCAAAAGACGCTAAGACCGGTCAATCCCGGATGTTCCACTCCTGCATCCGGTCGCTGATCCAGTCCGCCAGTCGCGCCGCCGGGCGAAACCCGGGAACCAGCCGCTGCGCCTCCTGCGCTGCGGCCAGGGCACGGCGCATGCTGCCTTTATGCAGGTAGTAGCGGGCCAGATTCATCTGCGCCAGATGCGGGCTGTCGAAGCGTTTGGCCTTCAGGGCGCGGCGGATCACGAAGAGTGCCTCGTCTTCACGGCCAGCGTCCATCAGATATTCACCGAGATCATTCCACGCCTGCCCCCACTCCGCATCGCAGGCGATGGCGCGGCGGCAGGCGGCGATGGCCCCGTGTGGGTCGTCGGAAGCAGACAGTGCCCAAGCGTAGAAGGTCCAGATCACCGCACTCTTCGGGCCATGTTCCAGTGCGCGCCGGAAGGCGATGGCCGCTTCCTGCGGATGATCCGTCTGCTGCCAGTCCAGGCCCTCCTGAAAGTCGACATCCTGTGCCGCCAGCTCGTCGACGATCATATCCAGAGAAAATGGTTCGTTCATCACGCTTCCTCCTCCGTCAGGGACCAGCGCGCCCGCACCGGGAAGTCCGCCGTGGCTGCCTGAGCCCGCTCCGTGTGCAGGGCGCCGGCGAGGGCGATCATCGCCGCGTTGTCCGTACAGTGCGCGAGATCGGCGATAAAGACTTCGACACCTTCAGACACCAGGCCGTTCAGGGCCGCTCGCAGCGCCCTATTGGCACCGACCCCGCCGGCCACGATCAGACGCCTCCGCCCGGTCTGCCGCAGGGCGCGCTGGCACTTCGTGAACAGCGTCTCCACCACCGCCGCCTGGAAACTGGCGGCCAGATCGCCCCGCTTTTGCCCGTCGTCGGGCGCGATGGGCATGGAGGCCAAGCGGAAGGCCGTTTTCAGACCGCTGAAGCTGAAGTCCAGTCCCGGTCGGTCCAGCAGTGGCCGCGGCAGGCGAAAAGCCTGGGCATTTCCCCCCTCCGCCAGGGCGGCCAGCGCTGGCCCGCCGGGATAGCCGAGACCCATCATCTTCGCCGCCTTGTCGAAGGCTTCACCGGCGGCGTCGTCCAGCGTCTCCCCTAATAAAATATAGTCGCCGATGCCCCGGACTTCCACCAGCATCGTATGCCCACCGGAAACCAGCAGGGCCACCGCCGGGAAGGGGTCCACCCCATTGAGCAGCGGCGCCAGCAGGTGACCTTCCAGATGATGCACGGGGATTACCGGGATATCCCAGCCCATGGCGAGGCCGCGGGCGAAATTCACCCCCACCAGCAGGGCGCCGATAAGTCCCGGCCCGGCGGTGACGGCGATAGCGTCAGGACGCCGCCCACCGGTTTGCGCCAGCAACTCGTCGAGCAGCAAGGGCAGGCGGCGCACATGGTCCCGCGATGCCAGTTCCGGCACGACACCGCCGTAGGGCGCGTGCAGGGCAATCTGGCTGAACAGCACTTCGCCGAGCAGGCCATGCTGGCGGTCATAGAGGGCAAGCCCGGTTTCATCGCAGGAGCTTTCGATGCCCAGTATCCGCTCAATCATGGCACGCCTGCTCCGACCGCGCGGCGGCGGGTTGCCCGATGCGGCTCTGCAACCAGTCCAGTTCCGGCTCCGAAAAGCCCGCCGCGCGCCGCGCCGTCAGCGCCAGCGGCCCCTGAATCCGTCCCCGGTAACGCTGCTGCAAAAGCGTCTTGAAGGTGCGGTCCGGCTCCAGCCCGCGTTGCGCACAGAGATGGCGAAACCAGCGGCTGCCCACCGCCACATGCCCGCGCTCATCGCGTTCGATACGCTCCAGCACGGCGGCCGCTTCTGCATCCCCTGCGGCCAGCAACCGTTCGCGCATGGCCGGGGTGACATCCAGCCCCCGCGCTTCCAGGACACGCGGCACCAGCGCCATGCGCACCAGTGGGTCTGCCGCCGTGTCCAGGGCCATCTCCCACAGACCGTCGTGGGCGGGCAGATCGCCATAATCGCCACCGAGGCGTCGCAATTGCTCGCGTAACAGGACAAAGTGCTCCGCCTCTTCCTGCGCCACCCGCAACCAGTCGCGATAGAAATCGTCGGGTAGACCGGGGAAACGACAAATCGCGTCCAGCGCCAGATTGATGGCATTGAATTCAATGTGGGCGAGGGCATGGAGCAAGGCAAATCGACCAGTCGCAGTGGTCAGCGCGCGACGCCGCGGTAAATTTTTTGGGTCCACCAGCAGTGGCCGGACAGGACGGCCCGGCGTCGTCGAACAGGACCGCGCGCCCGCTGAAGCCGACAGCGGCCAGCGCAAAGCCCGCACCAGAGCCACTTTTTGGTCAGGGTCCATGGCATCAAAGGCCGCGCCTGCCCCGCCACAAAACCCTGCCTGATGCTTTCCGCTGATTTCATCCATGCCGCAATCACACCCGCTCCCGCCCTTTTGCAGGGATGAAAATATAGCACACACCGCTCGATATGGGCTTCCGGCATCCTCCTGAAACGGGACTGTCTACGTTATGATTTCCGCAAGGGACAAGTCCTGATACCCAAGAGCGTGTATGCGGGGCACCAACCCACCAGACCGGTGATTAAAGGAACAAGCCCCAACCACCCCCAAGGGGTTTTGGGTCCGACAAACACCAGTGCAATGACAACAATCCCGACAATGACCCGTATCAACCGGTCGGGCATGCCTTCGTTAAACAGCGAAGATACAGACATTTTGGACTCCTTTTGTGTGCTCATCCGAACTGTATCGTAGGCTGTTTATGGCAGCTTGTCTGTGACTTACTCACCCAATGAATCAGGGATCAACATTCGGAATGCGCCAATTGACGGAGCGCTTGAGGATGAATGATCTGGATCTGTCCTGAACTACGCTGGATCCAGCCACGTATTTCAAACTCTTTCAGAGCACGACTGATTACCTCCCGGGCTGATCCGAGTTCTGTGGCCAATGCCTGATGGGTGATGTGGATGCACGGCGTAGCGCCTCCCAACTCCAACAGTTTTTTTGCCAGCCGCACATCCAGACGGGTAAAAACGACGTCTTCAACCAGTGCGAGCAAATCAGTCAAACGGTTTCCGTAGGCGTTGAAAACAAACTCCCGAAAAATGCCAGATTGCGCGACGAGACGCTCAAAAACAGATTGAGAAAGGCTGACGGCTTTAACCGCAGATTCGGTGATGCCCATGGCCGGATAAGGACGATGGCTGAACAGGCAAGCCGTCGTCAGAATGCAGGATTCTCCGGGTCCGATGCGGTACAATACGATTTCTCGTCCCGTCGCAGAAGTTTGCTGCACTCGGATTTGTCCCTCCAGCACCAATAAATACTGATGGCAGGGCGCGCCTGCATGAAATACGATTTCTCCCGATCCCCAGGTTATGGGTTGTGCAGTGATCAGCAGAATTTTTTCCGGACCGTCATCGAGCCTTGCAAGGAGAGGGAAATTCTGAAACCAGTTATGCATGATGCTTATGCAACTGATGCAGGCCTGGAACATGCGGATGGCTGTGGCGGATTCCCGAAACTACCGGGAAATTGTAGAGATGCTGGTGGTGGGCATCGTGCGTATACATGTGCGTAGTTCCATGCGCGAAGTTCTGGATGAAGGTCTTCAACGACCCCAAGACACGCAGCGTTGCCGACATCCTGATCGCCGTCACCGAATGAATCTTGACGAACCCCATGCGGAAACGTCCCAAACCGCCTCACACACAGAAATTCTGACACTCCCGCTTTCAGGTTACTGAGTCCCCTGTGACGCCAGTTTTACCACATTCAAATAGCCACGTGCACGCGCATCGCCCTGCTTGGCAGCCTTCGTCCACCAGTGTAGAGCCTCCTTGGTGCTAGTTTTCACTCCGTCGCCCTGGTAATAGGCAACTCCCAGATTCGTTTGGGCACTGGAATTCCCCTGATCAGCAGCTTTACGATACCAGTACACAGCGCGTGAAAAATTTTTGTCTACCCCATTACCATAATTATAGGCCACACCCAGATTGTTCTCCGCACCTGCGTCACCTTGGGCAGCCGCCTTGCGGTACCCCCCGGTGTCAGGGTAGTTGTCGCCTCTCTGAAATGGAGTAAGGCATAGGCCCTGGGGCGCTCAGAAACTCGACCCCGGCTGTTCGAGAAAGGCAAGTTCCTCGTCGGTCGATTCGCGGCCGAGAATGGCGTTGCGATGCGGGTAGCGCCCGAAGCGGTCGACGATGGCCTTGTGCCGCAGTTCGTAGTCGTAGTTGTCCGCCAGGCCGTTGGCCTTGAACAGCTGCTCGGCGACGATGTGAATCGTCGGCGATTCGCTGTGCATATAGGGCATATAGACGAAGTTGCGCTGGTCGGCCGGCAGCGCCCGATCATCACCGCGGGCCACCGCTTCCTGCGCCAGCGCGAGAGCCAGCGTGTCGGCGGCAAAGGCGCGCGGATCGCCGCGGAATATGTTCCGGGAGAACTGGTCGAGCACGATGATTTCGGCCAGCCGCCCCTCGGGCCGGTCGCGCCAGCCGTACAGCTCGCAGCGCACCGCCCGCGCATGCAGCGCGCCGAAGCGGCTGCGGATCAGCGCGTCGAACGCGGGATCGGCCGCCCACCACTGCGCCGGCGCGATCTCGTGAAACCAGAAGTCGAGGACATCGGAGACCATGGCGATTCGTCCTTCATGCATCTTTTCCAGACCTGTTATTCTGCACCTTCATCCCCTCGATGCCGAGGGGTTGATTCATGCAATATTTATCGCTCTCCGGCTTCCGTACCACCTGCCCGAACCACACATAAAACGCGGGAATCACAAAGAGCGAAACCAGCGACCCGAAGCCCAGACCGCTGACAATGACCAGTCCCATGGAGAACCGCGCATCGGCATTCCCGCCACTGGCGAAGAGCAGGGGTATGGCACCGGCAATCATCGCCGCCACCGTCATGAGGATAGGGCGTAGGCGCAGGATTGCCGCTTCCGCCACCGCATGGCGCCGGTCGAAATGCTTTTCCTCCTGCATGACACGGGCAAATTGCACGATAAGAATGCCCTGTTTCGCGATCAACCCGATGAGCATGACCATACCCACTTCGGAATAGATATTGACGCTGGAGGCGCCCAGCGCAATGGGCAGCAGGGCGCCGAAGAGCGCGACTGGCACCGCGGTGAGCACCACCAGGGCATCGCGAAAGCTATTGAACTGCGCCGCCAGCAACAGCAGGACCATCAACAGCGCAAAACCGAAAGTGACCACCAGCGCACTGCCCTGATGCATGTACTGACGAGACACGCCGGCATAGTGGATCTGATCCCCGGCGGGCAGGATTTTCTGGGCATGGTTCCGCAGGAATTGCAGGGCCTGCCCCAAAGACACCCCGGGTGCCGGATTAGCCTGAATGAAGACCGCGGGCAACTGCTGGAACTGCGGCAGGAAAGTGGGTGCCGGTCGCGACTGCAGGGAGACAAAGGTGGACAGCGGCACCTGCGCACCGGAGGGCGTTTTGATGGTATAGGCCTTCAGGAAATCCGGATTGGCGCGCAACGCGGGCGGCACCTGGGGCACGACGCGGTAGCTGAGGCCGCCCATGTCGAAATAATTGACATAGTTGCCGCCCAGCAGGGTTTCCAGATTCTGCCCGATATCCGCCATACTCAGGCCGAAGGAGGCAGCCATCTGACGATTGATATGAAGTTCCTGGATCTGATTGTTATACTTCAGATTTTTGCAGACGAAGGAGAACAGGCCGCTGGCCCTGGCCTCCCGCACCAGCTTGCCGGAGACCGCATCCAATTGGTGATAGCCGCCGCCGGTACTGGTGAGCACGAACTGCACCGGCAGCCCCACCGCCGCTCCCGGCAAGGGCGGCAGGCCGAAGGCGGAGAGTTTCATGCCCGGCACCTGCTCGGCCAGTTTCTGCACTTTTTCTTTGACCTGCTGAGTGGTGACATTGCCGCGCTCGGGTTTGAGCACCACACCCGCCATCACCTCGTTGTTCAGCAACATGCCGCCGATACCCACCCCATTGACCGCGAAGCTGTGGCTGCGACTGTCGATTTTATTGAAAACCGTCTTGGTCAGATAACTGTCATAGGCGTTCATGTACTCCAGGGTCGCCGTCGGCTGGGCCACGCCGTTGACATAGACGATGCCCTGATTGGCGGGCGGTGCCAGCTCACTCTGGCTGATGGAGAAAAGAAAATAAATGCCCCCGGTGAGAATCAGCGCCAGCGTGACGGTGGCCGGCCAGACCCGCAGACTGGCAAGAAGGACATGCCCATAGAAGGCCTTGAGCCGTCCGAAAACCTGATCCACCAGATGCGCCATCCGCCCTTCGTGCCCGGCCTTCAAGACCCGCGAGGCGAGCATGGGGGCGAGGGTCAGGGCGGCCACCATGGACAGCAGCACCGTGGCGACAATGGTAAAGGCGAATTCACTAAACAAATGCCCCACCAACCCGCCGATGAAGGCCATGGGGGCGAAAACCGCCACCAGCGTCGTCGCCATGACCAGGATGGGGCTGGCCAGTTCACGGGCGCTGAGCAGCGCCGCGTGCAGGGGCGTGGCACCATTTTCGATATGCCGGTGGACGTTTTCGACGACGATGATGGCATCATCCACCACCAGCCCGATAGCCAGCACCATGGCGAGCAAGGTAAGCAAATTCAGCGTGTAACCAAGGGCATGGAGGATGGTGACCGAGCCGACCATTGCCACCGGGATGGCGAGCACCGGCACGATCAGCGCCCGCCATGAGCCCATGAAGAAATAGATCACCAGGATGACCACCAGCAGCGCGAGGGCGATATTGACTTCCACTTCCTGCAAAGAACTTTTGACGAACTGCGCGCCATTGTAAATGGTGTAGCCCTTCATGCCCGGCGGCATGGTCGAGTCCAACTGGGCCATCACCTTTTGAATACCCTGGGACACCTTCAGGGCATTACTGCCGGGAGCCTGCTGGATGCCGATATTGACCGCCGGCTGGCCATCCACCATGACGGATGAGTCATAAGTCTGAGCGCCCAGGGAGACTTTGGCCACCTGTCCCAGCCGAATCGGCACCCCATGCACTGTCGCCACCACCAGATTGCGAAATTCCTCAGCGCTATGCAGGGCGGTATTGGCACTCAGGGAGACCGCCGTGTACTGACCACGCAGACGCCCGACCGCGGCGACAAAGTCGTTCTGCTTCAGGGCGGTACTGATCTGTTCCGGGGTAATGCCGAGCACGGACATTTCCTGCGGGTCGAGCCAGACGCGCATGGCATAGGTGTTGCCGTTGGGTCCGGTGCCCGGCGGCAGGATGGAAGTCAGGCCCACCCCCGGCACGGACTGGATGGCAGGTTGCACCACCCGGGTCAGATAGTCGGTGATCTGCTGCTGATTGAAGCCTTTACCATGGTAGCTCAACAACATCAGGTAGGCGCCGGAGCCGGACATTTCCTGCACCACCGGCTGCATCACCCCCTTGGGGAGCTGATTGAGGACCGTATTGACCTTGCTCTGCACCTGGGACAAGGCCGCGTTGGGATCTTCGCCCATGCGCATATAGAGGGTGAGAATGGAGATGCCATCCTCACTCACCGCCGTCATATAGTTGATGCCGGGGGCTTGCCCGACGGCCTTTTCCAGTGGCGCCGTAATAAAGGCATTGACGGTCTTCGGGGTGGCCCCGAAGTAATGGGTGGTCACCGTGATCATGGAGCTGTTGGTCGGCGGATATTCGGTGATGGGCATCAGGCCGAGGGAACGCAACCCGAAGAAAAACAGCACCAGGCTCAGGGAGATGGCGAGGATGGGGCGGCGGATAAAGGGTTCGGTGAAATGCATGGGGATCCTCAGAGATGCACGGCGTTATTGATGCGCACATGGTCGCCGCTGTGCAGTTTGACCTGCCCCGCGGTGACCACCAGATCGCCCGCCTTGAGGCCGGAACGGACCACCACCTGGTTGCCGCGCTGCAGGCCCGTGGTCACCGGCTGCTCTTTGGCGATCAGGGTATGATCCGGTCCCGGGGTCAGCACATAAACAAAGTCCCCATAGGTATTGAAGCTCACCGCCACCGTAGGAATCATCAGGCGTGCCGTGGGTGCCTCCTTTTGCAGGACGACGCGAACGAACATGCCCGGCTTCAAGCCCCGTGGCGCATCGACGAGGGCGCGGACGCTGACTGCCCGGTTTTGCGCATTCACATGACTGGAAACTGCCTGCACTTTGGCACGGTAATGGCGCAGGACAACCCCGTCATGTACGTCCAGTTGTATCGGTGCGCCCGCCTGCACCGCCTGCACATCACGCTGGGGTACCGTGAAATCGGCGTAGAGCGTCTGCAGGTTTTCGATATGCACCACCGGCATACCCGCATGGACATATTCCCCCATGTTCACGGTACGCAAGCCCAATACCCCGCTGAATGGGGCACGGATCTGCGTATCCGCCAGAGACTCCTGCAAGGCCGTCACCCGGGCCTGGGCCACACTGGCACCATAACGCGCCTTATCCAGTGCAGCGGTAGAGATGCCGTGGATGGCAAAGACCTTCTCGGCGCGCTGATAATCCACCTGCGCAAGGGCGGCCTCGGCCTTGGCGGCCTGCAACTGGCCGGGCAAAGCGCCGGGGTCGAGAGACAGGAGCAGTTGTCCCTTTTGCACCGTGGCACCGGAGTGAAAGCCGATATGCTGCACCACACCCCCGGTCTGGGGACTGAGCACCGCTCCCTGTTGCGGCACGATCTCGCCCACGGCGGTCAACTCGCCCGCCATCGACTCGTTTTGCGCGCGCGTGGCAGAAACGGTGACCACCGGATTGGCCGCCACTGCCAAGCGTGCGTGCAACCGACCCTGACGCCATTGATACCAGCCATAAACGCCGCCAAAAAGCAGCACGACAACGATACCCAGTAAGAAAAAGGCCTTCTTCATGCGGGGGCTCCCGGAGATTGGTGAATGGCGGAATGGGGTTGCGCGTCGCTGGCCGGGCGGGCATCACCGGTTTCGGGCTGCCAGCCGTCGCCCAGCGCCACAAAGAGCGCCACGCTGTCCAGATAACGCTGACCACGGGCGCTGATGGCAGCGACCGTGTCCTGTTGATATGCGATTTCGGCATCGAGCACCGTAGCATAGTCGGTGGCGCCATCACGGTAGCGGGCCTCCGCCAGACGCAGGGCGGCCCCGGCGGCAGTCTGTGCGGCCAGGCGATGTTGATAAGACGTGTCGGCGCCCTGCAAAGCCCGCAGGGCATCGGCCACTTCACGAAAGGCATTGAGTACGGTGCCGCGATACTGATCGCTGACCGCTTTGTACTGGTCGAGCGCCGCGCGGCGTTGGGCGTGGAGGGCGCCGCCATTATAAATCGGTGCCGCGATCCCCGCCCCCAGGGACCAGAGGGTCGAAATCGGGCTGAAGAACATCCCCCCGGTCATGGCCGCCTTACCGATGTCGGCGGTGATATTGAACTGGGGATACAGATCAGCGGTGGCCACATCGGCCTGCGCGGACGCCACTTTCAGCTCCGCCGCTGCGGCCTGGATATCCGGGCGCTGCGCGGCCAGAGCCGAAGGCAGGGTGGTGGGCAGGCTGGACGGCAATTGCAGACTGGCGAGTGTCGGCATGGGCAGATCCGTATCGGGAGACTGGCCCAGCAAAGCCGCCAGCCCATGGCGGGCCACCGCCACATCCGCCTGCAAGGGGGCAATGCGCGCCTGCGCCGCCGCGGTGATGGCCTCCTGTTGATCCACGCTTTGCAGATTCTGATAACCCAACTGATATTCCTGCTGCAGCAGGTGCAACAGACGGTCATCGGCCGTGGCGATCTGCCGGGCGGCATCGAGCTGAGCCTGTGCCGCAGCACCGTTGATTACCGCCCGGCTCACCGCCGCCGCCAGAAAGACTTCGCTTTGATGCAGACTGGCGCGACTGACTGCCGCCCGCGCCCTGGCCGCATGTACCAGATCCTTCTGGCGACCAAACACGTCGGGGTTGTAGCTGACGTTTATAGTGCCCAGCAGCAGACTATAGAGGTTACCGGGAATGCGGTAGCTCGCCCCGCCATTCGCGCCGGTGCGCTGTGCCCG
>NZ_JABBDR010000291.1 GCF_018854495.1 Acidithiobacillus ferruginosus
ATGGCGCACTAGTAGCCGCCCTGAGGAGCGCCCTCGACAAGCATGGAGACCAAATTAAAGCGATTTTCACTGGGTCATCAAGCGAGGACCCCAAATCGGCATTGCTCGATGCCATCCGAAAGGCCGCGGAGGGAGAGGGCAATATTTCGGGCATATGGCGCCGGTTGGGCCGGCCAGGATCAAAAGGTGTCAGAGCCAACGCGGGTACAGTAAGCGCACGGGCATCATGGGAGCGGGGGACGGCAGAGGCCAGCGAACGCATGCTGGATCTCCGGCAGTGGATGAATACATTGGCCGAGAAGAAAAAACCTACGCTGCTGCTCGTGGACGAAATCCAGACGCTGGCGGACGAAAAGCGGCACGGCGCACTGGTGGCCGCTCTGAGGAGCGCCCTCGACAAGCATGGAGACCAAATTAAAGCGGTTTTCACAGGGTCATCAAGCGAAGGCCTGCGGCGGATGTTTCAGATGGAAAAGGCCCCGTTTTTCCAGTTTAGCCATCAGATACCCTTTCCCCAACTGGGGCCAGAGTTCGTGCAGCACATGCTTCGCGCCTTTGCGAATGCGACCCAGCGTCAGTTAAATGAAGCGGAGGCATGGCAGGCGTTTACCGATCTGGCGCTGGTGCCAGAGCATTTCCGGTTGATGATGGCGAATATGGTCCAGTTGGGCAACACCGATATCGCCGCCGCACTAGAAGATGTCAAAACGGCCATACAAAAATCGGCCGAGTACCCCAGCAAATGGGCGGAGTTGACCCCTATCGACCAAAACATGCCTTTAGTCCCGTAGGTGGTGGCATCCGTACTCTTGTGGAGCGACGTGGCGTCAAGAAAGCCGCCGTAGCACTGGCTGCCAAGACCGTTCGTGTGGTCTGTGCGATGATGGCACGGCAAGAGGTGTATCAGGCAGCCGTTACCGCGTGATATTAATTGAGTCCATTACAGCGTTAACAATCAAGAGGTAAAGCACTTTTCAACGGTTGCCAGATGACGAAAGATGGCGGGACAGGTCAGACCGGCATCCAGAGAACCTGAAGAAGATAAGGGCTGCTGTAGAAGCCGTCGCTTTGATGAGGACTGGATGCGCGGATTACCCATCGGGGCCAGGGCAGTCGCCCACTAACAGGCCGAATACATGTTTGCAGTCGACCCCACCAATATCTACGACATCTTGCATAGACGGAGAGGTTCATACATGTCTAAACTTCAACTCTCTTGTAAATAGATAGATCTCTAAGTATAAGTACCCTAATAATCTGGGCGGCTGAAAATACCGGAGGGATTCATGAGCAAAGACCTGTTGCAGGAAGCGTTTGCCCTGGCCCTGCATGACAGCGCACGGGCCTGGCGCCACGCGCTGGATCGTCGCCTGAAGGGTCTCGGACTGAGCCAGGCGAGCTGGATGAGTATCGCTTTTCTGGCGCGGGCCGAAACCCCCCTGACCCAGACCGAGCTGGCAAATCGTCTCTCAGTGGAGGGGCCGACGGTGGTAGCCATGGTGGACCGGTTACAGCGCGCTGGATTGGTACGCCGCGAGATCGCTCCGGAAGACCGGCGTATCCGACGGTTATTGCTGACCCCCGCGGGGCAGACAGTGTATGAGGAGGTGAAGCGTGTCGCAGGTGACTTCCGCTGCGAAATGCTGGATGGCCTGGATACTGCAACGTTACGGCAAGCGACGAATATCCTGCAGCGTTTGCAGCGCCTTACCGAAGAATCCTCCCGATGACTGTGGAAAGCGCCGCAGTCGGCGCAGAGGGGCTGAATCGGCCCCTCATCACCCTGTCCATTATGTTGGCCACGATCATGCAGACATTGGACAGCACCATCGCCAACGTGGCTCTGCCTCATATGCAGGGCAGTCTGTCCGTGTCTCTGAATCAGATCGGTTGGGTGCTCACTTCCTATATTGTCGCCACTGCCATTGCCACACCGCTGACCGGCTGGCTCTGTGACCGTTTTGGTCAGCGTACCGTCTTTCTGGCCTCGGTACTGGGTTTTACTTTGGCCTCCATGTGGTGCGGCATTTCTACCTCGCTGGGGGAAATTGTCGTTGCGCGGGTGATGCAGGGTGTCTTCGGAGCGGCGCTGGTGCCGCTTTCGCAAACCGTCCTGCTCGACATCAACCCCCGGGAAAAGCAGGGTTCCGCCATGGCCTTGTGGGGCATGGGGGTGATGGTTGGGCCCATCGTCGGTCCTACCCTGGGCGGCTGGCTGACGGATACCATGGGTTGGCGCTGGGTATTTTTCATCAACGTGCCGGTGGGGATCATGGCGTTTACGGGAATCTGGAAGTCCTTCCCCAGGGATTCGGTGCTGCGGCGGATGCACTTTGACATGGCGGGATTTGTCAGTCTGAGTCTGGCCATCGGGGCCTTGCAGTTGTTGCTGGATCGCGGGCAAGAGCAGAACTGGTTCGCTTCGGTGGAAATCTGGATAGAAGCCTATATTGCCGGGTTTGCAGCCTTATATTTCATCTATCATACCCGGCGCACACCCTTTGACCGTTCCTTCTTCGATTATCGTCTGATCCTCAACCGCAACTATGTCACCGGCCTGCTCTTCATTTTTATTGTCGGACTGGTGCTTTTTGCATCGCGGGCGTTGATCCCCACCATGCTACAGGATCTGATGGGCTACACGGCAATGACGGCGGGCTGGGTGACGGCACCGAGTGGCCTGGGCACCATGTTCGCCATGCTTATCGTCGGGCGTCTGGTGGGCAAGGTGGACTTGCGGCTGCTGCTCGCTATCGGTTTCGGAATCACCGCCTTTTCCCTCTGGCAAATGCAGGGCTATAGTCTGGTAATCGGTGAGGGCGATGTGATCTGGCCGGGCGTCTGGCAGGGGCTGGGGATTGGTCTGGTTTTTGTGCCCCTGAGCACTGCTACCTTTGCGACCCTGAGCCCGGAGATGCGGGCCAACGGCACAGCGATCTACAGTCTGGTACGTAATGTCGGTAGCAGTATCGGGATTTCTCTGGTGGAGACCTTGCTCACCCGCAATACGCAGATTGCCCACGCGGCGCTGAGCGCCCACATCAATGACAGTAATCCGGGTTTTCAGAACCCGGCGGTAGCCAGCCTTTATAATCCCCATAACGCCATGGGCCAGCTTCTGCTGAATACGGAAATCACCCGGCAGGCGACGATGATTGCGTATATCGATGATTTTTGGCTGATGCTGGTGATGACGCTGGCGGTTTTTCCGCTGCTGCTGATTATTCGCTCGCCTAAGCGTGGTGCGGCGGTGGAGCAGACGGTGATCGTGGAGTAGGTGGGAGATTCGTCTCGTGGGCGGTGGGGCGCGACCTTTTTGGAGGTGGTAAATGTTTCAGAAAATTCTGGTTGCCTACGACAGCAGTCCGTCGAGCGAAACAGCACTCAGCCAAGGCGGGGAGCTCGCCCGTTTGTGTCAAGGTGAATTGCATCTTTTCGGCGTCATCGTCAGTACCGGGGGCATGGCCATTGGTCAGGCGGCGGGGGCGGAGGATGTATTGGGGCGGGAAGGCAATGCTGTCCGCAGCAGTCTGGATGCCGTCGCGGGTAAGCTCCGTGCCGAGGGCCTGAGGGTCGTGACTCAAACGGCTGAGGGCAACCCGGCCGAAGAGATTTCCCGTTACGCACTGCAAACGGGTGCCGACCTGCTGATCATTGGGCATATTCCGCATTTTTCTTTGGGACACTGGCTGCAGGGGGCGGTCGCCAAGGCGCTGCTGCGGGAATTGCCCTGCAGCATTTTGGTGGCAAAGGCGAAATAGACACCCGTCCCCGGCATGTTTCGAGGCTTTTTCCTGTTGTTATCCGGTGTTTTATTTCTGCGCGTGTCATGAATTTTTATAATGCAAAGCGATAATAATTGCAACTATAAAACATCATTTGCGATGTTATGTATGTGATTATTTAACATATAATTTTTTATTACAAAAGCCGTTACTATTAGCAGCAGTGGCCTGTTTCGGTTCCTCTCAGAGTTGGATGCCAAGGGGCCGTCCGGTGGATTTCCATCGTTTGTAAAATGAGCCATTGCCGGGGCGGAGGAGGGGAGCTATGCGCTTTGATGGTCGGGGGTGGTACCTCGAAGCGGCTGCCAGCGCCGTGGAATTGGAGAGTGAACCATTCCGGGGGCTGGCTGGCGTTACCGCCCAGCTTTTCGGCAGCCAAACGGGCTTTATCTTCCTGCTGATGCGCAGCAGCAGGGAAACGCCTACCCTCGATTGCTTGGCCGCCCCGGTGCCAGCCCCCGGAATGGTTCACTCTCCCTTAACGGGTTTTATATTCCGCTTTCTGAGGAGCTGGCCGGTCTGGATTTTGAGTGACGGAATTTTCGGCGGTTCCGGTTTACATCCCCATTCTGCAATATTAGATGATTGAGGCTATTGTGCCACAAACGCTTACGACCTACGGCTTGATACAGTAGAGATATCCCCGCTGGCGTCGCTGTTTATCCACATCGGCAGCGATGGTCTCGGCCATATCAGGTGATGAAATGCTCTGCCGGACCACTCGGGTAGGCCGCTGGCCTATCCGTCCCCAGCTCTTCACCAGTTCCCACTCTCCCCAGAGGTTCTGCTGAAGGGTCAGGCGGTAATACCGATAAACCCCTTCCTCAGGCTGGACCTTCTGCCACTCCAGCACCCGCCAGCGGTCCATGTCATAGACCGGATCGGCGGACGGAGCGGGGTTTGTCTCAGGAGTGATCACCAAAAGACAGGGGAATGGCATACGTCAGCAACACCTCGTCCTCGCCGGGGTCCTCGTTGGCAATATACGCATTGGAAATGTGGGCTATTTTGATCCCCAACCGAGATTGATCCGCAAACTGATAAGCCAGATTCAACTCTAGGCGGAACTGGAAGGTGCCATCCAGATATTTGCCCCGCCCCTGATTATATCCGCCCATGCCGAGCACGGGCGTCAGCACCCAGTGGTCCCAGGCAATATCCGAGTACAGGCCAGTGTAACCCATGAAACCGCCATTGGTATTAGCGACGACCCCCCACAAGGCACCAACGCCGAACAACTTGGAGGCGGACTGATATTCCAGATCGATTTCTGGAAGCGTCGCGTTACCCCGATGTCCGGGACCTGGCTCGACGCCAGCCGCATTAAAGGCGCCGATACCGGCGTTGAAATACGCCGGTCCGCCCTGGATCACATGCAACCCCGCTTTCTCCTCCGCCCAGGCTGGCCCCGCTGCGAGCAGACCCAGAACCAGAACCATCGCCCGGCCGAGCCCGCAGCCGCCGCCGGTGACTATGGCGACCTTGCCCGCAAGTCGCTCAACGGTTCAGCGCCTGCATCTGGGGTGCGGCATAGCGCGTTCCCGCGGCAGCGCCGGGCGGCAGGATGCTGTTGATCCGGGCGCGATCCTCAGCCGTGATCCGCACGTCCATCGCCCCCAAATTTTCCTCAAGCCGCGCGCGCTTCGTGGTCCCCGGGATCGGAACGATGTCCTCTCCCTGGGTCAGAAGCCACGCGAGCGCCAACTGGGCAGGCGTGCACCCCTTCTCGCGCGCCATCTTCTCGATCTCGGCAACCAGGTCGAGGTTCTTCTGGAAGTTCTCTCCCTGGAAGCGCGGCGCGTTGCGGCGGTAGTCGTCCTCGGCGAGATCCTCGATGCGGCGGATCTGCCCGGTGAGAAAGCCGCGTCCAAGCGGGCTGTAGGCGACATAGCCGATGCCAAGTTCGCGCACCGTCGGCAGGATTTCTTCCTCCGGCTCGCGGCTCCAGAGCGAATACTCAGTCTGGAGCGCCGAGATCGGGTGTACGGCATGGGCGCGGCGGATGGTTTCCGGCGCCGCCTCCGACAGACCGAGGTAGCGGATCTTGCCGGCCTTCACCAGTTCGGCCATGGCGCCCACCGTTTCCTCGATCGGCGTGTTCGGGTCGACCCGGTGCTGGTAATAGAGGTCGATGTGGTCGACCCCGAGGCGCTTCAGTGAAGCGTCGCAGGCCTGACGGACATATTCAGCGTCGCCGCGAATGCCGAGAAATTCGCCCTTCTCGCCGCGGACGTTCGCAAACTTGGTCGCAAGCACGACCTGATCGCGGCGACCGGCGATTGCCTTGCCGACCAGAATTTCGTTGGTGAACGGGCCGTACATGTCGGCGGTGTCAAGGAATGTGACGCCAAGCTCGAGCGCGCGGTGGATGGTCGCGACCGCCTCAGCCTCATCGCGGCCGCTATAGAATTCCGACATTCCCATACAGCCGAGGCCAAGGGCTGACACCTCGAGCCCCTGCGAGCCCAGCTTGCGCGTGTTGATCTGCATATCTTGCTCCTGAAACTTGTCGCCTCTTCAGCGGGGCAACGCTACCCGTCCGGCATGGCCCCGCCATAAATCGCGCGCGGAGGCTCTGCCAGCATGCAGAGCATGCTAACATGAATGAAAGATAGACAGCGAACCCCAAGCGATTCTCTGGCCCACGATGCTGGCGGATGATGGAGAGGTCCCACTCGTTGAAGGCGTAGCGCCGGATGAGATTATTCTGGGTGGTGGGTATTTTGAGCAGACTATTGCGCTCGGCGGCAGACAGCATGGAACGGCGCGGCATGGGGTACTCCTCTCGCAATTTTCCGTGCGGTTTCGGATAAACGCTAATCCCATGTACGAAAGTAATAAAAACATCATTGTGGACATGCACCACAATTCGTACATCGCTTTCGGTTACGCTGGAAGCTGCAACGTGTGGATCACGGCACCTGTAACCGATTCTGCTGGTGATGGAATATGCCAAAGCCAGCACATACAGGTTATTCCGTGGCCTCGCAGGGTCTTAACGTACTTTAAATTCCGTATCCTGAAGGGACCCCCACTTAAACCAAATGGCCTCCACAAAACCCAGGGCGGTTCACTACAGCGTCGATTACATAATGGGTGGCCTTGACGTGAACGGAGTGGATCACTTCGAGTACCGCCAGGGTTGGCGTTTACTTAACACCGGCGTGCCTAGAACACATTTCGACTTATGCATGGCCCATGAAGCTTCAATCTAAAAGGCGACTCTGGGCGAACTCCTAGCGCAGGCCATGCCCCCCACTTTGAATGACCGTTTACAGTCTGCTGCCGACCGGGCGCCTGAAAAGCAGAGTGAAACCCGACGCTGGCGGGCGTGGCGTGGACAGCATTTGCAGCGGACTTTGCGAGGGGGCGTCGGCGGTGATCGGAATGCTCGCAGGGAGTAGGCATCACCAAGTAGGCACTGCTGTTGGCGGCATCAGCATCGTTGGTGGAGCTACTTGATGTCTCGGACTCTTGGGTGAGTAGATATGGCTGAGCCAAACCATCTCTTTCTACCCATCTGGCTATGTCCCAGTAACCTTGTCGGATTGCGCCAAGTTCAGCGGTCATCGGCACGCCGCGTTGTGCTATTCTGGCGTAATTCAGTAGAGTTGCGGCTTGGCAATGTAACTGTAGCCTAACGAGCGCGGATCCCCGTCCGGGTAGCCGTCGGTCATGGCGCCGATATTGAGCCTTGCAGGCCAAAGGAAGTAGCAGGGTGATTGATGCATAGTTAAAACATACTCCAAAAAGGCGTCGCCACACAGTTCCTGTTGACATCCATCAGAAAAACAGTTCGATATTTGGCCATAAGCAGGTTTTGCGTTTCGGGAGGGATGGGCAATGAACAAAAGCCGACTTGAGGCGTTCAGTGATGGAGTTATCGCCATCATCATCACCATCATGGTGATCGAAATGAGGATTCCCCATGGGGAAAACATGCTGGCCCTTATGCCCGTGCTTCCCGTATTCCTCAGCTATGTGATGAGTTTCATCTACGTTGGTATTTACTGGAATAATCACCACAACATGCTACATGCCAGTGGAGATATTAACGGTGCAGTACTGTGGGCCAATCTGCACCTGTTGTTTTGGCTGTCACTCTTCCCCTTTGTCACCGGCTGGATGGGCGAAAATCGCTTAGCGATAGCGCCCACCGAGTTATATGGTGCGGTTCTGCTTATGGCCGCCATGGCCTATTTTATTTTGCAGCACACCATCATCGCTGCCGGCGCCCAGGTATTGCGGCGAGCTGTGGGGCGGGACTGGAAGGGAAAAGCTTCTCCCATGCTCTATATTTTTGGCATCTTAAGTGCCCAATGGTCACCAACATTTTCCAAAGCCGTTTACGCGGCTGTGGCACTATTATGGTTGGTGCCAGATCGGCGCATAGAAAAAACTCTCATGCAGAGCAAGGATTGACCATCCTCATCGGGGAAGAATTAGGAGCGATCACTCTTGAGAACGAGATGCATCTGAATGAATTGCGCATAATCGCGCAAGAAGTCTCGCAGACTTTTACGTACCGTTTCATCTGTTATTTCGCCATTCTCGCTGAACACATTATGCGCCCGTGACACCAGTAAGCGACCACCAGACCAATGTGGGCTGCCCAGTGTTCGGAGTACCGGCAACCAACCGCTCTGGGCGAGTATGGTACCAAAACTGCCCGGAGAAGCTCCGATAATGGCTGCTGGACGGCCACCGAACACGTGCGGGATATCTTCTGCGGGTCTGGACAACCAGTCGATAGCATTCTT
Organism: Acidithiobacillus ferruginosus; assembly: GCF_018854495.1. GTDB lineage: Bacteria > Pseudomonadota > Gammaproteobacteria > Acidithiobacillales > Acidithiobacillaceae > Acidithiobacillus > Acidithiobacillus ferruginosus. Next base: position 8,546 of record NZ_JABBDR010000291.1, read on the forward strand.
GAACACGCCGGGGATGCCGTTGTTATATTCCGGTGTTACCAAAAGCAGACCATCGCTTGCCACAATACGCGCCTTTAGCTGGACCACACTCTGCGGCAGTCCTTCGCTTTGCTCCTGATCGCCGTCGTAGAGCGGAATACCGTGCAGCGTGGCAGTCTCAACCCGCACATCGGCGGGAGCAGAATTCTGTGCCGCGTGCAGCAGCGCGGTGTTGTAGGAGCCTGCGCGCAGGCTCCCTGATATCCCAAGAATGTTGATCATTTACCACTCCTATGAGAACCCGATTGACCATGGATAGTGCAACGATAACTTCGGCCAGAGCCACACAGTCTGTTCGACCAACGGCAAAGCCATCTAAGTTTCAATGTGATAAAAGCAGTTAGCACGGCACTGGCGTTGCCCCTTAATTATGAGTCATCGTTATAGATACCTATGATCCTTATTTGTGGTCTGTGCCTGAGGAAGCCCGCTATACAGCGCGACAAGGACTTTACAAACTCAATTTTCGTCATCAAATCCGATCGAAGCGTGCGTGCCGTCGCAGAAAGGCTTGTTCTGAGACGCGCCGCAGCGGCACAAGGTCATTCGGTTGCGCACTTCGTATTCGAAACCATCGGCTCCGATCAGTTGCACTCCACCGCGCAACCATGCCGGCCCGGAACACGCCTTGGAAGGGTCTTCAATCAGTGCTATTGATGGCTCATGTTTCGGTTCGATCGGTTTTCCGGTGTTGTTGTCCCAGGCCACAAGTCGCCCCGAAGGACAGTCGCAGGTCTGGTTGACGAAACACTTACTTGTCAACGGTTCGTCCGTTGCTTTGACGAGATTCCATACCCGTCCGCGTGGATCGCAAAAACGCGCGAATGCACACAAGCTCTCAACATCCGTCAATGACATTGTCGGACCTCGTAAAGTCTCGGCCTGCTCGAGATAGGGTTGGCGGTTCGCGGTTTCGGTGCCGTCAAATCTGGCTTTTGTATGTGCGCCGTCACAAAATGGCTTGTTTCCGCTATGGCCGCAACGGCACAATGCGTACTGCCCCTGGGATGGATATTTCTGTCCCTGCTCCCACTTTATCGATTCGCCGCCTTCGTTTATTCCGATGATCTCCTTGCTTAGAGGAACATCTCCCGAGACGATATACGGGCCATTCTTCGAAATTTGAACTTTCGAACCCGTGGCTTTTTTCTGGTTCACTTTGGCACCTCCGGTTGGGTTGTGTGAGGGGGAAAATCTTTTGGCGAGTATTGACTCCAGTTACGCTCAGGCCATAACGAAGATCAGCAATTCCGCATCGGGCGCGCCAGTCAGCAAGATTGTCGATTCGTCGGTGACGCGCGCGCCATCGCCGGCTTGGAGGAGGTGGCCGTTGACTTCACCGCTGCCCCAGGCTACGTGCACATAAGCCCGCCGACCCAGCCCCAAAGTGTGAGTCACGCTGCCGCCCTTTTCTAGTACGCTTGAGTAGATGCGGGTATCCTGCTGGACAGTGACCGAACCGTCGTGTCCGTCCGGCGATGCCACAAGACATAACCGGTTGCGTTTGTCATTGAAGGCGAAATGTTTTTGTTCATAGCTTGGAGCCAACCCCATAGACTTGGGCAGTATCCAAATCTGGAGAAAATGCACCAAGTCGCTCTGCGACGCATTGAATTCGCTATGGGTAACACCGGTTCCGGCGCTCATTCGCTGCACATCACCGGGGCGGATGATCGAACCGTTGCCCATGCTGTCGCTGTGTTTCAGTGCGCCCTCCAGCACGTAACTGACGATTTCCATGTCGCGGTGCCCGTGTGTGCCGAAACCTTGACCCGGCTGCACACGATCTTCGTTAATGACACGCAAGCTGCCGAATTGCACATGATTCGGATCGTGGTACTCGGCAAACGAGAATGTGTGGTAGCTATCGAGCCAGCCGTGGTTGGCATGCCCGCGCTCTTCGCTCTTGCGGATTTTAATCATCGGTTTCTCCTGTAAAGACGGGACGGCGGCTAGAAAACGAAACACGAGCAACAGATCGTGCTCCAGTTTGGGCCTCTTCCGCCGCAGTGAGGATCGTCGGAAACTCCTATCAGAGTTTAGTCTGAAGTCACGATAGTGACTATGCACTCGTAGGCATCCTATAGATAGTAGATTCCTGTAGGATACCTAGTATATGATTGGTGCCATGATGAATAAACAACGGTCCAGAAGAACTCCGCCACCCCAAGACTGCCCGCTCGACGTGTGCCTGCGACTGCTCGCCGGAGCGTGGACGCCTAAGGTGCTTTGGTACCTTTGCGATGAACCTCGGCGCTTCGGAGACTTGCGCCGCGACATTGGCACGATTACATCGAAGGTTCTTACGACTCGGTTGCGAGAGATGGAAGAACTCGGGGTCGTAGCGAGGGAGGTCATTCCCTCTTCACCACCGCAGGTATCATATAGCCTGACTCAACTCGGGAAGGAACTAAAACCCGTGCTTGATGCTATGACGCAAGTGGGGGAGAAACTGGGAAGGAAAATTGAATAGCGCCTGACGCCGTAGGTGAGAGTGTCCTACGGCATCCATATAAGTCTGTTCCGGCCCAACGGGCAAGCCTCGACCGACAGCTTAAATCGCCTTCCTGCCGATATCGCCTGACTCGAGAATACACCTGATGGCCTTGCAGCCAGAGAATATACATGGATTCCCTTATCCATCAACCGTGAAACGAGCTATAGTCAATTTTGGTGTATGAGCGTGTTCTAACATAGCTTAGGCGGCGTCCTGTTGGTCCCCCGGCAGGGTTTCATTGGCCGGCAATCCATCGGTGAATTTTACCCCCGCAAACAGATCACGCACTTTCTCCGGATGGAAAATGGCGATCCAGCGCTTTTCTGCCTGCTGCAGCATCTTGAAGCCCAATCCAATGAAGCTGTTGCGCGACACGCAGTTTTTGGTGCGCGATGTCCGGTGACGCACGGTGGCAAAGGTCGATTCAATGGCATTGGTGGTGCGGATATGCCGCCAATGTTCGGCCGGATAATCATAGAAGGCCAGCAATTCCTCCCGATCCTTTTCCAGCTTGGCCACGGCCTTGGGATACTTCGCCTGGTAGTTGCGCACAAAGACCTCCAGGGCTTTCTCCGCGGCCTTCCGACTCTCGGCCATCCAGATTTCCTGCAATGCCGCCTTCGCCTTGCCCTGCTTGGATTTGGGCAGTTCGTTGAGGATGTTGGCGGTCTTGTGCACCCAGCAGCGCTGCTGGCGGGTTTCGGGATACGCTTCGTCCAATGCGGCCCAGAAGCCCATGGCGCCATCACCAATAGCCAGTAATGGTGCAGCTTCCAGACCACGAACCTGCAGGTCGCGCAGAATCTCCAGCCAGGAGGCCTTGGATTCGCGCAGGCCGTCGCTGACACTGACCAGTTCCTTCTTCCCGTCCGCAGTCACGCCAATAATCACCAGCAGGCAGATGCGTGGATCCTCCTCCGCACGCAGGTTGGTATAGACGCCGTCCACCCACCAGTAGGCATACCGTTTACCTTCCAGGGAACGGCGTTGCCAGGCGGCATGATCTTCCGCCCACTGCGCCTTGAGGCGTCCCAATGCCGCCGGGGAAAGTCCCTTGGCCTCTTCGCCCAGGAGGATAGAAAGCGCCTCCTGCATGTGGCCAGAAGATACCCCATGCAGATACAGCCAGGGGACCGTGGCCGCCACCGTCCGCGATTTACGCACATACGGTGGCACCAGTGCCGAATTGAATTTAATCCCCGAACCCGAGCGATCCCGAACCTTGGGGACCTTCACTGGCACAGGGCCCAGGGCAGTCATGATCTCTCGCTCCGGCAGGTGGCCGTTACGAACGACCGCCTGACGACCATTGACCATCCGTACCGCAGAAAACTCTTCCAGCAATACGGCCACCTCTGTCTCTATGGCCTGTTCGATCAGGGAACGTGCCGCACGCCGCAGCACGCCCTCTATCCCCAAGCCCAGCTCTCCCATACCACCCTCAAATACGGTATTCTTTTCCACGGCGTACTCCTTACGTTGCTTACTTGGTCTGCAAACCCTTTGTAGCAACAGTACGCCACCTTACTCAAGTCAGTTGTAACCTGCCTGTACACCACTTTCGATACATAGCTCCCGTGAAACCAAATACGGCAACCTCGTCATTATGTGCGCCCTCGCTGCAATCACCCAAACCGGATAGCTGCCAGCCGCAAGGCTATTGATGATCCGCCCCCTTGATGAAACGTCAGGCAAGGGATCGGACAGCGTCAGACTATCCCATCCATAAGCAGAGCCTTGCATTCATAGGGCATGCCACCTCTTTCTAGGACTGCCTAGCGGTAGTTACCTGATGGTACCTACTTTACAAGGTATACTAACCGTCTTTACTCTTGGGCAACATTGGCCAACACGAGGAGACCATCATGAGCAAAATACTGGTGCTGTATCACAGCCTCTGGGGGCATATCGAAACCATGGCCGGGGCCATTGCCGAAGGCGCACGGGACGTCTCCGGCGTGACG
>NZ_JABBDR010000292.1 GCF_018854495.1 Acidithiobacillus ferruginosus
CCTGGGTGGGCGAGATGTCGGGGAGTGCTTCCAGGGGGATGTTGATCACCGCCAGCGTACCGCCGACGATCAATACCAGGACGGCGATCACGACCAGCAAACGGTTTTCCATACACCAACGCATGATCGCTCTAATCATGAGATTTGCCTCCTTGACCCCTGTTCATCCCGACCATGACGCCCGGACCGGATGAGGCCGGTGGCGTTGGCGGGGCACCAGCATTCCCGGCGGGAGCGGCGGACGCAGGGGGCTTCCGGCCCTGAGTCATGTTCTGCGGCTGGGAAATCCCGGTGCCCGGCGCGGCACTCGTGGTGCCCCCCAGCATGCGGGCCTTGACGGACTGGAACTGGGATTCGGAATAGAGCAGGAACTGGGCGCTCTCCACCACCCGATCCCCCGTCTTGAGTCCTTTATCG
>NZ_JABBDR010000293.1 GCF_018854495.1 Acidithiobacillus ferruginosus
CCCCAAGCATCCACCTGGAGGTCTGCCATCGGCAAGATGACAAACATGGCCTTCCCTTCCTCAACTGTCAAAGAACGATACCGCTTCGCTACTCTGAATCGGTAGTACTCAGCTTCTTCACTAGAAACTCACTACTACGGACTCCTTACCTCTCTACCACCTTTTACTGCTCGCCCTACCTGCCACCCTCCACCCCAGCCCAGCGTCCGACCCGCTTCTCGCGGGCCTCTTCCCTGTGGTGGAGCTGACCGGTCTCGAACCGGTGACCCCCTGCTTGCAAAGCAGGTGCTCTCCCAAC
>NZ_JABBDR010000294.1 GCF_018854495.1 Acidithiobacillus ferruginosus
TCTTACTCGCCGCCAGCAGGATCAGCACCACCGGGTGGCCGACCGCTGGCGGATCCATCAGCTACGGGAAGCATTGATCCTAAAAAGCAGTTACGGCCTGGCCAGAGCAGGAATCGCCCCATCTGGTAACCACGGTGATTGGGTAATTTGGGCGACGATGTAGCGCACGAGGAGGTCCCATGGCTGGTGCCCCAGCAACCGCTCCGCAGTCTGGCGAACCGCCCGTAAGCCTCGGCGGATATTCTCAATTCCGCGCTCGACCTTTTTCTGCGCGGCATGCATGGGCGTCAGGTAAAGCTGGGTCTGTCCAGCGTGTTTCGTGCTTCGGCCTATGGCGGACAACAGCAATGGACGGCTGGTGATGGCCTCTCGCCGGGATTCCGGAAAGGCCAGTCGGGTATACCAACTCCACCAATTGTA
>NZ_JABBDR010000295.1 GCF_018854495.1 Acidithiobacillus ferruginosus
CTATGCAGGTCAAGTTGTTACGCACCTTGCAGGAGCGGGAATATACCCGCCTCGGCGGGAATCAACCCCTGCGCTTCGCGGCGCGTATCATCGCTGCAACCCATGTGGACCTCGCCAAGGCGGTGGAGGCAGGCAGTTTTCGGGAAGACCTGTATTATCGGTTGAATGTCATCCCGTTGCACATCCCGCCGCTGCGGGAGCGGCGGGAGGATATCGCGCCTCTCGTCCGTCATTTTTTGCGACGTGTATGCACAGAACTGGGGCGGCCTGAAGTAGACATAGCGACTGCAGCGTTAGCTGCCATGGAGGCCTATTCGTGGCCCGGCAATATTCGCCAGCTTGAGAATATCGTCGAGCGTTTGGTGGTGCTGAATCGGGGTGGCACCATACTTGCCGCCGATCTCCCCAACGAGATGCGTACCACGGAAACAGAGAGAATACTCCCCTTCGGTGGGGCTTATGATCTTCATGCCGTAGAGCGCGAGGCAGTCCTGTCGGCTCTAAATAAGGCGCAGTCCAACAAGAGTCAGGCCGCGCTGTTGCTTGGTATCAGCCGTAAGCAACTGCACACCCGCATGAAAAATCTTGGGCTGGTCGTCGACCGTGAAGATGTGTCGGGCGGCGAGAAGCTATAATTTCGCGCTAGCCCGGTCCGTTACTTGGCAAGACCAAATGGGACCGAAATACGCGCTCGTTGGCCCTTTTTGGACAACTTCACGGTCGACCTGTGCCGTTTGGCCCTTCCCCACTCCTTCCGGATAACCCACGCTGTAAGAATAACAAGATAAAACAGCATTCTGCGATCGTTACGCGACTGGCACAATACATGCAATATGTAGGCCGCGGCCGCATACGTAGGATGGCAATTGACTGTTTATCGGGAAAAATACCTTGTAGGTTGCCAAGTGCATGGAACATCTCCTGCTGCCGCGGGATTCCCATTTTCGTTTGTTCATTGAATATCATAAGTGGGATGCAGCCAGAAATATAACGCTGATTGTGTTATAGAAGCGAGCATTTGAATCAGTGAATATCGTTTATGGGAATGACCAAAGTGTAAACGCCTGCTGAAAAAGCGAAGCGGATCACCGAGTATGTTGTATCCCACCAAATGGATTGGAGATCTGATATGCCAAGTATTGTACGTAACCATGGCCCACATAACAAAATTCTTTTATCGTCTTTGTTGCTGGCCCTCTTTGGCTGGGTGCCGTTGGCGCCTGCCTCTGTTGCTGTTCCAATGGATTCAACCGGGCCCTATCGAACGGTGTCTCACCCGGAAAACGCACCATCTGGCGTGGATGCCGGTGTCGGCCCATCCGAATGGACACACGCATACGCCAATCCCGCCCACAATGCCGCATTTCCGGTCCGTGACGACGCGCCGGAATGGATAAGGAACGGCGTATCATGGTTGTTTCCGGAAGCCCGTGCATGGCCTCTGGCAAACCCGCCGTTCGGGAGTAAGACCTATGGGGCGGCGGAAGCTTCCGTAACACAAACCCAGTTCTATGGAAACGCGCTGGGGCCATCGGTGGTGGACGGCGTGGTCTATGCGGAAAGCGATGATATGTTTGCATATGCGGTTAACGCAAAAACCGGGAAACTCATCTGGCGCGCGAGTCCTGTCGGAAATAATTTGATGGGCAACCCCTTGGTCATTGGAAATACGGTATACCTATCCGCCGGCAGCGTAGCCTTCAACTTCGCCAACGTCCTGCGATATGCCCACAATCCATCGGCCTCAGCGCGAGGTCTAAATGTGAGTTTCAACGGCATTTATGCACTTAACCGCAGCAACGGCAAGCTACTTTGGTACTTCGCGACCCCTGGCGAAACCATGGCGACACCAGCCTATGACAACAACACCCTGTTTATTGCTGATGGCGCAGGAAATGCGTTTGGAATTAACGCCACTACTGGAAAGCAGATCTGGAAAACCCGTGTGGGGGGCATGGACAACATGTCCAGCGTGACAGCGTATCGGCACAATATCTATTTTGCTATGGCGATCAAGCCATATCTTTATTGTCTGAATGAATCCAACGGGCATATCGTATGGAAGGGGACGATACCGGGCGCCAGTAATACTGGTATTGGCGACGTATCTCCGGCGGCGGCTGATGGTGTTGTCGTACTCGATGCGACAACGAAACCGCAAGCCAATAAAAAGGCCATGTTCAGCAACGTCATTCGCGCATTTGATGCCAAGACCGGCGCGGTTCTATGGACCAGAAACATGGGTAGCGGAGGAAAGATACCTGCGTTTAAAGGGGGCGTTCCCATGATCCACAACAACATCGTATATGTGGGCAACCCCGTCGCATCAACATATCAGGCGTATGAACTTAAAACGGGCAAGCTGCTGTGGACATGGCATGTCCCAACCAAAGTTGCGGCAGGTGCGGGGCGTTCGGCTCCAACCTATTACAAAGGATTGCTGTACATCACAACTGGGCAATACATATTTGTTGTCAATCCTGTCACCGGAAAGGAACTTCACCAACATCATATCGGTGGCCAGTTCGGGATCGAAAGTCCGGTAATAGTGGGGGGCACCATCTACCTGACCAACTCCTGGGACTGGATCATGGCGATTCCGCTAAAAACGATAAGTCATAGCAGTTAGTATTTATAACGTGCACTATCGGCCAGACCGATAACCCGTAACCAGCCGGCCATCTGCCCCGTTACGTTCCTGGCCAACGAAGCCAGCATGCCCGGGGCGATGTCTGAAGGAGATAGATATGGGGAAGAGGAAGAAACAAAAAAAATATGCAATATATGCCCTTGCTGTTGCCGTTCTGGCTGCGGGTTCAATAGACTCTGCCGCCGCTGCAAATTGGTTTAAGATGGAAGGTATTTCTCCAGTAAACGCACCACTGTTAAACTTCAGTGGATTCTTTATTCCGCTTTACAAATACATGAATGGAACAGCGGCAGAAAATGGCCAGATTCCGAGGTTTAACCTGGTAGCACCTCAAGACACATCCAGCAAGTCATTTAATATTCTCTTTGCGCATGTCATGCTACGAGGAAACATCAATAAGCATATTTCATACATGTTGGCCGGCGAGTTCGGGAACAATCAGTTTACTCACGTTGGCGGCAACTACACACCACAGCTTATGGACGCCCATGCTACATTTAGTTATGTTCCCGGCGCCCGCGTTGAAGTGGGTATCATTCGCGCACCCGGTCCGGAAGAAGATATGCAGGGATACCCAAACTTTTCATTTGGGTTTAATTATAGCACCGTCGTACAACAACTAATGTTGCAGCCATTTTACTCAACAAATACCGATTATGGGTCAGGGCCATATGAAAGTTATTCCGTTCCCGGTAAAAATATAATGGGAAACAACGCGTTTCGATATCCCGGTGCGGAAGTGATGGACTGGTTCCGTGCGGGAAATATGGAGTACGCCTATGGCGTGATGGTCGGCAACTTTGGACCTCTGGTGGCGACAAACACCTCAAGCGGAGCGCTCGTTGCAGCGCGCCTGCAGGCGTCTTACATTTTAAGAGGGTTTGGGCCAATTCATGGACCATTTCGCAGTGACGTGACGGGATTCCTCTGGTATCAGCATGCGAACCCCATTTTTAATGGACAATCCTACGCCATGACACGGGATGGACTTGGCCTGACGTATACGCAGGGATATATGCACCGTTGGGGAAGATGGCTCAAGTTTGAATATATCCGTGGTTCCGGAATGATTGATGCCCCCGCGGTATTTAATGCCTACGCAGGTGCCGCACCGACGCTTACGGACGCCCAAGTTTACCCGGGAAGCCAGAATACGGCTAAAGGATATTATGTTTCTGGAGGATTTTTTGTAACCAACCGGTTAGAGTTTGATCTGCGCTATGACTTCTATGATCGATTGCCCAATGTTGCAACGCAGGAGAGAATATTCAAAACCTGGGCGATCGGTGGCCAATACCATATTACCAAGTCCACCAGGATAATGGTTGATTATTTCGTTAGAAGCGTAAAAATACCTGATTTGTCCGGTATTCCGCCAGCACAAAGAGTATTACCCCAAAGTGTTGCGGATGCCGCTGACAACGAGTTTGCGGTTACCGGGTTTATTGCATTCTGATTTTGCCTCTATGCGAATTCCTGCGTTATTTCCCGATGCAAAAGTGCGAAAAAATCTCGCCGAGAATGTCTTCCACGTCCATGTGACCGGTGATGCCGGCCAGCGCTGCCGCGGCTTCACGCAGGGACTGGGCGACCAGTTCCGGGGCATCCCCCAGGCGGTGCATGTCGCGTGCGGCGCCGAGTCGGTGCCAACAGCTTTCCAGGGCTTCGACATGGCGACGGCGGGCGCTGAAGGGGCAACTGTCGCCCTGCACACCCAGCGCTTCAATCAGGCTGCGGTGTAATGCATCGAGACCTGCGCCGGTTTGGGCGGAAAGTGTTATGGCTTCCTCACCCGTCGGGGTGGCGGGTGGTGCGGAAACCAGATCCATTTTGTTCCAGATGATGCGGCGCGGTCCTTCCGGCAGGTCGCGCAGGATAACTTCGTCCTCTGTTTGCCATCCCGTGCTTGCATCGGCCACCAGCAGGATTAATTGTGCGCTGTGCAATATGTTGCGGGCGCGGGCGACGCCCTCCGCCTCCACGGCATCCGTCGCCTCGCGCAGTCCCGCCGTGTCGACGAGTTCCACCGGTAGTCCGCCGAGGACGATCTCCTCTCGAAGCAGGTCGCGGGTGGTGCCGGGGATGGCGGTGACAATGGCTGACTCTCGCCGGGCGAGGGCGTTCATCAGGCTGGACTTGCCGACGTTGGGTCGTCCGGCGAGCACCACGCGACCGCCGCGGGCGAGTCGGGCGCCTTGCTGTGCCTGCTTGAGCAGATGGGCGACCTGAGCATCCAGCCCTACCAGGCTGTCGCCGATCGCCTGCTCATGGGCATCGCCAAGGTCTTCTTCACTGAAATCCAGTCCGGCTTCAGCGAGGGCGAGGAGGCGCAGAAGCTGGCCGTGAATATCGTCGACGGCTTGTGAAAAGGCGCCCTCCAGGCTCGCTGCCGCGGCTCGTGCCTGAGCATCGCTGCGGGCGTGGATGAGGTCGGCCACCGCTTCGGCCTGGGCAAGATCAAGCCGGCCGTTGAGAAAGGCCCGTTCACTGAACTCCCCGGCACGCGCCGCCCGTGCGCCAAGAGCGATAGCCTCGGTGAGCAGGCTGGCGAGGGCCAGCGGGCTGCCATGGCCCTGCAATTCCACGACGGTTTCGCCGGTGTAGCTGTTAGGGGCTGGAAAATAGAGGGCAATGCCGTGATCGATCAGGCTGCCGTCGCGGGCGTAAAAGCGGCGAAAATGAGCATGGCGTGGCGTCAGCGGTTTGCCTGTCGGTCCGCCGCAGAGCGCCGTCGCGATGGACGACGCCTGTGGTCCGGAGAGGCGCAAAATGCCGACACCGCCTTCTCCCGGCGGAGTGGCAATCGCCACAATAGTGTCTCCCTGCTGATAATCCATGCCCTTAACTCAGCACGGACAAATCCTCACCCGCACCCTAGTCCTTGGCCGCCATGATATGGCGGGTGATCAGGTACTGCTGCCCGATGGAAACCACGTTGTTGGTCAGCCAGTAGAGCACCAGGCCTGCGGGGAAGAAGGAGAAGAACACGGCGAAGACCACCGGCAGCGCGGACATGATGCGCTTCTGCATGGGGTCTACCGGCGCGGGATTGAGGCGCTGCTGGAAGAACATGGACACGCCCATGAGCAGGGGCAGGATGAAATAAGGGTCTGGTATGGCCAGATCATGAATCCAGAGGATGAAGGGCGCCTGCCGCAGGGAGACGCTCTCCACCAGTACCCAGTACAGGGCGATAAAGAAGGGCATCTGCAGTATGATGGGCAGACAACCTGCCATGGGGTTGACCTTCTCGCTGCGATACAACTCCATCATGGCCACGCCCAGCTTCTGGCGATCGTCGCCGACTTCCTGCTTCAGTTTCTCCAGCTTGGGCTGCAGCTTCCGCATGTTGGCCATGGAACGGTAGCTGATGGCAGAGGGGTAGAAGAAGATGGACTTGACCACTATGACGAGCAGGATGATCGCCAACCCCCAGTTGCCGACCAGACCGTGGAACCAGGTCAGGACTACATGCATGGGCTCGGCGATGATGGCGAACCAGCCGTAGTCCACGGTCTGTTCCAGGCCGCGCCCCATGGCGGCCAGCGTTTGTTGCTGCTTCGGCCCGAGGAAGAGCTGTTGGGTAATGGTGGTGCTCTGGCCCGGCGCCAGGGTAGGCAGCGGAGTGCTCACCCCGGCAACATAATTGGTACCTGAAGGACGCGCATAAACCTGAACTTGCGCATGGGCAGAGGGCAGGATGGCGGTGAGAAAGTAATGGTCCATCATCCCCGCCCAGCCGGGGCCGGATTTCAGTGCCGGATGGTCGTGGATATCGCTAAAACTCACCTCGCTGAAGTTGCCCTGGTGCATAAGCACCGCGCCGGTGAAAATTGACATGAACATGTGCGTTTCGGTGCGGTCGTTACGCAGGATCTGATCGAAATAGCTGCCGTTCCACGGCGCGGACCCGCTATTGGTGATGGTGATGTGTTCTTCCGCCACATAGCTGTCGGGTTGGAATGTCCAGGTTTTTTGTACGGTCAGGGGGCCGGCCTTGCCGCTGAGGACGATGGGCTGGCCTGCGGTCGTCTGACCGGCTGGGGCGGCAAACCGGGCGGTCAGGGTCTGCCCGTCGCTGCTGACGAAACCGCTCTGTTGTATGGTGAGCCTGGCCGGTGCTCCGTCGAGGAGAGGATAAGGGGCGGAATCGTCCACCGCCTGTGGATAGTGG
>NZ_JABBDR010000296.1 GCF_018854495.1 Acidithiobacillus ferruginosus
CCGGCGGTGTGGGCCAGCATGTAGCCGCCGATGACATCACCGACCGCATAGATATGGGGCACATTGGTGCGCCCGGAGGCATCGACGGCGATGACGGCGCGATCTCCCAAGGCCACACCGACCGCGGCCAGATTCAGCCCGCTGGTATCCGGGCGCTTACCCGTCGCCACCAGCAGCAGATCACAGGCATAATTCGCCACCTCATCGCCTGACTGGTAGCGCACCTCCAACTGGCCGGGTTGCTCCGCGACCTCCGTCACTTTGACCCCGGTCAGCACCTGCAAACGCGGGCTGTTATGGGCGATGGCCTTCATCAACTGTTCGGCGACTTCCTTCTCCATCTCGGCCACTGGCCGTGGCAGGGCTTCCAGTACCCGCACTTCGGCGCCGAAATCGTGGAACATCTGCGCCATTTCCATACCGATGGCACCCGCGCCGATGACGCAGAGGCGCGCGGGCGGCTGTTTCAGGTTCCAGACCGTATCGGAAGTCACCGCCGCGCCACTCTTCAACGCATCCTGAATGCCGGGAATCGGCGGCACAAAGGCGGGGGCGCCCGTAGCAATGACACAGGCTCCGAAGGTCAGGGTCCGCGCATCCTTGCCGCTGATCTCGACGCTGTGGTCACCGGTGAAACGGGCATAGCCTTCCAGAACCTGAATTTTCACGCCCTGATCGGTTTTCAGGGCCATTTCTCCACGGGTCTGGAGAATACCGCGCCGATGCTGTTCCAGTTGTGCCCAATCCAGCTTGGGCGCGCCCAGGGCAATGCCCATCGCCGCATCGTGCTCGCGGTCGCGGATGCGATCCGCAGCAGCACGCCAGGCCTTGGAGGGAATACAGCCCCGCCATAGACATTCACCGCCCGGCAGAGGCGCATTGTTGACCATGGCCACCCTGATGCCGTTCTCTGCGAGCTCGCGGGCGCAGTCTTCGCCGCCGGGGCCTGCGCCGATGACCAACACTTGCACGTCGTAATCCCCTTCGGGAATCACCGGGCCGCCACTACCCAGCCAGTTCTCGGGATGCTCCATGGCCTGTTTCAGGTCATTGAGGAACAGGGCCGCCTCGGCGCCGTTGACCACCCGGTGATCTGCCGTGATGGTGATGGGCATGCCTTCGGGTCCATTCCCGGCGATAGCAATGATGGCCGCCGTCCCCGGGGTGACGATGGCATCGAACTGGGCAATGCCGTACATCCCCATGTTCGAGATGGTAAAGGTAGGGTTGGTATATTCAGGCGGACTGAGACGACGTTTGCGCGCCTTCTCCAGCAATGAGGTCCACTCCGTCTGCAACTGTTCCGGCGTCTTGCCTTCGACACCGCGCAGGACAGGCACCACCAGACCACCGTCTTCCGTAGTCGCGGCAATGCCGATGTCATGCTGACTGCGTTCGACAATCTTATCCACAGGCTGATAAGCGGCATTCACCAGAGGGTGTCTGTGCAACGCCTGCGAAGCGGCCTTGGCGATCGCCACCGTGACGGAAAGCTTGTGTGCCTTGGCGGCGCGGATCAGCGCCTCGGGCCTGACCTGCACGGTGACATGGAAAACCGGAATGCTCAGGGAAGCGACCATCGCCTGGCTGATCGCTCTTTCGATGGCCGTCATGGCGCGACCGTTACCCGGCACCGCGGGCTCGGCAGCGCCGGCGGACGCAACCGGGGCTGCATGGCCATCCGCAGCGCCGAGAACATCTGCGGCGACGATCACGCCCGCAGGCCCTGTACCGCGCAGCCCGTTGATATCCACACCCCGCTGACCCGCCAACTGCCGGGCAAAGGGGCTGGCGGCCCCCTGCCGCGGACGCGGCGCCGGATGTGCACCCGGTACTGGGCCAGACATGGCGGCGGCAGGCAGGGGAGTCGCTACGGGCGCCGATGTAGCGTCCGTCTGGCGCAGCCCCCCGTCATGGACCGCGTTTTCGTGGCTTACCTGCTCCGGCGACTCCACTAGCCAGGCGATGGCCTCTCCTACGGGCACCACCGCATCCACCGCCACCAAAGGACCCGACAGGTAGCCCTCACGGAACACTTCCACGTCCATGATGGCCTTGTCCGTTTCCACCGTCGCCACCACATCCCCGCGCTGTATCCTGTCCCCCGGGGCCTTTTCCCAGGACACCAGCACACCTTCGGTCATGGTGTCGGAGAGCTGCGGCATCTTCACCGCATAGCCCTCAGAGGCGGGTGGCGTAGCGGACGCAGGCCCCGTCGGCACGGCCGCAGGCGCCGCAGGAACAGGAGTTGCCACCGTTTCCACCGCGCTATCGGTGATATAGCCAATAGTCCCGCCCACCGGAATGACACTGTTGGCCTCGGCCAGGGGCCCCGCCAGGTAACCGGAACGGAACACCTCGACATCCATGATGGCCTTGTCCGTTTCCACCGTCGCCACCACGTCGCCACGCTCTACCCGCGCGCCCGCAGGCTTCTCCCAGGATACAAGGACACCTTCCGTCATGGTGTCGGAAAGTTGCGGCATTTTGATGACGTAAGGTTCAGCCATATTTCACCATTGTTGAGTCAAACCGAGGTTAGGGAGGGAACGGATTGCGGGAATCTTACCGGCCCAGCATCTTCCGCACAGCGGCGACCACTTCTCCGGCATTGGGGATGGCTGCCTTCTCCAGGTGGCGGTTATACGGAATAGGCACATCCAGCGCATGCACCCGTACCGGCGCCGCATCGAGATCGAAAAAGCATTCCTCGTTGAGGATCGCCACCACCTCGGAACCCACGCCCACCGGCGCCTCGTCTTCTTCGACAACAACGGCGCGATGGGTCTTGCGCACGCTGGCCGCGATACCGGCCCGATCCATGGGTTTGAGTGCCCGCAAATCCACCACTTCGGCGTCGATGCCGTAGTCCTGAGCCAACTTCTGCGCCGCATCCAAGGCCCAATGAACGCTGATATTATAGGCAAAAATACTGACGTCCTTACCCGGCCGCATCACTTCGACACCTTCCAGCGGCGTAAAAAATTCTTCGTCCGGGATCTCGCCCTTGAGGTTATACATACTCTCGTGCTCGATGATCACTACCGGATCATCACAGCGCACGGCGCTTTTCAGCAGCCCATAGGCGTCGCGCGGCGTTGCCGGGGTCACCACCCGCAGGCCGGAAATACCCATGAACACTTTCTCCATGCGCGCCGAGTGCTGGGCACCCAATTGGTGCGCAGTGCCGCCCGGTACCCGCATCACGAAGGGACAACGGATACGACCACCGGACATGTAATGGATTTTCGCGGCATTGTTCATGAGCTGATCCATCGCCAACCAGGCGAAATTAACGCTCATGATTTCGACGATGGGACGGGCCCCGATCATGGCGGCGCCCACCCCGATACCGGTGTAGCTGTTTTCAGAAATGGGTGTATCGATTACCCGCTGCTCGCCGTACTTGGCGAAGAGGCCGCTGGTCGCCTTATAGGTACCGCCGGCGACGCCGATATCCTCACCCATGGCAAAAACCAGGGGGTCCCGCGCCATCTCTTCATCGTGGGCGCGCAGGATACCCTGCCAATACATCATTTCAGCCATGGCTGCCTGCCTCCTTTTCTGTGTATACGTAACGCGCGATATCTTCCAGACGCGGCTCCGGGCTCTCGGCGGCAAAGCGCACGATTTCATTTTCGATTTCGTCCAGTATGGCCTTGTCCATGGCGTGGAACTCGTCCTCGCTGACCACCCCGGCTTCCAGCAGACGGCGCTTGTAGATGCCGATGGGATCGCGCTGCGCCCATTCCTCCACCTCTTCCTTGGACCGGTAGGCGCCCGAGTCGGACATGGAATGGCCCCGCAGACGATAGGTCATCAACTCCAGGAAGTAGGGTTTACGCTTTTCCCGCACGTACTGCACCGCCTTTTCGGCGTGGTCCATGACCACATCGATATCCTGGCCGTCGCACTGCGCCGCCTCGATTTTGTAGGGTGCCACCCGCTTGTACTGGTTGATCTCCACCGTCGAACGTTCAATGGCAGTGCCGATACCATACAGGTTGTTTTCGCAGATAAAGAGCACCGGCAAATTCCACAGGCTCGCCATGTTCATGGTCTCGTGGAAAGTGCCCTGATTATTGGCGCCGTCGCCCAAAAAACAGATCGAGATTTCGTCACTACCGCGCAACTGGATCGCCTTGGCAAAACCGGCCGCCAGCGGGAAGGGGCCGCCGACCAGCGCGTAGCCGCCCATGAAGTGCACATCGGGATCAAAGAGGTGCATGGAACCGCCACGGCCCTTGGAACAGCCTGTTTCTTTGCCGAAGAGCTCCGCCATCAGCGCCTTGGGATCCATACCTGATTTCAGGGCATGGATATGATCGCGATAGCCGGTCACCACGTAGTCCGAACCGGTGCGGGCCTTCTCCAGCACACCGATGGCACAGGCTTCCTCACCGGGATAGAGGTGCAAAAAACCGCCGATCTGGCGTTCGTGATAGGCCTCCGCGCAGCGTTCCTCGAAACGGCGGGCAAACAGCATTTCACGCAACAGGCGCTTCTGGTCCGTGGCGTCCATGGTCCTCCTAGACAAAAAACATTGGACCTGTGTCACTAGGGACACAGGCCTCAGGTGAATGAGTGAGAGCAAAATCTTGGGAATGATGGCCCAGGCTGCGGCAAAGCGTCAAGAGTGCCCGCATAGAAGCACCGACTTGCCAGCAGGGGCGGCAGTAAACAAGGCCGAGCACCGGGGTAGATTTGCGATGCTGCAGCAGGTGTTGTTTTCAGTTGCCGTTCAGAGTGCGCTCGATACTGGGGAGTGCCGCGCCTACACCGGCACCAACCGCACCGCCGACCGCAGCCCCTACAGCGGGATTGCCTGCAGCGACCGTACCCAGAACCGCACCACCGGCGGCGCCAATGGCGCCGCCGCTCAGGGCACGCTGACCCGTAGGGCTCATATTGGCACAGCCGCCGAGCGCCACAACGCAAAAAACCAGCGCGAGAGGAGACAACCAGCGCCGCCGGTCTGCAACGGCACTTACGAAGTTTCCTGATATCATTGTCCTGCTCCTGTTTTTCCCGTACCCACCACTAATCCGTTAGACCGGGCATTCGTCACTTCATTCAACGATGCCAGTCATCATCGTGCCGCCAGCGCCCGGCCCAAGGCGGAGGTCCGCGATGCTCCCAGCGACGGCGCTCATAAATCTGGGCACGCATAGGTGCCACATAATAGCCACGGGGCGGAGGCACATAGTAAACGGGGCGAGGGGGCGGGGCGTAATAGACCGGTGGAGGCGGGGCGTAGTAACCCAGACCGTTGCCAAGAAATACGCTCAACCCCGGAATAGCGAGCCCGAGGGACATGTCATCGTCTGCCCGAACCGCGGTGCTGGTCAGACCGCACAGCAGCGCCAGGGTGGCGACAAGTACCAAATGGCGGACGCCATAAGCTGACGACTTGATCATAATCAAACTCCTTGTATCAGGTAGTGATTCGCCCGGCTCCGGCATCGGCAGATCATCGTGTACCACGACTTTGTCCGAACATCTACCGATACTGATTGCAGAGCGTAGCAGACGAACGCAGCAAAATTGGTGCCATGCTCATTGGCCTTATTTTCGGCAGGTTACGTTGCTCCGCTGTAGGAAAATGGCTACAAATCCGGAACCATAGATAATAATATGTATACTTTCATGAGGTTAGATTGTCGCTGATTACCACGGCGCGTTTACGGCAGCAGGGCGATTTGCATCAGGCCCGCGTCCTCCGCCAGGGAGAACAGTCGGTTCATATTCTGTATCGCCTGCCCCGCCGCCCCTTTGACCAGATTGTCGATGACCGAAAGGACGACTACTTGCCCCGGCCGGGGCTGATGTACGGCGATATGGCAGGTGTTGGCACCCCGCACTGAACGGGTAGCCGGGTGACTGCCGAAGGGCAGGACATCCACAAAAGGCTCGCCGGCGTAACGGGTGGCGAACAGGTCTTGTAGCGCCGCATCGCTCATCGGCTGCGCCAGGCGCCCGTAGAGGGTGGCATGAATGCCGCGGATCATCGGCATCAGGTGCGGTGTGAACTGCAACTCCAGCCGGGTCCCGCTGATGTCAGAGAGCACGGCCTCGATTTCCGGCCGGTGCCGGTGGCCGCTGACGCCATAGGCACTGACGCTATCCGCCGTTTCGGGGAGTATCAAGCCGACCTTGGCGCTACGACCCGCTCCGCTGACGCCGGACTTGCAATCCGCGATCAGCGTATCCTCTCGCAGCAAGCCCTCGGCCAATAGAGGCGCAAGGCCGAGGATGACCGCCGTCGGATAACAGCCTGGATTGGCAATCAGCCGCGCCTCACTGACCTTGGCCCGATAGTATTCGGGCAAGCCATAACAGGCTTCGGCCAGCACCTCGGGTGCGCGGTGGGCCATGCCGTACCACTGGGCAAAAACTTCTGCGTCGGGCAATCGGAAATCAGCACCCAGGTCGATAATTCGTACGCCATTGGCCAGCAGTTTTGGAGCGCTGTCCATGGCCACGCCATGGGGTGTCGCAAAAAAAACGACGTCCAGGGTGCCGAGTATGGCGGGATCTGGGGCGGTATAGGACAGGTTGCAGTGGCCACGCAAATTGGGGAAGTGCTCGTCCACTCGCTGCCCGGCCTCAGCGCGGGAAGTGATGGCCACTAGCTCGACTTCCGGATGCGGCAGCAGCAGACGGAGCAACTCCACCCCGGTATAACCCGTACCCCCAACGATACCTGCGCGAATCATGTTCCCCTCCCTGATGCTAATCCGTAACAGAAAAAGCCGCCCGAAGGCGGCTTGTTTCCCAGTCCGAAGCGTGATTAACGCTTGGAGAACTGGTGACTACGCCGGGCCTTATGCTTGCCGACCTTCTTCCGTTCCACTTCGCGGGCGTCACGGGTGACGAAACCGGCGCTGCGCAAGGGACGGCGCAGGGTTTCATCATAGACCATGAGGGCGCGGGTAATGCCATGGCGGATCGCCCCGGCCTGACCACTGGCACCACCACCGCTGACATTCACCAGAATGTCGAACTGGCCGCCATGACCGGTCAGCTCCAAGGGCTGCATGACCACCATGCGTGAGGTCTCACGGCCAAAGTAGTCTTCCAAGGTGCGCTTGTTGATGACGATCTTGCCAGAGCCACGGCGCAAATACACGCGGGCTGTTGCACTTTTACGCCGACCGGTACCGTAATATTGTTCCATAAAGTCTTCGCCTTAAACGTTCAGGGGCTGCGGCTGCTGCGCCGAATGAGGATGCTCGGAGCCGGTATAGACCTTGAGCTTCTTGAACATCGCCCGACCCAGCGGATTCTTGGGCAGCATGCCCTTGACCGCGAGTTCGATGATCCGCTCCGGGTGCGTCTCCATCATCTTCTCGAAGGAAGCACTCTTCAGGTTGCCGACATAGCCGGTGTGATGGTAATACATTTTGTCTTTGGCCTTGTTGCCGGTAACCGCGATCTTGTCGGCATTGATGACGACAATATAATCGCCGGTATCGGCATGGGGCGTGTACTCGGGCTTATGCTTGCCACGCAGACGTTTGGCCAACTCCGAAGAGAGGCGGCCCAGAACTTTATCGGTGGCATCCACCACGAACCAGTCTCCTTGCACTTCATGAGACTTGGCAGAATAGGTCTTCATCACAAACTCCGGCTTCGGGTTTTTCACTGAGGGGCGGGAGATTAGCGATGATAAGGGCAGATGTCAAGGTATTTGCGCACGCTGGGATAGCTACCCAATGCATTCGTAAGAGCCGACGCCCTGCATCCACGTAGGTTTACCAGAAAGGCGCGGCCGCCACCGTGCCTTTTTACACGGCGCCCGAACGAACCGTGAAACAGCACACAGAGGATCAGGATCTTGCGGGCGGTTTTATCGGGCAGGTCTTGATGCCCAGCAGGGTATATAGTGCGCAGAAACCGGTAAGCCCGGTAATAAGCGGCACCAAGCCGACCAGCGCCCACCACTTCTCAGCGCCCGGCAGAAAAACCGCCAGCACTATAATAATGGCCAATCCCACGATCACGCGAAGAACCCGATCCGCAGTCCCTTCATTGACAGGCATTTTCAACTCTCCCGCAGGCGGTCACCTGCTCCGTATGATGAGTTAACAGTATAGAGCAATTTCCTGCGACGATCTGCCCAAAACTCAAAAATGATCAAGATATACCAGATGCTCCATAGGTTCCCGGTTTCTCGGCCAGGCATTACCCGTACCCTTGCCGACCGCCACCATATAGCCGATGGCAAAGTCTGCCGGCAGACGAATAATCTTTGCCACCGCGTCGACATCAAACCCGTCCATGGGGCAGGAGTCATAACCCAGATCCTGCGCCACCAGCATCAGGGTCATGCCGAAGATACCCAAAGTGCGCATCGACTCGTCCCTCGCCACTTCCGGCTTACCGCGATAGTATTCGTCCAGCTTCGGCAGCAAAAAATCCTGCACCGGCTGCGGCGATGTCGCCCAGTACCGCTGCGGGTCCTTCTGCCAGGCATTGAGGTCGGCACACAGCACATAGAGCGCCGAAGCGTCCGTCACCTGCGCCTGACCCCAGGCCACTTCCCGAATGGCCGCCCGCTGCGCAGGGTCCCGCACATCCACGATCCGCCAATGCTGAATGTTGTATGCACTGGGTGCCAACGCCGCCGTCTCCAGCAGCACCCGTCGGGTTTCATCGGACATTTTATGATTCGGATCAAAGGTTTTTACGGCGCGGCGATTTTTTACAGCAGTAACAACTTCCATTCAGGCCCCCTAATATTTTCAGCATGGCCCAATCTAAGACCGACCGGTTGGTATTGTCAAGGAAGTGGGCGGGATGGATTGGCAGGACAGGATGGGGCGACAAGCCAACAATTCTCTTTGCGAATGTACAACTATTCGTCATCATGGCAAAACAAAAGGACGAGAAGAAGCCGATTTTTCTGAACCGGGTTGCCTGCAGCAAGGGATCCGAGATCAATGTTCGAGTGCTATCAGCAAGGCGACAAAAATCATGGGAATCAACCAAAATAAAAGCCGTGTCACACATTGAGCCCGCGGTGAATCGGTGAAGATGGATGTGCTGATCGTCGGCGCAGGCGCCGCCGGGCTCATGTGCGCGATCGCGGCCGGCCGCCGCGGACGGCGCGTTCTGGTGGTCGACCATGCCAACAAGGTTGGCAAGAAAATTCTGATGTCCGGCGGCGGCCATTGCAATTTCACGAATCTAGGGGTAACGCCAAGCCAGTACCTCTGCAGCAACCCCCATTTCCCCAAGTCGGCGCTGGCGCGTTACACACCCGCGGACTTCATCGCACTCGTGGAGAAACACGGTATCGCCTATCACGAAAAAGAACTTGGCCAGTTGTTCTGCGATGGCTCCTCCAGGCAGATCGTACAGATGCTGCTAGATGAATGCGCCGCAGCCGACGTGACCATGGAAACCAGCTTCAGCATAGAACGCATTCACAAAACAGCGGAAGGCTTCAGCCTGCGTACTGCCCGCGGCGAGGTACAGACCGAAGCATTGGTGGTTGCCACCGGCGGTCTGTCCATTCCCGGCATGGGTGCCACGGGTTTTGGCTACGAAATCGCCCGCCAGTTTGGTCACCATGTGCTCCCCACCCGCCCCGGACTGGTACCTCTGACGCTGAGTGGTAGCCATCAGGCGCATTATAAGGACCTGGCGGGGGTCACGTTACCTGACGTGGAAGCCCATACGGCAAGGCAGAGTTTCCGCGGAGGCCTCCTGTTCACCCATCGTGGCCTCAGCGGTCCGTCTATCCTGCAAATTTCTTCCTACTGGCAACCTGGAGATGGTCTGTATATTGACCTGTTGCCGGACCAGAATACAGGTGGCTGGCTTTTGGAACAGCGCACGGCCCGGCCGCTCGCCGCACTCAAAACCGTGCTCGGCGATGCACTGCCGAAACGGCTGGCGCAGCGCCTGTGCGAGCAGTGGTTCGACAGCCGGCCCATGCGGCAATACCGCAGCGCGGAGCTCAGACTGATCGGCAGTCAGATCAACGCATGGCCCGTCATCGCCAGCGGCACCGAAGGTTACCGCACTGCCGAAGTCACGCTGGGGGGCGTCGATACCGACATGCTGTGTTCCAGCACTTTGCAGTCCAAGCTGGTGCCTGGCCTATATTTCATCGGCGAAGTGGTCGACGTTACCGGCTGGCTTGGCGGCTATAACTTCCACTGGGCATGGGCATCAGGACAGGCGGCGGGGCAGGTCGTTTAAATTCGCGCCAAAAAACAACCCCGCCTCGATATTTCTGAGGCGGGGG
>NZ_JABBDR010000297.1 GCF_018854495.1 Acidithiobacillus ferruginosus
CCGCTGGTGCGGCGGTGGGTAGGCGGTCACCTCACCTATTGTCTCAGTGATGGGGTTCTCTATACTTATCCCACAGGCCGGAAGTGATGTTTGATTGGCCATGACGGACGAGGTGACAGGTGCGGGTAAAAGTGGCAGCCATTCAGATGGCCGTTGGCGAAGACGAGGCCGAGAATATTGCGAAGGCGCTACAGCAGGTCAGCGTAGCGGCCGATGCCGGAGCGAGGATCATCCTCCTCCAGGAACTCTTCAGCACGCCGTACTTCTGCAAAGATCAGAATCCCGATTTCCTGACCCTGGCGCAGCCCCGCGACAGCCACCCCGCCCTGCTCGCCATGCAAAGGCTGGCGCGGCAACGCGAGATCGTGGTCCCGGTCAGTTTTTTTGAGCGCGCCAATAACGCCTTCTTCAACAGTTTGGTGGTTTTTGATGCCGACGGCAGCGATCTCGGGCTTTATCGCAAGGCGCATATCCCGGACGGTCCCGGCTATCAGGAAAAGTTTTATTTCAGCCCGGGCGACACCGGGTTCCGCGTGTTTGACAGCCGCTACGGACGCCTCGGCGTCGCCATCTGCTGGGACCAATGGTTCCCGGAAGCGGCGCGGGTAATGGCCCTGCAGGGCGCCGAGATACTGCTCTACCCCACTGCCATCGGTTCCGAGCCTCAGGCGCCGGAAGTCCACAGTCGCGGACACTGGACCCGGGTCATGCAGGGCCATGCCGCCGCCAACCTGATCCCCGTCGTGGCTGCCAACCGGGTGGGACGGGAAATCGGCCGGGAAAGCGAGATCACCTTCTATGGCGGTTCCTTCATCAGCGACGCGACCGGCGCACTCATCGCCCATGCCGGCCAGGAAGAAACCATCCTCTACGCCGATCTGGACCTGCAAGCCCTCGCTGCCCAGCGGCTGGAGTGGGGGCTCTTCCGGGATCGCCGCCCGGAACTCTATGCGCCCATCCTGACTTTGGACGGAAATCCGCACCGTGGATGATTCCCGCCCCTCCGCACCACCCGTTATCGCCCTGAGTGCCTATGAGCGCAACGGGGAGGCCTTTTCCCTCGCCCCCCAATATGCCGCCGCCGTTTGTCAGGCGGGTGGGTTGCCCGTCCTCTTTCCGCCTCAGTGCCCCGAAGCCCGGGTCATTCTGTCGCGCTGTGACGCGCTCGTGCTTACCGGTGGCGGCGACATCTCTCCCGATTTTTATGGCGCGCCATGCGGCAACAGCATCCACGCCGTACACCCCGATCGCGATGCCGCCGAGATCGCTCTGGCGCGGGAAGCCATCGCCCGGGGTATCCCGGTACTCGGCATCTGCCGCGGCCTGCAGATCATCAACGTGGCGCTGGGCGGCGACCTGCTCCAGGACCTGCCCACCAGTATCGGCACTCGCATCTGCCATCGCAATGCCGAACATGACCCCGTCCTGCATGAGGTCATCGTCCTGCCGGATACGTTGCTGAGAGGCATCGTCGGGCAGGATACCCTGGAGATATCCTCCTGGCACCACCAGGCCATCGCGAATATGGCCCCCGCGCTACGCATCAACGCCATCGCCGAAGATGGCGTCATTGAAGCGGTGGACATGCCCGACAATCCGGACGTCTTCGCCGTCCAGTGGCACCCTGAACATACAGCCGCCGGTGACCCGCACCAGCAGGCGCTGTTTGCCTGGCTGGTACGGCGCGCCGCCCGGCGCATGGCGCGCGGAGTGGGACAGGGCGCGACGAAAAATTAGCGGGAAGGGGTCCCAGCAGGCTGCAAACGCTGCTGCAGCCATGCCAGCACGGCGGGAATCAGCGAAACCACGATGATGGCGACAATCACCATACTCAGGTGGCTTTTGACCCAGGGAAAGCGCCCGAGAAAATATCCCGCACCCAGCAAGCCCCCCACCCACAGGATCGCTCCCGTCAGATTGAAGCCCAGGAAGCGGCGATAGGGCATGGCGGCAATACCGGCCACAAAGGGCGCGAAGGTTCGGATAACCGGCAAAAAGCGGGCAATGATCACGGTCTTGCCGCCGTGTCGCGCATAGAAGCGCTGGGTCGTATCCAGGTGCCGGACATGGAGCAGGCGCCCGCCAAAGAGGTGGACACCCCAACGGCGGCCCACCGCGTAATTCACCGCATCACCCAGCACCGCGGCCGTCACCAGCAGACCCAGCAGCCCGGGTGCGCTCATGACGCCCACCCCGGCAAGTGTGCCACAGATAAAAAGCATGGAGTCACCCGGCAGGACCGGCATGATCACCAGCCCCGTTTCCGCAAAGAGGATCAGAAACAACAGGGCATAGACCCACGCCCCGTATTCCTGAAGAAGTATGATCAGGTATTGGTCGAAATGCAGCAGGATCTGCACGAGGTGATGAATGTCCGGCATTGGCGCGATCACCCTCTGTGACGCGGACTCACGCGTCTTCCGGCGCGCCGCGGTAGCGCTGATAGTGACGTTCGAACATCTTCTCCAGTTCCACAATCACGATCTCCGCCGCATCCCCGCCCATCACATGCCTGGACATCAGATTGGAGGTGTCATTGAGCATTGCCTTGGCATCCAGCATGGCATAGCTCTCGCGCAGGCGTTTGATGGCGCCGACGACGGTCTCTCCTTCTTTGGCGGGCAGCATCTTCGGTTCCTGGTGTGCCACCGCCGACTCCGGCTGTTGTCGGCTTTTCAAAAAATCTGCGAAGGCCAGTACCTGCTCCTGCTCCACGCTCCCGAGCTTGCGCAGGACGCGGAGAAAATGACGCTCCCGGCTATTCATACATCCGCTCCGGTATCCACCTTGAGAGAAAACACCCGTGGCTTGCGCTTCTCGGTCATGAGGGACAACTCGCGGACCATGGCGATGATGACCCGGTCCGTGGTTTTCTGCATCTCCGGCCACAACGCCCGCGCCTGTTCCAGAAGTTCGCCGATATTCCCGGGGGTTTCGCGGCCTTCTTCCATGAGGATGTCTTCAATCAACCCCGGCTTCATCTCCGGCCGGAACAGCAGTCCCACAACACCGTCCTCCGCGCGGAAGGCAATCCAGCGGCCGTCATCATCCACCACCAGCGGCTGGATGTCTTCCGGCAAGGTCGCCGTCCCCGGAGACCAGACCATGACTCGGGCCCCGTCCACCGCCTGCGCCAACGGGTCGTCACGACCTGCCTCCGTAGCATGTGCCGTGGTGAAATAAGCGTTATGGTAAGGCTCCGGATGCAGTTCCGCCCCTTCGTACTGAGCCAGCAACAACGCACCCAGACCAAAGCCCACCACCGGCCGCTTCGCCTTGCGAAAAATGGCGATGGTGTTGAGCTCCTGGGTCAGCCATGTGTATCGGTCCGACTCCAGGGGGGACATCGGTCCACCCAACAGGAACAATGCATCAAAGGTCAGGGCATTACCCGGCAATTCGCCACTGAGAAAAACCCGGAAGTAACTGAAACCGATGTCGCGTTTCTCCAGTTGACTCTCCACGATGCCCAGAAACTCCGAGTAACTGTGCTGCACGACAGCGAAATGCTTCATATCAAACCTCCCGACGCACCGGCACCGACAGCATGTCCCTGCTACAGCGATCCTTGGCGAACTCCAGAAATTCATCCATCACCAGACTGCGGAATTTCTGCTTCTGATAAACGAAGGAATAAGGACGGGCGAGCGGTGGATCCAGCGGGCGGGCCAGCAAAGTCCCCAATGCCAACTCCTTGAGGACAGTCGCCTCAGAAACGACCGCCACCCCCAGCCCGCCTTCCACGGCGCCCTTGACGGCTTCCGGGCTGCCCAGCTCCATGGTGATATTGAGATCGTTGGCATCCACGCCGACCTGATTCAGGTACTCCATGGTCACCTCACGGGTGCCCGATCCTTCTTCACGGGACACGAAGGGATAATCCAGCAACTCCTGCGGCGTCACACTTTCGTGAGTGCCCAGGACATGGTCGGGGTGGGCAATCACAATCATGGAGTCCATGCAACACTTGAGGGTGGCGAGGCTCTTGTTGGTTACCAGACCTTCCACCAGCCCCAGATCGATACTGTTATCCTCGATCATGTGAACGATTTTATCCGTATTACCCACATACATACGTACCTGCACATCGGGATACTTCATTTTGAAGTCACCCAGCACCCGGGGCAGCATGTATTCGGCAATGGTCGTGCTGGCACCGATGAACAGATGCCCGCGCAGATCGCCTGTCATTTCCCCCACCCGGTTGGACATTTCGCCATAAAGCGAGATGATGCGCTCAGAGTAATCATAAACCACCATACCGGCCTCGGTGAGGCTGATGCGATTATGGGTGCGGTCAAACAAGCGCGTGTTGAACTGTTCTTCCAGCTGCTTGACCTGGAAGGTCACCGCCGGCTGGGTCATATGCAGCGTATCCGCGGCCTTGGTAAAGCTGAGCAGCCTTGCCACCGTATGAAAAACCTGTAAACGCCTGTCTGCCATGGAAATCCTCAAGTCGCCCGCGACTTTTCGCCAGTTTAGGGGTAATATCTGAGCGCTTCAATACAGTATTACGGAGGATACCCCATGCCCAAGGCTTGGGAAAAGCTCGATCTGCAAGGCGCCGGGGTACAGAGTCTACAAATTCGCCTGCAAAAACTCCAGAAAAAATCTCTATGGGGTTATCTGTACTGGTGTTGTTTCCCGGTGGGCGCCCATCGCTTCTACCTGGAACAGCCGTGGGCCTGGGCCTTTCCGCTGGTCAGCGTGGCGATTGTCGCACTGGCTTTTCTGGGTCTGACCTGGGAGGCAGTCGGTTTCGCCGTCGCGCTCTGCGTCGCCGCGCTTTGGGATCTCAGCCGTATTGGTCTGTGGATCAGCGCCTACAACAAGGATCTGCGCAAGGCGAGCTGGTTTGCCAGACAAACGCCGGCTGCTCCCGCCGATTACCAAGGGCGCGCGGACACCCGGGAACACCCTACGCAATGGCAGCGCGAGCTACAGGACTATACCCAAACCAAGGAGAGCGAGCGCGCCGGTCATCCTGCCGCCAATGCGCCCGGCAGGAAAGGCTTTGCACCGGGCCAGCGCCGACTTTCTTTCGCGGAACAGGAGCGGCTGCTTGCGGAGATGGCGAAATCCGCCAAAAGCACAGCGGCGAAAAATCCACCCGATTCCGCCGAAAAGTAAGCGGAAGCCCTTCCCCCGGTCTACCGCTCCTTTTCAAACATGGCCAGATAACGTTCTTTGGGAAGCGGGAGCTGTCTGGCTACCGCCAGTAAATCAGGGAGATGCAGCGGGGTGCTGAGCCCCACCAGAGTGACGCCTATGCCGGGCGTGGAGCGCACAAACTGAACGGCGCGCTGCGCGGCATCGGCCAAATCCGGCATGGCTTCCTGCAGGGACGGCACCTCTTCCCGCGCCAGCAGACCCTTGCCGAGGGGATGGCTGGCCATGATGGTCAGCTTGAGCTGGAAAGCCGCCTGGATGGTGGAGCCGATGTTGCCCTGCCCCGTGACCTGACTGAACCGGGTGTAGGCCTCCGGCATCAGCGCGTTGAAAGGCAACTGCACTACCCGCAGATGATGGCGGTTTCCCTGCCCCGCCGCCTTCTCCGCCAGTCCGATGAGGCTGGTCAGGGACTGGAACAGGGTATTGTCCGTCTCTACCCGGCAGGCATTGAAGGTGGAAATGCCGTAGTAGCGAATCTTGTTGGCCTGCACCGCCGCTTCGAGCATAGTGAACACATCCATCAGCTTGCGATACATCTGTTCTTTGCCGATCAAAGGGATATGCACCTCCGGCTGATCCACCAGAAACACATCCAGGGTTTCCAGACCGGTTTGCGCGCGCAACGTATCCAGTTGCCAGGCAATATATTCGGGGCTCAGACAGTGAACCCCCTGGACCAGGTCCTCCTCTTTGCCCAGCCCCTTGGCCACCACCTCCTCACGGAAGAATGTCAGCGGATCTTCTGGCCGTCCGTCGGGAAAGGTCAGAAAGCCCCCCTTGCCAACCACGAAAAACTCTTCACGCTGGATACCTGCCGCCATCGCCTTTGCGATACCTACACCTACCACCCGCCCGGCCCGCCCGAGGCGGTAGTTGGCACCAGTGTCGACGACGTTGATGCCCGACTGCAAGGCCCGTGCCACAACGGCCGCCACCGCGACATCCGTCACATCGTCCACGCCACCGGGGAAGGTACCGACACCCAGGGAGGATAGCTTGATGCGGGTGTTCAAAAAGTCACTGAAGTGCTCGTCAGCGAGGGTCCCGGCGAAGCGCGCCACATAAGCCTTGGTACCCGCACTGTTGGCGGCCCCCGGAATCAGTCCATTTTCCGCAGCATTCACGCAGCGTTACTCCTGTTGGCAAAGAGGGGATGGTGGTACAGCAAAAAATCCAGGCGTTCACGCAGCTCGGCACGCACCGGGCCGGGCCGGGGTGCATCTTCCAGACTCAGGAACTGCTGACGATAGTCTGGCGCATACTCATCGTCCAGTTCCCATTCGACCGCCTGGAGCAACGCTTGCCCGGATGCGGGCAATTCCGCGGGTAACGAGCGACCGCTGAGAATCGCCCAGAGACCCGTCCAGCAGCGCGCCAAAGCAACGGGATGATAACCGCCCCCGCCCAGGGCCAGCAGACGCGGACTTTCCGCCACGATCTGGCGCACGACTTGCCAGAACAAGCCGTTGGAAACCCGAAACTTGCTCAAGGGATCCGGTGCGAGGATATCGGTGCCCGCCTGCAGAACGACGACATCTGGGCGAAAACGCTGCAAGACACGAGGCCATAACTCGGCAAAAGCCAGCGCATATTCGCTGTCATTCACCTCTTTGGGCAAAGGCAGATTAACCGCCAGCCCCGGCCAGTCGGTAAGCTTGCCGCCCTGAAAGGGATAGGCGTAGTCCGTATCCATGTGCAGGGACGCCGTCAAAGTGTCCGGATCCTCCACAAAGGCCGCCTCCACCCCATCACCGTGGTGGGCATCCATGTCCCAGTACAGCACCCGC
Source organism: Acidithiobacillus ferruginosus (assembly GCF_018854495.1). Lineage (GTDB taxonomy): Bacteria > Pseudomonadota > Gammaproteobacteria > Acidithiobacillales > Acidithiobacillaceae > Acidithiobacillus > Acidithiobacillus ferruginosus. Next base: position 6,960 of record NZ_JABBDR010000297.1, read on the forward strand.
AGACCGGCGCGGCGCAAGCGCTGAATGGCGAGCACCGGGTCGTTGAGGTAGCAGAAGCCGCGCGCCTGACCCGGTGCGGCATGGTGCATTCCGCCCGCCGGGCTGAAGGCGGTGACGCCTTCCAGCACGGCTTCCGCCGCGAGCACGCTGGAACCGGTAGCCAGGGAGGGCGTATCGAAAAAACCGGGGAAATAGGGATTCTCCAGCGTACCCAACTGATAACGCTGACGATCGCTGTCCTGCACACCGCCGCGAAACTGCGCCCGCTCAAAGGCCTGTATGTACTCTTTCGTATGAAAGCCGAAGAGTTCCCGATGGCTCGCCGGGCGGCCCTGCCGGTATTCTTCCGGCGCCATGGCCCCGTAACTGTTGATGAGGTCCAGGGTCAGGGAGACCCGCGGAATCGCCAGGGGATGGTTACTCCCATAACTCGCCCGCCGGTAACGCGCCGCCCCGACGAAGACCGCCGGGCGGGTCGCGGCGATCTGCGGGCGCAGCATCCCCCGCTCGTTCACTCTGCTGGCAACCGTCTGCGCCTCGCCCGTCACGCGCTGTGGCCCCGCAGGCGCAGATAAATCTCCGGCAGACGTGCCGGCAGACTGTCGAGATGAGGCAGCACGAGATAGTGCCCCGGCCCGAAGACCAGCGGCAGATATTCGCCACCACGCGGGTCCAGACTGATACAAAAGGCGTGGATACCCAAGTCTTGCGCCTCCTTCACCGCCATGCGCGTATCCTCCTGCAAATAGCGGGGGTCACCGCCGTCATCATAATCGGCGGGACGCCCGTCCGACAGAATCAGGAGCAGACGCCGCTGCGCAGGACTCCGCAGCATCAGCCGCGAACTGTGACGGATGGCCGCCCCCATGCGTGTCGCCAGCCGCCCGGACAGTCCGCCGAGCAGGGCCCGCACCCGCGTATCGAACCTGTCCGCAAAGCGCTTGATGGGATAGAGCAAGACTTCGTCATGATATTTGCTGGCGAATCCATAGAGCGCAAAGGGATCGCCCACCTCCACCAGCGCCTCGCCAAAGAGGAGCATGGCCGCGCGCAGACGGTCCACCACCCGCACTCCGGAATCTCCCGCCTCTGCCATGATGGAGGTGGAGAGATCGGCAAGGAGCAGGACTGCGGTATCCCGTTGCTGCGGGCGTCTTTGCTGGTAGACGCTGGCTTTCGGCGAACGTCCGGCACGCCGTTCCACCATAAATTGTACCGCAGCCTCCAGATCCGGTTCGTCGCCCTCGTACTGACGGCGGCGCGGTGCCATCCGGGTCGGCTTCTGTGCCTGCAAGGCCTGCTTCAGACGGCGCAGGGTACCATCATATGCGATAGCGATTTCTATTGCCTTGGCTTCGTCATACTCGCGCAGACTACGCTCATGGACCCGCGCCCAGTCTTCCTTATAGCTTTGATGGCGATAATCCCATTCGCGATAGGCCCAACCGCCCCTGGGTCCTTTGACTCCCCGGCCACTGCCCGTCACCTTCGCGGGCATGGGAATACCCACCCCGACCCGCCCGCCGGTACCCTGAATATCCTCTGGGGGAATGTCCATATCCGGGTCATTCCCTTCGGCCTGCTGCGGAGACTCCCGGGGCTTTTCTTCGTGACCTGCGGCACCCAGCCCACCGCCGCCATCCATTTCCGGCGCATCACTGTCGCGTTTCCGGCGCGGATACACCGGCCGTGCGGCGTTGGGCGAATGGCCGGGCAGATAGGCGCTGGCGCGCTCTGCCAAAGTCAGCGGTGGCAGGTCCGTGTTCGCATACCACGTCAACGCCGCACGAAAGGCATCCACTATGCCAGCCTGAGGCGTGGTCAGAACAGCGAGTCCGGCGGACAAACGACCGGCGCGCGCGTCCTCCAGCAGTCGCAGCCCCGCCTCATAGTAATATCTGGCGGGTCCTTCCGGCAGATGGTGGCCACGCGCCGCCCGCACCACCCGCGCCAGATAACCGGGCATTTCCCGCTCCAGCGCCACATCCACGCGCAAATCCTCGCAGAGGTCGAAAATAAGCTGGAAGCGGATCATGTCCTCCCCGAAGCGCGCGAAGAGCGGCCGCCAGGTCATGCGCTGGTCGGAATCCAGGGGTGGATGCTCCATACCGGTTTCCGCAAAGAGGGCGCGGATGGCATCCTGCTCGTAGCTGTCGAAGACCAGATGCGCGCCGGTATGGTAGAAGGCCAGCAGGGCCTCTTCCCGGTCGGGCATCACTGCCGGCACAAAAAGGCTGCGCCCGTCGGTCTCGAGAAAGCTGCGCCCGCCCTCCAGACTCCAGCCGCCCTCTTCCAGAGGCAGATGCAGCCCGGTCCAGGCCTGGAGCAACAAGCCGAAGAGCCGCTTATGGGCCCCCATATGAAAGCCGGGCAGAACCTCCAGCAGGAAGTTGCGCGCCTCATCGCTCTCCAGTCGGAACCATGCCTCACCACGTACCCGCCCCGCCGCCAGCACATCCGCGCCACGCCGCGCCCACTCCGCCACACCATCCAGGCCGCAGATGCCGCGCACCCGGATGGCACCCTCCAGATACGTCCCCAACCCCAGACGGCCCCTGGCCAGGGTGTCGGCGGGCGCCAATAGCGCCCGCAGCCCCTCCGTGCCCGCGTTGCCAAACAGAATGGCTGCAGGCACCCGGAAATAGGACGCCGCGCTGTCCACATGCCGGTCAATCCACGTCGCGCCCAAATCGAACCAGAGCGCCTCGCCATCTGCACCCCGGCTCCGACGCACTGCTCCGGCCTGCTCAAAGAAGCCCACCGCCGCCCGGAACGTGCCACGCTGGCTGAGAAAGTGGCGGGCCTGGTCCAGCCAGGGGTCCAGTCCTCCAAAGGCCTGCATCAGATCAGCCGTAGCATGGAAAAACGCCTTGCCTGCCTCCCGGTCATAAAAAAACAGGTCGCGGCCGGTTTCCAGATAGCGCAAGACGGCGGTCTCACTCAGCGATGTTACGGCGGGCAAGGCCGCCCGCGCATCCCGACCAGCCACGAAACTGATGGCCGCCAGATGGTCGAGGATATCCTCCGTCGCCGCCGACATGGCCGTTCCTTAGCCCTGTTCCGGGAAGAAGGTCCGGAAAATCTCCAGCAGTGCCTCGGCCAATTCCGGATCGTCCGTCTGCGGATGGATGATCGCCACGACACAGGCCTCCAGCGCGTCCAGACCCGCCACCATCAAGGCCCCCGCATAGATCAGCGCCCGGGTCGAGGTGACTTCCTGCAACCCCTGCTCCTTCAGGTTCCGCGCCTTGCCCGCCGCCGCCACCAGTGCCTTCGCCCGGCCCTCATCCACGCCCGCCTCTTTCATCACGATACGGGTTTCCACATCGGCCGGTGGATAATGGAAGTTCATGCCGACGAATCGCTGTTTGGTCGACGGCTTGAGGTCCTTCAATACCGTCTGATAGCCGGGATTGTAAGAAATCACCAGCATGAAATCGCGGTGCGCCGTGATCTCGATGCCGAGCTTCTCGATGGGCAGATGACGGCGATGGTCGGTCAGGGGATGGATGACGACCGTCGTATCGGTACGTGCTTCGACGATCTCGTCCAGGTAGCAGATGGCCCCCTCCCGCACCGCCCTGGTCAGCGGACCGTCCTGCCAGACCGTTTCGTTGCCTTCGATCAGAAAGCGACCGATCAGGTCCGAACTGGTCAGATCCTCATGGCAGGCCACGGTCACCAGCGGTCGCTTCAGGCGCCACGCCATGTGCTCCAGAAAACGGGTCTTGCCGCAACCCGTCGGCCCCTTGAGCATGACGGGCAGGCGCCGGTCCCACGCCGCCAGGAACACCCGCACCTCATTTGCCACCGGCTGGTAAAAAGGCTCATCGATGAGCAGGCGCAAGCCGTTACTCTCTGCCATTTTCGCCTCACTCATACATCGTCCCCGTTATTTTGCTCGGTATGACTGCGCAGATAAAGGCAGATATGGCGCAGGGTATGGATCACCATGCGCTCCGGCTGTGCGGGCAGCGCGTCGGCACGCCCCGCCTCCAGACAATTCTGGTAAAAAACCAATTCACGGCAATTGTCGCGGATGGTATTCCAGTGAGGTGCGCCCTTCACCAGCGCCTTCCACAATTCCAGCAAATCCGCATCATGGGCATAAGGCTTGTGCTCCGCAGCCAGCATGATGCGCAACATGGCGGATGCCTCCGCCACACCCGCCGCCACCAGTTCCGGCAAGGGCATCCCCGCAGCCTGCTGCCCCGCCAGGGCGTCAATGCGCCCCTGCGCCCCGTCTAATGCGCTCATCAACTCGTTTGGCTCTGTCATCATCACTCCTGCAGGATTTTTCGATCGCGCCCCGCTACCACTCCGGGCGGTTTTCGTCTAGGATAAAAGAGTTTTAACTGCATGCATGTACAATTCATTTTATAGCGTGATTAAGAAGGGGCTACCATGAGTACGAATCTGATCAAAATGGTCAAACTCAACAACCTGCAATACAACGCCAACCGCGATCCGCAGGTTTATCGCCGCGTCGTCGGTCATCCTTTCCGGATTCAGGCCATGCTCGAAGGCAAGGGAACGGCCAAGATCAGCGTCATCTGCGAAGGCAAGACCATGAAGGAAACCAGCATCGAACTGCCCGGTATTTTCTCCTACGAAATCACCTTCAAGGACGCCGGCATCCGTATCGCCACCCTGAACGTCAGCGTTGACGGTCAGAGCGAAAGCCGCGACCTGATGCTCAGCACCGAAGCCCACGCCAAAGTAGGCTGACGCTGCGCAGCAGGGCATCCCCATCGGCGCTTCGGCCGATGGGTGGTCCACCCCTCACCAGCCAAACTGGGCAAAAAACTCCGGCAGACGCTGCAAACCCGTATCCCGGTCAAAAAAGCGATCCGCCCGCGCCGAACGCGCCGCGTCCCGCCGCTCCTGACTTCCACCCAGACAGAATATCGCAATATTCAACTGGTATTCCCGCCGCAAGGTATCGATCCATTCAATGGGGTCCCCGATCCCCGGATCATCATCCAGACTGAGCAGCATGAAACGATGCAGCAGCACTTCCTGCCAATCGCCGAGGCCATCCAGGTCCGTAGCTTCCGTCATTTCCCAGCCTTCGGGCGTCGCCGCCAGCACGGCCGCCCGTAATTCGGGATCACCCGCCATAAGAATAAAGCGCTTGCGCATCCGGTCACTGATACTCGGCACCAGGCCACCTCCCTTGCATGAATTCAGGATATCCGTAGCAGGCACGACAGATTCAATCCGTCCAGACCGCCGTTTCTGATAGCCTTTCGCCCCATAGCGCGGCTCCGGCGCCGGCCATTTCCCGCAAGCGTTCGTCAAACCCCGCCGAACCGGGCTGCAGGCCAGTCAGCGTATCCCCCTGCCCTGCCGACCAGGCAGAACCAGCAACCCGCCGAAAGGTGCCATTTTCCGTCCACACTCGCAGCCAGTGGCCATCAGGCCAGTGTTGCTCCGTCAGGAAAGCCCCCGTCTTGAGCTTGATCCCGGCACGCACCCGACGACGGACCGGCTGCTCCCAGTCCACATCCTCCAGTTCCACCTGCGTCATGGCACGTCTTTCAGCCTCTGTAGGCCTCGCCACGACAACGTCCCAGCCTGCCGCACGGAGCAGCGCCGGGCAGACATCCAGCACCACTTCCGGGCCCACCACGCGGCCCAGCAACCGCGACCAGCTACACAGGCCGTCTTCCAGCGCCTCCTTCAGCCATGTGCGAAAACCCGCCGAAGGGGCTGCCACGCAATCCGCAAAAGATGTCCACTGGGCGTCCAGGATAAAGCTGCCACCCAGCACCAGACTATGCCCGATGGAAGCCGCCCCGGTGCCCCCGATCTTGCGTCCCCGGCACCAGAAGTCCTGCCCACCCCGCACCTCCACCTCCAGGCCAAAATGGGCGTGTACGGCAAGCACCCAGGGGGCAATCCGGTCAAACAGCTCCGGCGCACGGCGTACTCCCGCCGCGGCGGGGAAAATGAAGAAATAAGTCAACTGACCGGGGTCCACCCACACCACGCCACCGCCCAAGGCCCGCCGCAACACCGGGATGCCCAGCCGCTCGC
>NZ_JABBDR010000298.1 GCF_018854495.1 Acidithiobacillus ferruginosus
GATCGGTCATCCCCGCCGTTTTGCAGACGGGAATCAAGAGCTATCTGCCGGGAGAGATCACGGCGGTGGTCAGCCAGAATGTCTATTCGTCCGTGAACGGGGCAACGCTCCTGATCCCTGCCGGCGCCAGGCTGGTAGGCACCTATGACACACAGACCGCCCTGGGCATCAACCGGCTGGCCGTTGCCTGGACACGCATCGAGTTTCCGAACGGCACCACCATGAACCTGCCGGGATACGGGGGAGCGGGCGGCTCCGGATACGCCGGCTTCGCCGGGGAGGTCAATGACCACACCTGGCTGATCTTCAAAAATGCGTTATTGATGTCGATCGTGGATGCCGGGATGGCGATTGCCTCTCCGTCCACTTCCACCAGTGTGACAGGCCAGATGTCCGGGAATGTGGCTCTTCAGGACAGCGAGCAATCCCTGGCGCAGACCTTTGGGGAAGCCGAATCCCAGCTGCTGGAAAAGTACATCGACATAGCGCCCACGATCACCATTCCTTCCGGCTATCTGTTCTCGGTGGTGGTGGCTCACGACATGGTGTTCCCCGGCCCCTACGACCCGGCCATGCAGACGGGATCGGCAGGCAATGAGCCTGCGCTTGGGCCGAATCTCAATCCCTACGGGTTACACCCTGCGAAGGGGTTGCACCCTGCGAATGGGTTGCACCCCGCAAAGGGGTAAGGAGCGAAAAATGCGCGGAAGCATCATCATCCGGACGGAGCACGATTGCGCCGGGCTTTCGCCTGAAAAGCGAACGACGATCGTGACGCAGAAGGTGCGCTCCTTGTCCGATGAGGGCCTGCAGGAGCTGGCCCGGCGCCGGGAGAAACAGCACCCGGGGCGCCATCTTCGCCCCATGTCGATCACCCTGCCCGCCGATGTGCTGGAACGTCTGCAACGCTTCCAGGGGACCAGATGGAGCGTCTCCGCCCTGATCGATCGGCTTCTGGAATCGGAAGATACCCGCCCTGAATCATCACGGAGTTCGCAATGATCCCACTATCCCAGATCAGTGCGGAATGCGCCCCCATGGTCGCGCCCTCGACGATGGCCGCCATTGTGCAGGTGGAGTCCGGGGGCCGCCCGTTGGCGATGTGGAACAACAGCACGCGGAGCATGGTCATTCCCGGCAGCCGGGCTCAGGCCATCCAGTATCTTCGGCACGCCATAGCCGCTGGCCAGCGGGTCGACGTGGGGCTGGCCCAGGTGGATACCGGGAACTTTGCGGCATTTGGGCTCACTCCGAGGACAGCCGTCAATGCCTGCGCCAACCTTCGGGCAGGCAGCGAGATCCTGCGCATGGATTGGCAACAGGCGCTGGCCAGCGGCTATCTGGGCCAACAAGCGCTCTACCACGCCTTTGAAGCGTACAACTCCGGGCGGCTCCGGGGCGATGCCCAATATGCCAACCGGATACTGGGTGCCGCTGGAGCACCCACGCCTGCCGGCTGCAAGTCTGTCGGCGGCAAGCCCGCCGGCTGCAAGCCCGCCGACTACGACGGATTGCGCACCGTCTCCCAGGGCAACAAGGCGCTGCCGACCAATCCCTTTCCTCAATTTCGCTGGCAGGCAAAATCGGCTCAGGCGGTAACGCTTGCACCCGCAGGCGACTCCCGCTCCTGGCCGGTTCTCCCATAAGGACGCTGATATGGCAGACAAGATCCATGCCCCTGACTCCGCCGTCTCCGACTACAAGATCCAGCGTCTCGCCCGGGGCGGCAGGCTCAAGACGACGCTCGCCGGTGTCGCGGCGGGCGTCCTCGGTTACACGCTAGGCATATCCTATGTGGCTCGGGACGTGTTTCCCGGCTATCAGTGGACCGATGATTTCATCCAGAAGGCGCATGCCTACATCGCATTGCCTTACGGCTGGCGTCTGTATAATCCCCTGCCTTTCCTGCGCCCCATGATCCTGAACATCCATTACCCGGTGATTCATCAGGCATTCTATGATGCCGGTCTGCCTGCCGTGGTGCTGGGAATGCTCACGGCGGGGATACTCGGGAAAAAGCACAAGGACGCGCAAAAAGCTGTCCTGGACAATCCTGTGCATGGCTCCGCTCATTGGGCGGGCAAGAGCGACGTGATCCGCGCGGCGCTCTTGCCCTCTGCTCCGCCAAAGACGTTGATGGACTCCCTGCGCCCCTGGCTTGGCTTGCACCCTGCGAAGGGCTTGCACCCTGCGAAGGGGCTCAAGGGAGATTCCGACTGGGCCCACTGGCAAAACCGGCAGGAAAAACGGAAAAAGGAGGCCGTTGAATGGCGGAAGAAGCAGGCGGAGAGGGAGAAGAAACGCCTGTCAGAGATCCCGGAGCCGACAGTTTTTGACCGGTTCGACTCCCCCCATGTCTGCTATGTGGGAGCCTTCGTCGAGAACGGGGTGGCCACTCCACTCCAGCACACCGGGGCGGAACACATCCTGGTCTTCGCCCCGACCCGATCCGGTAAAGGCGTTGGTCTGGTGCTGCCCACGCTGCTGGACGGCTGGATGGACTCGGTTGTCGTGCACGACATCAAGGGGGAAAACTTCAACCTGACGGCGGGATACCGCAAGGCCATGGGCCACCACATCCTGAAGTTTTCACCAGGCTCGGTATCCGAAGAAGGTTGCCACTTCAATCCACTGGATGCGGTGCGTGTCGGAACCCAGTACGAAGTCAAGGACGTGATGAACATTGCCACGATGATTGTGGACCCGGATGGCAAGGGCCTGAACGATCACTGGCAGAAAACCGGTTTTGCCCTGCTCACGTCCATCATCCTGCATGTGCTCTACGCCATGCCGGACAAGACCCTGCGGGGCGTTGCCGCCTATCTCAACGATCCTACCCTGGAAAGCGTGGACGTAGCCTTTGAGCGCATGATGCAGACGGAGCATGACCCGGATGAGCAATATGGTTGGCGGGACGGCAACGGCCAGTTCACCAAGGTGCATCCGGTCATCGCGCAATCCGCGCGGGAGATGCTGAACAAGGCCGAGAATGAAAAATCGGGCGTCATTTCGACCATGATGAGCTTCCTGTCCCTTTACCGGGATCCCATCGTCGCGAAGTGGACCGAGTATTCGGACTTTCGCATTGCCGACCTTCAGGACGCCGAACAACCCGTCTCTCTGTACCTGGTCACCAGTCCGGAAGACAAGAACCGGCTCAAGCCCCTCATTCGCCTCGTGCTCAACCAGATTGCCTCCCAGTTCACCGCGGAAGAACGCCTGGAAGCGAAAGACGGACGAATCGTCGCCAAGGGAAAGCATCGGCTGCTCTTGCTGCTCGACGAGTTCCCGAGCCTGGGCAAGCTGGATGTCTTCCTGGACAGCATCGCCTTCCTCGCAGGCTACAACGTCAAGTTGTACCTCATCACCCAGGACATTGCCCAGCTGGAAGACGAAGGCCACGGGTACGGCAAGGCCGGGGCCAAGACCATCATCGGCAACTGCCACATCCGGGCGGCCTACGCGCCCAACCAGGTGGAGACGGCCAAGTGGGTCTCTGACATGCTGGGCACCCGTACCGTGACCATGGAAAACGACAACCAGAGTTTTGACGGCTCCATGTTCGGCCAGAACAAGGGCTATTCGACGAGCCTCAGCTACCAGTCCCGCCCCCTGCTGACGGCGGATGAGGTCATGACCTTGCGGGGACCGGAAAAGGAAGGCTCCAATATCAGGACCCCGGGCGATATGCTGGTATTCGCGGCGGGCTTTCACCCCATCTATGGACAGCAGCTGCTCTATTTCAAGAACCCGGAATGGCTCGATCGGGCATCCATTCGGTGGCCGGAGAAGAGCGATTCCATCCCCGGAGCCAGGAAAGACTACAAGGCCATTCTGGGCGAGTCGGGTGGAACGCTACCCATCCCCCATATCGAGAAAAAACCGGAAGAGCAATCGCCCAAAGGTCAGGATTTTGTCGAGGAACTGTCAGACGCAGAAAAGGAAGCCTTGGCAGCCACTCAGTCCGAACTCAATGCCATCGCCGGGGAAAAACCTGCTGGCGAGGGAAAATATGACACCAGCGAGCGAGACGCGGATAGGGAGTCTTTTGCGGGATTGGCGGGGAAAAATGACGCTCATTGAAGTTGCGCATCACCGGGAATGATCTATGTCCTGTGTGGAGAGGCGGGGTTCTCTTTGGTTTAAAAGCTTGGTAGGATATAGGCGCTTTTAAACCCAACCCAAGGAGGCGTCATGATTGCAGATCGCATTCGTCAAGCACGATTGGCGGCAGGTCTGACCCTGGGTGCGTTGGGTGAGCAGGTGGGTGTTTCTCACACCGCCATCCAGAAGTACGAGAAGGGTCTTCTGACCCCCTCGTCGTCCCAGCTGCTCAAACTGGCCCGCGCCTGCGGCGTCCGGACCGAGTACTTCTTCCGCACACATACGGTCGAACTGCTGCAGCCCGAATTCCGCAAGCTCTCGACATTTGGCAAGACGGCGCAGGATGCGCTGAAGATCAAGGTCGTCGAGTTGGTGGAAAAACGCGTGGAGTTGCTCGGCGCCTTTCCTGAACTACCGTTCCCGGCGTTTGCACCTCCCGTGAACCTGCCTGAACACATCGCCTCGCTGGATGAGATCGATGCGTTCTCGGATACGGTCCGCAACACTTGGCAGTTGGGCATGAACCCGATAGCCGACCTCACCGACACCCTCGAAGGACTCGGCTTGCTGGTCATCGTGGCCGATGAAGAGAATCCTGGGTTCTCTGGCTTGACGGCCAAGGCGCGAACCGAAGATGGCCGGGAATATCCGGTCGTGGCTGTGTCCAAGCGCTGGCCCGGTGATCGCCAACGGTTCACCCTGGCGCATGAGCTGGGGCATCTGCTGCTCGAAGGACGACTGGCTGACGGCATCGACGAAGAAAAAGCCTGCGACCGCTTCGCCGGTGCATTATTGGCTCCGCGTGTCGCGGTACTTCAGTTGCTCGGACAGCAACGCCATGCGCTGGAATGGCAAGAGCTATATGTGCTCAAACACGAGTTCGGCCTATCGATGGCCGGGTGGCTGCAGCGCGCCAAACAGTGTGGCGTGATCACCGAGACCGCCCACCTTTCGATGGTCAAGCGGTTTTCGGCAAGGGGCTGGCGCAAGAACGAGCCGGGCGACCCGCTGCTGCAAGAGCATCCACGACTGTTTGACCAGTTGGTGTACCGCGCCTTGGCCGAGCAATACATTTCCGAGGGCAAGGCGGCGGAACTGCTGGGCATCCCGATGATGCTCTTCCACAAAGAACGCCAGTTGGAGTCATCGGATGCGGTTGCTTATCAGTGATGCCAACATCTTGATCGACATGGAAGCAGGAGCGTTGATGGATACGCTCTTTCGGCTTCCGATGCAGTTTGGCATCCCTGATCTGCTGTACTACGAAGAAATTGAGCCAGGCAGTCCGGGCCTTGAAGACCTGGGCTTGCAGATCATGGAGGTCAGCGGCGACTTCGTGGCGTATGCCCAGCAGTTGCCAGGCCAGCACAACCATCTGCTTCCCGCGAACAACGGTCCCAAGCCCAGTCACAACGACTACTTGGCACTGGCGCTTGCGAAGCAGGAGGCCTGTACCCTGCTGACGGGCGACACCAATTTGCGGGTTGTTGCCAACAAGGAGCAGGTCAACGTCATGGGCACCATCGGACTGCTGTGCGCCATGATCGAAAACTAGTTGCTGACGGTCGACGACGCCTTCAAGGCGCTCGACAGAATGAAGTCGGGCAAGCGACGGCTGCCTTGGCCGGAAGCCGAAAAAATGCTGAATGCGCTGCGCTGATCACTCTGTGAGACTTGGACTACGAAATGCAGCAGCTGCGATGCTGCGGCGACGATAGAAACAACGCAAGACTTCCAATAACAGACTTCCAATAACATCCATTCAGAAATAGTGTCAATTGGCCCGATTCCAATCCCGGTCGAATTGGGCCTGCAAATCCTCAATATCCCGGCCGTCCAACAACAACCCCATTTCCCGGTTGTCGTCCAGGCTGGTCTGGGTGAAATTCTCGGAACCGATGAAGGCCAGCGCCTTGCCCGCGATCATCTTGGCGTGCATGTACAAGGGCTTTTTCGACAGCAAACGTACCCAACAGCCATGCTCCCGCAGATAAGCCACATCACGCTGATCTTCGCTGTTGATGTTGGCCGGCAGGATCATCCGGAGATCCCGGCCCTTCGCCGCCAGGGCATCCAGAATGGGCGCATATGGCCCCAATTCCTCGCTCTCCACGTCGATGGGGCCGGGCTGGTCGATCACTTGCAGGAGTTGCGCGGCGGACGTGCCGGGAGAGAGGACTAAAACCTGGTGCGCGAAAGCGGGTGCCCGCTGGTGATTCCAGTCGGCATTAAAAACCGCGTTGGCCGCATTCACCACTTGGGCATTGCGGGTCACATAGAGGTATTCCCTGTTTTTATGAAAGGCCGACCAGTCAAAATTGGCGGTGCCGATTTCGCATTCATGGCCATTGCAGATGTATTTGCTGTGCTGAAAAGCGTATTGGTTGCCGTGCGACTCGAAACGATAAGGCGCCAGATGCAGCGTCGCTCCCGTAGCCGCTATGGCCTTCTCCTCTCGGCGCACCTGCCACGGCTTCATGCCGTAGGGCTTCCCCTCGATAATGACGCGCACGTCCACCCCACGACGGTGAGCCGCAGCAATGGCTCGAAGGATTTTGCGATCGGACAGGTAATAGACGCCCACATCCAATTCACGGCGGGACGAATTAATGACCCGGATAATGGGCGCTGGACCTGCCTGTGGTTCGATGGAAAGCATATTTTCTTCCTTCTCAGGCCAGGCTTGGTATCTGGATTGGTATTTTCCGGGACTTCCGGACTTCTATTTTGACCTGCGGCTTACTGGGCACCTTGCATTCCGGAACAGGATCTTCTGGTAATGCCAGGTCGCGCGGATAATGGAACCCACTTCCGCCTGTGCCGGCTACCATGGACGTTTTGGCACCACCACAGGATTTTACGATGTTCTTTTCAATTTCCTGTGTGTGCCTGCCGGGTTGCGTGGCATCCTGAATCGGTGCTTGAACTTTCTTCGGCGACCGCCGCACCCCATACTGGGGTGCATAAAAAATTTTGCTGATACCCAATTTACAGCCCTTTGCGGTATTTCAACCGCACGTCCTGGCACTGGGGGCAGACGTAAATATCGACTTCCAGCTTTTTCTCAAAGGCTTCTTCGCCGTCGGTAGCCATCTGCCCGCCCAGGAAAGCAGCGCCCGCCCCCAACATGCCGGTCAGCCCACCCATACGCAGGCCGTGTGCGCCCTGGTAGGCCATATTGGTTCCACAGGTACAAGTGACCTGCTGGACGTTTGCGTGATCGTTGTGTTCGCCAAATCCAAACATGACTACCCTCCTTTTAGCCCACATGGGACCGCAAAACAACCACAAGAGTTCACTCCTTCAGGCCGCGGTCACCAGTTTAACGCCAACTCCAACACCTCAATGATCTCCGCCGTTCCCATCGTCCCGGGCAATTCGCGCCCCGCCTTTGCAAAGGCCCGCTCCAGCAGAGGGCGAGGGAGCGTCACCGTCACTTGGTTCGGCAGGGATGCTCCCGGCTGGAATGCTCCCGGCAGGGTGCCATCCTCCTGCGCCTCATCCGCCGGATATCCGACCACCACCCCATTCTCATCCACGGCGCCCCCATCCTCGATGTCCTCATCGCTATCGACGTTGTCCATATCGATTGTGGACACATCCACTTCTTCCCCATTGGTATCAAAAGCCCTTGCAGGGTGCGAACCCATCACGGCCCCATTTTCCTGCTGCATGTCTACCTCCTGCGGTTTTCCGCTCAAACCTCGTTCGTACCGATCTTCCTCTCTATCCACCAGCACGCGGGAGAGGGTTTCCCCGGCCTGCAGGCTGGCACGGATGGCGTCCAGCACGATGCGCTTGTCCTCGTCCTTCATCCATCCTTTCATGCGACTGATATCCGTTTGCCCGATGGACTCCAGTGGCACACCTAGATACTCGGCCACCGCCTGCGCATCTTCGCTCCCCAGAGAGAGCATCTGATGTACCCATGCCTTGGATCGACCCAGCCGCTTACCCAGATCCGCCAGGCTCGGCTTGGGGTCCAGACTATCCATCAGCTGCTTTACGGCCTTCGCCGTATCCACGGGCGTCATATCCGCTCGCGCCAGGTTTTCGACCAACTGCATTTCCAGCCGGTCAGCGTCTGTGTCGGGCTCCAGGATCACGGCTGGAATCCGGGATAGGTCATAGCCCTTGCGACGACATGGCTGGCCGCTGTCTCGGGCCGCCATCGATGCCCTCCAGCGCCGCTCGCCCGCTATGATCCGATACCTTCCCGACGCGACATGACGTACTGCAATGGGCTGCAATACCCCATGCTGCAAGATGCTTTCCTTCAGCAATTCCAGATCATTGTCGATGGCATCCTGCGCCCCGGATGCCACAAACGTCTTGCGCGGCTGTTCCGGGTCCGGCTCGATCTCCGACAACTCCAGAAAGAGCGCCGAAGCGGCTCCGCCGTAGACCGTCCCACCCGCGACGGTATTCTGTTCATCCGCCGGGGCCGCTTCCTGCCCCGAATTTCGTCTACCCGGTAGACGATTGGCTTTGGCATCGGTCTCGCCGGAATCTCCCGCCATCTCGGCCAGCGTGCGCTTCATCTCATCAAAGAGATTCTCTGAAAGATCTACCTTGGCCATCTTATCCCTCCTTCACTGTTTCTTCTGTTGGCACCCGGTCCGTTTCCAAAATCATCTTGCAGGCCATGGCCCATTTCGCCGCCGCCGCGTCTTTCGGGTCCAGCTTCCAGACGGGCATCCCCTGTTTCATGGCGTTGGAAACAATCTGCCGATTCGTCAGATGAACCGGAAGCACATGCTGACCAAAACCCGACTCGGTGATCGCATCCACAACCATCTGCTGATTCGTGGAGTTCAAAACCCGCTTGTTGATGACCAGGGACAATCCCAGATCGACTTGCGAGGCGATCTCCCGCCATACCTTGAGCAGCGAAGTAAGCCCCTGCAACGCCAACAGGTCGGGCTCCACGGGCGCCACCAACAACCCGCCCAGATAGAGCGGGGCCAGCTGCTGCACGCCGGCGGCTGGTGGGGTGTCGATGACCACCACATCAAAATCGATGTTCAGCAAACGGCTCATCGCCTCCTGTCCGGCCTTCAACCCCTGCTTTTCCACCAGATGTACATGCTGGTGGCCTGGCAGGATTTTGAGATCCCCAAACCGGGTATCCTGGAACTCCAGACTGGTGTCCCCGTCCCACAGTTCCAATACCGATTTGCCACGGCCATTCGGCTCCCCCGTAGTGATAAAAGTGGCGTTGCGTTGGCCGTCCATGTCCACGAGCAATGTCTTTTTCTTCGCCGCCATGCTGGCGTAAGCCGCAATGTGAACGGCAAGAGCAGTCTTTCCTACCCCGCCCTTCTGATTGGTCACGGTAATGATCTGTGGCATCTCTACCTCTCTTCTCGCGCTTTGCTAGCGCGAAACTTCGTTTTCCGCCGCTCCTGCTCATGCAGTGGCGGGTACAGAACCCAGGAATACCAATACAACATCGTATAGAGCACATCGGGCAGGCCAACTCCGTTCCGGCGGCTGACCTCTACCAGGTTGTCCGCCAGACCGCAGGGAATCCGCACGTTCACTTCCACCCATTCCGGGTCGGCCAAGGCCGGGCGGTGCCCATCCCGCCATCGAAGTCCTTTCTCCCACGCTTTTTCGGCCAGAAACCGGGAAGCGCAGTCCTCATGGACGGCCCGCAGCGTCATCCCCTGAACGAAGGCCAGAGCCTGGATGTACAGGTGCATCTTTAGCGGGATAACCGTCGATTCCCCCGCATAGGACATACCGTTAAAGAGAGATGGTGTCAGCATGCTTTTCCCGGCTTGACCCTTTCACGAATGGGTATAGATCAGCGCCGGGCCAGATCGTCTACCGGGTAGACGATTTACGAGGACGACCCTGGGTCAGTCTCCCTTCCGAAGCCAGAACTGACTTCCGGGAATCGTCCACCAGGGAACTGCCCGTTGC
Organism: Acidithiobacillus ferruginosus; assembly: GCF_018854495.1. GTDB lineage: Bacteria > Pseudomonadota > Gammaproteobacteria > Acidithiobacillales > Acidithiobacillaceae > Acidithiobacillus > Acidithiobacillus ferruginosus. The sequence continues at coordinate 10,033 of NZ_JABBDR010000298.1, forward strand.
AGGATGTGGGATTCAGGGACTGGACCATAATAGCTGGAATCGAAGGCATAGTTCCCTGGAGCGTAGAGCCAGACCTGCCCATGCTTCAGGTGATAGGTGCCGAAAGAGTAATGGACAATCCGGTGATGGTGGCCGGGCGTCCAGCGATCAACCCGGGAGTTCGGCAGAGTGTGCCCCTCCACCCGGACCCCGGATCTAGCCAGCGTCACCGTCTGCCCGGGAACGGCGGCGATCTCTTTGATCCACGGCTGTCCAGGAGGAAACCAATGGTATTTTAGGCCCTCCGCGACGGCGGCGTGATGAGCGGGGCCAGGAATCTCGACCTCGACGAGTTCTCCGTTGTGCAATGGATAAGGAGAACTGCGCAGCTGGTAGAGGCCCACCGGCTCGCAGGTCGAGTCGTTGAAGACCAGATGCTGGTACTGCATCCAAAGACCAACACCCGCGACCAGGGTGATCAGCCCGGTCCAGATCCAGAACATCCACCAGAATCCGCATTTAGCGATGGTGATGAGGCGTGCGTTCAACCCAATGTCCCTCCGGAAGATTTGCGTTGGTGTATTTGCCAACAACCAGGCAGGCGACTATGCTTCGTCCATGAAGGCGGAAAAACTGTTTCAACGGCGGGTAATCCTCTCGGAGACGGCTTTTGCGGAGATCGTGGTTTGGCGTGTTCCTGCACCGATATCCGGCAGCATGCACTCGTACAAATACCGGCTTGCCTACGTGGTTCGTGGGGAATGTGTGCTGCGATACGACAATGAGGCCGGAAAAGGCGATCATCGCCATATAAATGATCGGGAGGAGACGTATCGCTTCTCCAGCCCCCGTCAACTGATGACCGACTTCTTTGAAGAGATAAGGAGGTGGAGTGATGAGCACGCTGACGATTGATATCCGATCCCTGCGGGACACCCTGGACGATGCCGTGCAGGTGATGGAAAGGTTGGAATATTCACAGCCGCATATCAGCTTTGAATCGCCGGAACTCCTATGGAAAATCCTGACTGGCAAGCGATGGGAGATTCTGAGGGTCATGACGGCTGCGGGCCCCTTGGCGCTACGCGAGATCGCTCGGCGGGTCGGGCGCGACGTAAAGTCCGTGCATCTGGATGTCCATGCGTTGCTGGACGCAGGACTCATCGAACGGCAGGACAATGGCTTTGTGTTTCCATACGACGCCGTGCATGTGAATTTTCTGCTCAAGGCAGGTTGAGTTATATTCATCGGCTTTTTCCGCCATGCGCTTTGGCGCGCCGGTCCAGAAAGAAACGCGCAGGCGCCGTGAATAGCCGAAAGGGGAAGAAGAATAGCCACTCGAACTGGGTGGCACCCCATAGCAAGGCTTTAGCGGCCTTGTACGGCACGGGCCGCTCGAAGAAGGCGATTAACCTCTGGTCAAGCCGAGCGATGACTTGTCGAAGAGGATTGCTCACGCACCCGCTCCTTCAGGACAGTGATCGCCTCTTCCAGCGAGTCTTCCAGGATGCCTATGCGCTGTTCAGCCGGAATCCGCGAATAATCCGCAGAGAGCACCTTTTCCCATTTGGCAATCCGCTGTTGCGCGGTGAGGGGACGGGACAGGTGCGTCTTGAGCAGATCCTTGAGTCGTTCACGACGCTTGTCATCCAGGGAATCCAGAACGGACTTCCAGGCACGCAATGGATCGCAGGGATCAAAAGCCACGGCTTTCATCTGATCGGACTTCTTCATCTGTTCCCCCGTCATCGATTCACCGCAAACAACACCGGCACCCCAAAAAACGCAGCCCAGGCTTTTGCCGATGCCCTCTGGATGGCCGGGATGTCGGTCCCCCGCGCCCACCAGTCATTGGCCGGAGCCAGCAGGACTTGTATCCCATGCGGGTATAGATCGAGGGCGGGCCACATCAGCAATTGCTCATAGCAGATGAGATAGCCGGCCTTTTTGCCGTCAATCTCCGTGGTTTCCGGTTTTCGGGAAAACGGGGCCATCCGGAAACTGCCCTGGGGGCGCCACGGGTGCCACATAGAGAAAGGCACAGGGATATGATCCGGGAGTACCGTCTGGCGGCCATCCTGGATCTTCACCAGGGCATCCAGATAACCCTTCGCAGGGCGCAAGGTCCGCCCGTGGGGTACGTCGGCCCCGAGCAGCACGATTTGTTCTGGATGTCGCGCCGTCCAGCAGATGACCGGACGCCAAATGGCCCGTGTGCCCGGCAGCCATGGCCCTGCCACGGTTTCGGGGAGTAACACCACCTTGTCGCCAGAGCGCAGATCCGCCAAGACCTTCGGAGCCAGTTCCATGGACGCATCGATATAGGAAAGATTGGAACGCAGACGGCCCAGGTGGGTATTGATGCCCACCCAGCCAGCAGGCGCTGTGGGCAGCGGGCGACCCATCATGTCATCCAGTGCTGGCACCCGCTCGGCCAGGTCAGGGAAGGCAAAACCCAGAAGCCAGACATTGAAGACGACGATTCCGGCCATCAGTAAACGCACTGGGATATCCTGATTTTTCTGCTCCCAGCAGCCCAGGGCGAAGATCCCGAGAATGGTCAGCAGGATGCCGGTCGGGCCTGCGGCGACGGCGCCGAGCCAGGGGGAAGTCCAGCCGATGATTCCCAGGGGTGGCAGAATCGTCGAGACAGCAGAGGTAATGATAGTGGCCGTGACCGCGCCAAAACCGCCGCCTGCAAGGCTGCCACCTGCAAGGCCGCCGCCACGGAAATACAGAGCAATGTACGGGTACGCCAGATAAGGCAGGGCAAAAGCCAGTGATGACAGCGACCAGAACCCAATACCGAGAAATAGCCCGGAGTGTAGGAAGAATACCGACGTGCCTTTGATGAGGCCGTAGGTTGTCGCCAGATGGTAACCGAACATCAGGGCAAATGGCGCCAACCAGTGCCGCTTGTTCAAAACTGGCAGAAGCAGCAAGGCCAGTGGCGCAAGCCAGATGGCGTGAGGCCAGGCGAGCCAGCCGACAGCAGCGCCGAAAATTGCCGCCAAAGCCAGCACACATGCACGACTGCCGCCTGCGAGGCGGCCACAGGAATCGTCTACCGGGTAGACGGAAACGTTTACGTATTTGCTCTGCATGAGCAGGTATAGATCAGGGGCGGGGCAGGATTTCTCCGGATATGGTGCTACTGATGGACGCCAAGTGGCGGAAAGCGTAGGGAACAGAGACTTGCAACTATATCTTTTGTGATACATCATGAGCGCGTGAACGGCAAGGATGTCATTAAGCGGCTGGAACAGGCGGGTTTTCAGGTCGTCCGTATACAGGGTAGCCACCACATCCTTGCCAGGGATGGACATCCGCGCAGTGTTCCGGTGCCAGTGCATGGGCACCACGATCTCGGGCGTGGACTGATCGCCACCATCGAGCGGCAAAGCGGAGTCAAGCTGACATGAACATCGCCTACCCTTATACCCTGGAGCCCCAATCGGATGGCGGTTTTTTGGTGCAGTTCGTGGATGTAGAGGAAGCCTTCACCGAAGGTGATGATGAGGAGCAGGCGTCCTTCAATGCCGCTGAGGTGCTCACAGGCGTGCTGGCTGTGCGCCTGGAGCGCGGTGAGGACATTCCGATTCCTTCCCCGGCTGACGGTCGCCCAGTGGCCTATCCCGATGTCGGCGTGCAGGCAGCGGTGCTGATAGACTTCGCCCGCCACGGCCGCCCGCTGTCAGAACTGGCCCGCGCCATGGGCACGAGTTGGCCAGCTGCACAGCGCCTTACCCGTCCTGGAAACCCCACCATCAAACAGCTTGAACGCGCCGCCGCCGCTTTGGGGAAGCGGCTGGTGATCAGCCTGGAGTAAATCGTCTACCGGGCAGACGCTTTCGCGCAGTATCCATATCAAGATGCTCGGCTTGCCAAATGTTTCGCAAGGTCGATGATTGTCGGCTCAGCCTCCTTTCGTTGTTCCCTTTTTTCGCGCAAAGCCCGTTCTATTGAATGGAGTGAATGACCATGAGTGAAAAATTGTCTACTTTTGACCCTGCCGAAGGGCTGACATCAGACGCGGCCATCGCAGCCTTCATGGCCGATGCGTTTGAATCTGCAGACGCCGGCTACATTGCGCACGCGCTGGGCGTCGTGGCCCGCGCCAAGGGAATGGCTCAGATCGCTGGGGAAACTGGTCTTTCGCGTGAACAGTTGTACCGCTCATTCAGCGGGCGTGGCAATCCGACGCTCAAGACCACGCTAGCAGTCATGAAGGTCCTGGGGATTGAACTTACGGCAAAACCGGGCCCTCAGGGCCGATGATGGCCAACCATATCGGTAAAGCCACCGACTATTAGACTATGCTCGCCAGTACCGACCGTTTTCTGAGCTTGGATAGCTCCAGTGTGCCATCACCGCACGACAACCAGGACTGCTGCAACAGAGATCGAGCGAAGAGATCTTCGTGACAAGCATCGTTCCACGCATTGTGCGCTTCAGTTGTTTTAGGGTGGGCCAGGGCGGCGGGGCGCGCGATCGTCTACCGGGTAGACGGGCGCAGCGGCCACGTTTTCCCGGAAAACGGTTCCGTCTACCCGGAAAACGCCCACATTACCCCTTCTTTATCTTGCGTTCCGCTTTTCTTTCGGTAGACGCTTTTTTGGGCGTTTTCGTCTACCCGGTAGACGATTCTTTTGGGCAGTGTTTTCCGGGAAGATAATTTTATTAGCCGATAATAGGGCGACCGTCTACCGGGTAGACGATTACCTTGAAGCGTTACCCCCGAAATCCACGGCCAGAAGCCCAGACAACGAAGCGGGGTCCAACCGGACCCCCGGCGGCAGGCTGGGTTGTGGTCGGCAAGCCGGGGCGTGGCCCGGCTGGTCCCCTGCAAGGGGAACCGTCCACAAGGCGGTGGAGCTGCGGGGATAACGCGACCACATGTCCTGCGGGAGGAAAAGCGCGGATCGTCTACCCGGTAGACGATTAGGCGATGTCGTTTTTTCGGAAAGACGATTTTATATCAGTAGTCATCATCATCATCGAGAGCGGGTGGTTGAATGTGTGACTTCCGGGAATTTCTGACCGGGCCACCAAAAATATCTCTGAGTCGGATGAAAATGTATTCACGGCCATCCTCGCCGACATATTTCCGACCGGACAACAAATACACCTGTCCGTCGATTTTTGCTTTGCCTGTGAAATCAGGAACACTCTTCCCCTCGATCCTGCTGTGTGTGAGAAATCCAGTCTTCTCTTCTAACGTACTCATTCTTTTCTAGCCCCCCACTTCGTCCCGAGCTTCTTGGCATCCTGCTTGTCCGGCCACCAGCAGGACTGGCAGCCCTCGCACTTGAAAAAGGCGCCGCCTTTCTTGGTCTTCAGGGTGGTGGTCGGTTTTTTGCAGTCCGGACAGGACGGGCCTGCTTTCGCAGTGCCCCCGCGCATTTTTCCGGTAGACGCCTTACCCCGCGCGCTCGTGGCGGACCGTGCTTGCCCAACGGCAATGGTCGCCGCCTTGGCTGCTTCGATCATGCGCGAGACGAATTTGCGCTGGGCTTCCTCGAATTGCTGTAACGTCAGGCGCCCTTCGGACACGGACGATAGTGCGTCCTCCCATCGCGCCGTCAGGACGGGATCGGTCAGGTCTTTGGGTAGCGCGTGAACCAGCGCCCGCCCTGCCTGGGTGGAGAGAATCTGCTTGCCTTTGCGCTCCAGGAATCCCCGGGTGAGCAGTGTTTCGATGATGCTGGCCCTGGTGGCCTCAGTCCCCAGGCCAGAGGTTTCCTTGAGTTTGGCCTTGGCGGCCTCATCCTCAACCACCTTGTGGATGTTGCTCATGGCCTCAATGAGCGACCCATCCGTAAATCGTGCCGGCGGCTTGGTCTGTTTTGCCTGGACATCTGCATCCTGAACCGCCAGGACCTGTCCCTTTTTGAGCGCCGGGATCGGCTGGGCGGGGGTGTCATCATTATCGTCATCGGTCATCCCATACACGGCTTTCCAGCCTGCGGAGACCGGGATGTTGGCAGTCGCCTTCCAGTCCTCGCCGGTGCAAGTCAGTAGGGCCTTGATCGCCCGGTACACATAGGGCGGATAGAACTGCGCGAGATAGGAGCGGACGATGATCTCGTAGACTTTGGCCACTGTGGGGCTCATAGAGCCCTGCATAGAGCCGGTCGGAATGATGGCGTGGTGCGCTGTCACCTTGCCCGTATTCCAGATGGCCGACTTCCGGTTGGAATCGGCGGCTTTCACCAGATCCGCAAATCCAGCTTTTGCCAAGCCGGACAGTATCTGTCCGGCATCCCCATTCTGTTCTTCCGGAAGATAGCGGCAATCGGTCCGGGGATAGGTCGCCGCCTTGTGCTCCTCGTACAGCGCCTGGGCCGCATCAAGGACATTTTGTGCCGACATGCCGAGCTTGGCGGAGCAGACCTTTTGCAACTCCGCAAGGGAGAAGCCTAATGGTGCCTGTTGCTGCTTTTCGGCGCTGGTGAAATCCTTCACCGTGGCCTTGCCGCCTGCCTTGGCCTGGGTTGCCAGTCGGTCAGCGGCTTTCCGGTCGGTGAGGTAGCCTTCGGTATCGACGCCCTCGAAATCCTCCCTCAACTCCCAGGCGGCCCAGAATCCGGTGTTTATCCGAGGAACGTAGTAATCTTTGGGTTTGAAGTGCTCGATCTTCTCATCACGGGCCACGACCAGAGCCAAGGTCGGCGTCTGCACCCGGCCCACGGAGACGACCCCGGCGCCGCTGTTGCGCAGCGTGAATGCGCGGGTGAGATTCATGCCCATGAGCCAGTCCGCGCGGGCGCGGGCCTCGGCAGAATTGCTGAGATTCTGGTAGTCCCGGTTGTCCTTCAGACTGGCCAACGCCTTGCGCACGGACTGCTCATCGAGGGCGGCCAGCCAGATGCGTTGCGTAGGCCCTTTCCAGCGGAGTTCCTCCAGGACCTCATCCACCAGCAGTTGGCCCTCTCGGTCCGGGTCGCCAGCATTGACTACGGACGAGGCTTTCTTAAGCAGGTCCCGGATCACCTTGATCTGGGCCTTGGCATCATCCTTCGCCCGCTTTTTCCATTGCTCCGGAAAGATGGGCAGTTCCTCAAGGCGCCATTTCTTCTTGCCCTTTGGCGTGGTGGGAACATCATCAGGCGTGTAAAAGTCCGGCTCTTCCTGCTCGAATATATGGCCGAAACACCAGGTCACGACTGTGTCGGACCCGCACTGGATGAATCCATTGCCTTTGCTCTTCCCGCCGGGAAGATACTCGGCGATACCCTTGCCCAGGCTGGGCTTCTCGGCGATGTACAGTTTCATCAGATACCCTCGATCGTCTACCGGGTAGACGCGCTGCGTCACCCCAACGTGAGGGTATAGATCGTTGTTGGGTCGGTCACTGTCACTGACCGGCAGACGTTATATCCAAACCACCAAGATGCTAGCGGGAGTGGTCGTCCAAATTCTGGATGAATTGGCTTAGACTCAAAGCGACAGGGGGGATAACACACTGGACAACGCATGGCCAGATAGCCTACGGTCAGGTAATCCGCCAAACGCACACCCGCTGATAATTGCGCTTTTGTCCTCGCCATAGCCCTACCTCCATCATGGGTAACAGGGCTATAGCCTCACAGAAATCGAACTAAATAAACAGTATTTCAGCTAGAGTAGCGATTTAAAGTCGTCGATTTGTGGTAGGAAGTTCCATTTTGTTCGGTTTTTACATGCTCCTGATATAAACCCATATATAGTTTTAAAATGCTTGATCCATTTAGACGAACGCACCGGACGGCATCTTGCACCATCTGCTACACCGGAAGCGCTGGGGTGTCCAATTTTACGATCTATTAGTGCTTATTCAGGCAGTTATTTGCCCAAATTAGGTTCATTTTGACCATGTGCCGATGCCACAAACAGGTACTTCATAAAGGCCCTGACGATTGGAGAAAGCAGTTTTCCCGCCGGATAAACCGCATACCACTTGCGCTCTAGAGGAAAACCACGCACGTCGAGAATCGTCAGTTCTCCGCTGGCGAGTTCCGCATGTATCGTACTGGCAGACAGCACGGCAATACCTAAACCGCCAGCCACAGATTGCTTGACAGCCTCATTACTTCCAAATTCCATACGTGTTCTGAGAACAACGCCGTGTTGCTCGAAAAACTTCTCTGCGGCCAGACGTGTTCCGGAACCGGGCTCACGCAAAATAAATGGTGCGTCCCGCAGACGTGATGGCTCGAGGTCTTTTTCCGACGCTAGGGGATGATCCGATCGGGACACTACCACCAGGGGATTATCGGCGAAAGTTTCCGCGACGACATTTATGTGTTCCGGCGGCTGACCCAGGATGTAGAGGTCGTCCTGATTACGCGCGAGCCGCTCCAGCAGTACCTCCCGATTACCAATAAACAAAGCAGTAACAACACCAGGATGCTCCGTACAGAACCCTCCCATCATACGTGGGATAAAATATTTAGCGGTAGAGAGCGTGGCGACCTTCAAGCTGCCCTTCTCCAGTCCCTGGAGGGCGGCTATCTCTTGAGTGAAATATTCCAGTCGATCCAGCACATCGTGGCAAGCCGACGTCAGTGCTTCCCCCGCCGCAGTCAGGTAGATTTTCTTGCCAATTTGATCAAAAAGCGGCTGGCCGACTGCCTCGGCGAGTTGCCTGACCTGAATAGACAGAGCGGGTGGCGTCAAATGTAGCTCTTCAGCGGCACGGGCGAAGCTCATGTGCCGAGCTACGGCAGCGAAGATCTTGAGTTGGTGCAAGGTTGCATGACGGATAGACATGCTAACAGTAAACCATAGTAAATTATAATAGTAAATATATTTTACTTTTATAAATGGGCAGATCGTCCACAATACCACTCAAGCATTGGAACCTAGCAGGTGGCTCCAATCACCGTCGTCTACCATGACACAAGGAGAGCAAGCATGGCCGTAAAAAAGTATGAGGCCGGAGTAAAGGAATACCGGCAGACCTATTGGGCCCCCGAGTACGTGCCTTTGGACTCTGATATCTTAGCCTGTTTCAAAATTACGCCGCAACCAGGGGTGGATCGTGAAGAAGCCGCCGCCGCGGTAGCCGCCGAGTCTTCTACCGGCACCTGGACCACGGTGTGGACCGATTTGCTGACTGACATGGATTACTACAAGGGCCGTTCTTATCGCATCGAAGACGTGCCAGGCGATGACTCCAGCTTTTACGCATTTATCGCCTATCCCATAGATTTGTTCGAAGAAGGGTCCGTGGTTAACGTATTCACCTCTTTGGTGGGTAATGTGTTCGGCTTCAAGGCTGTGCGTGCACTACGCCTGGAAGATGTACGCTTCCCACTCGCCTACGTCAAAACCTGCAACGGACCGCCCCACGGCATCCAGGTCGAGCGCGACAAGATGAATAAATATGGCCGACCAATGCTCGGCTGCACCATCAAGCCCAAGCTTGGTCTATCTGCCAAGAATTATGGTCGTGCAGTCTACGAGTGTCTGCGCGGTGGCCTGGATTTCACCAAGGACGATGAGAACGTCAACTCGCAGCCCTTCATGCGCTGGCGCGATCGGTTTCTGTTCGTGGCCGATGCGATACACACAGCCGAAGCTGAAACTGGCGAGCGCAAAGGACATTATTTAAATGTTACAGCGCCGTCGCCCGAGGAAATGTATGAGCGGGCAGAGTTCGCCAAGGAACTCAATATGCCCATCATCATGCACGACTTCCTTACGGGTGGTTTCTGTGCCAATACCGGTCTGGCTCGTTGGTGCCGGAAGAGCGGTACCCTGCTACACATTCACCGTGCCATGCATGCAGTGGTGGACCGTAATCCGCACCACGGCATTCACTTCCGCGTACTGGTCAAGGCGCTCCGCCTGTCGGGTGGTGATCATCTGCACACCGGCACGGTTGTTGGCAAACTGGAAGGTGACCGTGCTTCCACTCAAGGATGGGTCGACCTGCTGCGCGAATCGTTCGTCCCTGAGGATCGTAGTCGCGGCATCTTCTTCGACCAAGACTGGGGATCCATGCCAGGCGTGTTCGCCGTAGCCTCTGGCGGTATCCACGTCTGGCACATGCCGTCGCTGTTAGCGATCTTCGGCGACGATGCGGTATTCCAGTTTGGTGGCGGTACGCTGGGGCACCCATGGGGCAACGCTGCCGGAGCAGCTGCCAATCGCGTCGCGCTGGAGGCGTGTGTGGAAGCGCGCAATGAAGGTCGCGATCTCGAGCGCGAGGGCAAGGACATCCTCACCAACGCCGCGAAAGACAGTCCAGAGTTGAAAATTGCTCTGGAAACCTGGAAAGAGATCAAGTTTGAATTCGATACCGTAGACAAATTGGACGTGGTGAATCGCTGATTCTGTGACAGTAATCGCAAAGGCACAAACGAAAACCCGCGCGGCGTGTAGCTTGACGGCTTGCTCCGCGCGCCAAAGAAAGGAATAGAAAATGGCTGACATTCAAGACTACAACTCGACACCCAAGTACGAAACATTCTCTTATTTGCCGGCAATGGGGCCAGAAAAAATGCGTCGTCAGATCGCCTATCTCGTGAACCAGGGCTGGAACCCCGGCATCGAGCATGTAGAGCCTGAGCGCGCATCAACATACTACTGGTATATGTGGAAGCTACCCATGTTCGGCGAGCAGTCAGTGGACACCGTTATTGCTGAACTGGAGGCATGCCATCGCGCCCACCCCGACCATCACGTGCGCCTGATCGGGTATGACAACTACTCGCAAAGCCAGGGCAGCGCCTTTGTGGTATTCCGCGGGCGATAAGCAAGATAAGTGCGGAGCTATCCAGCGGATGGCCCGCGCAGGGGTTTGATGGATACGGAAGGATCATGGCATGAGCGACTCTATGGCAAACAATATGGCATCTCCGCGCTCTACACGTGCCGCTGCATTGGAGCGGCGGCGGGCGCTGTCACACAACGGTGCCGCCGCGCTGGGAGCAAAACCGTCCGCACCGGCGCGGACAGCGGGCAATATGGCCGCCATGGAGGCGGCAGGGGCTACCGGCAAGTCGCTTTCGCGTGCGCGCCGTGAGGCATTGTCGCAGGGTGGAGCCATAGGGCTTGCGCAGGCCAACTCTACGACGCACACGGGAATTCGTGTAATTGCCTCGGATATACCGACTGTCACCGCCGCGCCTGTAGAAGCGGCGGCTGCCGCGCAAGGCTTAAACTCCCCGAATGGCTGTGGCTGCAAAGGTAAGGCTGCAAGTGAAATCGCTGAGCGGGAACAGTTGCTCGAAGCGGTATGCGCGCTGGTAGACGAAGACCCTGCAGCAGTGGCCGGGCCCAGCGCCTCTGCGGTGCGCAAACTCTGCCAAGAGCGTCGCCGCGCACTTTCCACTCAAGGAAAGGTGGTGGTGGAGACATCTTGTAGCCGTGTTTCTCGTACATCGCACAACAGCGCTCAGTCCAGCACTATGGCAGGATTGAGTGGGCGCGACGCGGCCCAGGCACGCCGTGAAGCCATGTGTAAACAAGGACGCGGTGACCAGTCCGCGTATCGACCCAGCGGCCGGACCCGTCAGAAGCCTGCAGCACCTGCCAAAGTGGAGCAAGGGACTACCCTGAGTGGCACATCCGTGACCGGCACCCAGGTGGAGCGTGGCGCCAGGGTCACGGGCGCCGAACCGGGTAGTTGCCGGGCCATCACCGGCACTGAATATATCGGCACCGAGCAATACAGCGCATTGTGCACCGCTATCCCGGAGCCGGCCCCGGCTAAGGTTGGCGTAGGCCGGACCACTCGAGGCCAGCGTGTGAGTGGCGTCGAGCTTGGACACAACGTGAAGGTCACCGGAGATGAACATGGCACCTGTAAGGCCGTGACCGGCACCGAATATCTCAGTGCCGACAAATTTGAATCCTTTTGCGCAACCCGGCCAGTGTTGACGCCGGCCAAGGTCAGCGTGGCCGCCACAGAGGCTGGTCAGCGCGTGAGCGGAACCGAAGTCGGGCGCAGCGCCAGAGTGACCGGGGATGAGCCCGGATCCTGCCGCAAGCTTACCGGCAGCCAATATTACCAGCCGGAGTCGTTTGGCAGCCTGTGTCGCGACGGCGGGAGCGCTCCACACAAGGTGAGCGTGATGAGTACGCTGCGCGAACATGTTTTGACGGGTACGGAGACCACCCCTGGAAACCGCGTAACGGGTACGGAACATGGAGTGTGCGCCAGTGTGACGGGCACAGAATCTGCCGGACTGGCGCAGTATCAGGCCTGTAACCGCAAGCCCGTTTCTGTACCGGAAAAAGTCGGCGTGATGCGCACCTGGCACGAGCAGCCGGTATCCGGTACGTCGGTGGAACGCAGCTCCAAGGTCACCGGGGATGAATACGGCAGTTGCCAGCCTGTAACGGGCACGGAATATGCGGGTCCCGATCAGTACGCAGCATTTTGCGCCCCGGACCACCACGCCACAGCACGGGCTCTGATGGCGAGCCAAAGTGGCGTCGCCGATGCAATGACGACCGGTATCCGTCTGGGACCGGACAGCAAGGTGACCGGCTCCGCTCGTGGTGAAGGGCAGGTTTTGAGTGGCACCCCTTATGCGAGCACTAATCAGCGGGCACTGCAGAAGAGTGGGGATGGGACGCGGATGCATCCACTCACCCGTGGCCCGGCCGATGCACCGCATACGGCAGTCGCTGTCCCGGAGGTGGCAGCAGTCCGCGGAAATTTTAGCGTCACGACCCCCGCGCGCAACGCGCAGGAGAGACCGCTCAGCCGCGTTACCGGTACCGCCTATGGTGCGGTGGGACGCATTACCGGTCCGGTGAATCTGGCGGCTGGTCTGGTTTCCGGCACACCTGAGTTCCGTTATCGCGACGAGGCCTACGGTGCCGTGCCAGCGACCACCGCAACGGAAGTGCCGCGCAGTCGCCTCACCGGAGACGGGCGAGAGGGCGGTTTTGCCATCACGGGGGCGGCATGGAGACGCAATGAAAGCATTACCGGCACAGAAGGCACCTCTACGCGCCGCAACCCGACCTTGCGCGGAGATCAACGCGGTACGGTGCTTGGGGCTTCCCAGATGAAAGACCGTGAGCGGCCGGCGTTGCCCATCAGCCGAGTGACCGGCAGCAGCGGCAACGATGCCAAAGGCTCTTCTATCACCTATTCCGGCGGTGCACGAGGTTGATGTGACACCGAGTGTACGCCCACCCACGCAGCACGGACCAGAGATTGCGATGAATACGAGAAACCGTCCCGGGCGGCATGTGAGCCCTCAGCCAGGAGCAAACCGACCATCTTACGGTCTGGGCACGCCGGCCAGAACGCTGCAAGCGCGACCGCAGCAACCGGTATTTGCAGCGCGCGACCTTGTGCCCAGCCAGAAGAGTGCACCCAACCCGGCCTGCGCGACAGACCCGGCACGGCCTTGTCGGCACCCCCTTTCCAATGAGTTGGAGAACCGCCGCCTGCTGGCCCACGAACAGGCGGTGAAAGGGCGCTTCGCAGCCATCATTCCGGCGCTGAAGCACCTTGCCGCCCAGCAGCATGAGGCCGATTTTCTCGAACGCGCACAGCGCGTTGCCCGCGCAGATCTTGGCTTCGAGTTGCCCTCTGGCATTCTGGAGGACGCATGGATAGCCAATCTGGATATGCGCACGCTGTACGGAGCGTGCGTTATGCACACCATTCGCCTGATCGCGGAGCAGACACAGGCCGTGCCGCAGAATTCAGATGAGGTGACTTCGTTCTTGCTCGACTGTGGCTACCATGCAGTGGATATCACGCCGTGCTCGGACGGGCGTCTGAAGGGCCTGGTGCGCTACATACTGCGCCTGCCTGATGACGCGGTGCGCAGCCGCAAGGCTTACGCCGGTGCCATGTTCGACGTGGAAGCCAACGTCAAACGCTGGATCGAGACCGAACTGATGCGCTATCGCGAAGGCCAGCCGGTGACTGCGGATGCGGGTACGCGCTACCTAAAAATAGTGGTGTACCACTGGAGCAGTTCCGACCCCGCCCACGAGGGTTGTGCTGCCCATCACAGCAACGAGAGGGATGCAGCAGAAGCAGGTCTGGGGCGGTTGCGTGAATTTCGTCAGGCCATCGAAAACAGTTTTTGTTGCGGTGCCTCGGTGGACACCTTGCTGATTGGTATCGATACGGATACCGATGGCATCAAAGTGCATGTGCCCGACGCGGATGGCGAAATGAGTTTATATCGCTGGGTCAGCAATCTGACGTTATATAAAGAAACGGTTAACGATGACGCCAGCGGTGCACGACTCAAGGTGTATCAGGCGATTCAAGCCGCCAGCGCTACGAACGGATGGGGCAAGGGCAACGGCGAGCCACACGAGGGTATGCGCCGACTCATTGCCACGCTACTGATCAACAACCTGTCGCAGATTGAGTATGTGTGCGGCAACTGGGGTGGGCGCTACCCGGACATTGGCCATAACGAGCGATTCATCAGCCTGGGGGATGGATTTGAGGAATTCCAGGTACGCAACCTGGCGTATTTCGTTTACTCGCACACAGTGGAAGAAGGAGGGCCGGATCTGGACGTGGGCCTCCAGATTTTCAGCAAGCTTAATGTCCTGCACGGATTACCCGTGCCAGTGGCGATTCATTTCCGCTATGACCGTCGCGTGCCTGGCAGTCGCGAACGCACTGTAGAACGCTGTCAGCGGGTCAAAGCCGCGATCGAGGCGCGCTATGCGGAATTGCATCGGCAGGGTTTGCTGGTATGCGGCATGACCGTGCAGGACAAGCCCTCGGGCAGCCCGATCGAACCGGTCGAGGCGAATGGCGCCTCAGCATTGCGGAGCGCACGATGAAGATTTGTCAGGTGGAAAAAACCCTGGTTTCGACCAACCGGATCAAGGAAATGGGGCACCGCCCACTGCTGGTGGTAAAGGAAAAAGGTGGTGCAAGAAGCATCGCCGTGGATGCGGTGGGGTGTGTCACTGGCGACTGGGTGATTTGCGTGGGTTCATCCGCAGCGCGCGAAGCGGCGGGCAGTAAAGACTTTCCGAGCGATCTTACCATCGTCGGCATCATCGACCACTGGTCGGAAGATTAGGCTATCCGATATGGACATTATGCGCGTCGTCTCTGATCTCGTGGCCACCCGGCGAATACCCGGGCTGCAGAATGCATCGCTCCGGGTACTCACCGATGCAAAAGGTCGGATCAGCGTGGCCGCCGACCCGGTAGGTGTGCCGCCAGGCAAATGGGTGATTGCCGTGAGCGGTTCGGCAGCACGTTACGCTGCGGGAGATTACCAGATACTGACTGACCTGACCATCGCCGGGATTATTGATCATTGGGGCCCCAGCGCTGGACAGACAGGGAATTAAACGTTTTTTTAACCCCAAAAGGAGTAGTTGACATGGCAAACGTAAGCGGAGTGGCACTGGGTATGATCGAGACGCGCGGCCTGGTGCCGGCGATTGAGGCGGCAGACGCGATGACCAAGGCGGCGGAAGTGCGTCTGGTGGGTCGCCAGTTC
>NZ_JABBDR010000299.1 GCF_018854495.1 Acidithiobacillus ferruginosus
CTTTTACCGCCGAGGGCACTGTCGGTATCGGCGGGGTGTATATGTGTATCTACGGTATGGACTCTCCCGGCGGATACCAACTCGTCGGTCGTACTCTACCCATCTGGAACACTTACCTGCGGAACCCGCAATTCATGAATGGCAAGCCCTGGTTGTTGCGCTTCTTTGATCAGGTTCGCTTCTATCCGGTCAGCGAGGAAACCCTGACACAACTTCGGGATGCGTTTCGCTACGGTCGCCATGAGATCCGCATGGAGGAGACGGTCTTCGACCTGGGTGAGTATGAACGATTCCTGGAAGAAAACGCAGAGGCCATCGCCGCCTTCCGGTCACGTCAGGACGATGCCTTCGCACAGGAAATCACTCTGTGGTCGGAGGAAGAACGTAGCCCCGAGGCAGTGGTGCTGGCGTCTATGGAACAAGACATGGGCCTCCAAGAACATGAAATCACGGTTTGTGCGGATATGACCAGTAGTGTCTGGAAATTTCTGGTAGAGCCAGGGCAATCGATTCAGTCTGGCGAACCGCTGGTAATTCTGGAAGCCATGAAGATGGAATTCACTATCAGTGCGCCTTGTGCCGGAAAGATTACCCGTCTGCAGTACAAGACGGGAGATCTGGTGAGCCATGGTATGCCACTACTGGTTATCGATACTGAGGAGTAATGACGCTATGCATAACTACGCCACAGAAAGCGACGCACTGGTCCCGCTGAACCGTGCGGAGGACACCTACCGACGGTTAAAAGAGGATCTGTTCAATTTCCGCCTGCTGCCGGGCGACGATTTCAGCGAAAACGAGATTGCCGCACGCATGGAGGTGAGTCGCACTCCGGTACGCGAAGCACTCTTCCGCCTACAGCGTGAAGGATACGTAAGCGTCGTGCCTCGAATGGGTTGGCAGGTACGACCACTGGACTTCGAGAAATTCGATCAAATCTACGAAGTGCGAATCCTTCTGGAAGAATCTTCCCTACAGCGCCTGTCGCGTAAGAACAAGGTGTCAAGTATCGGAGCTTTAATGCAGACCTGGTGTTGTCCGCCGGATTTGCGGGAAAGCAATGCGAAGGCCGTCTGGATGCTGGATGAGGATTTCCATGCCGGGTTGGTGGCGTCAGGGGGGAATCCAGAAATATGGCGTATTCATCACGACGTCATGGAACGGTTGCGCATTATTCGCCGACTGGACTTCACCAAGCCAGAAAGAGTCTCTGCGACCTATGAAGAACATGCCGCGATTCTCGAACAAATCCATCGCGGCCGCATTGGTGAAGCGCAGCGACTCCTGAGATCGCACATCGATGCTAGTCGCCTTGAAGTGCGCAAGATCACCCTGAGCATGCTTTACGAAGCCCGACTCGAAAAAGTAACACCTGATAGACGCGAGCAATAGGTAAAAGTGCGGGATATAAATCACATTTTTACACCTGCGAAAAATCAAGGAAATGAGATGAAACATAATACATAAATTTCAATGAGCCGATATACCAGTCTTGTGGCTAGTCGTGGTCAACCGGATGAACAGCGACATTTAAGGAGAAAGATCATGGTTACAGAAGTAAGAAGGGGCGCTGAAAAAAGGGCCAAGCGACTATTTAGCGGGTTTGTAAATAACCCGGTTCTTGAAGATTATTCGTTACGTTACGCACCTTCTGGATTTCGCAAGTGGTCAGAATACGGAGTCGCGATGGCGGCGCTGGGTAGTATTGCCTATATGGCAGATCTTGCCATTGGTGGTTCGCTGGCCATCCAATATGGCTTTACCAATGCTTTTTTTGGCATTTTGACGGCTGCGATTATTATATTTCTAACAGGCATCCCAATAGCCTACTATTCATCAAAATATAATGTTGATGTTGACCTTCTGACGCGCGGTGCAGGCTTCGGGTATCTTGGGTCAACGATAACATCCGTGATATATGCCTCGTTTACTTTTATATTCTTCGCGCTTGAGGGATCCGTGATGTCCCAGGCGTTCACGCTTTTCTTTGGTATACCCATCGCCATATCCTATATTATTTCCTCACTGATTATTATACCTTTGGTGGTATTCGGCATGACGGCGCTGTCAGTAGTTCAAAAATGGACAAATCCGATTTGGATCAGTCTATTCATTATCCCTATCGCAGCAATACTGATCAAAGATCCTCAGACTGTCGCTACGTGGATTCATTTCGGTGGCATGTCTCCTAGCGGCGCAGGGTTCGACCCATTGCTTTGGGGAAGCGCCGCCGGAATTGCCCTTTCACTTATCGCGCAAATCGGCGAGCAAGCAGATTATCTTCGTTTTATGCCGAATATTAAACCAGCCAAGAAGTGGACATGGTGGTTTGCCGTCCTAGCCGCTGGTCCTGGTTGGGTCGTTCTTGGTGCCACGAAGCAGCTTATGGGCTCTTTTCTGTCATCTATTGCCGCAACACACGGAACCCCGCTTGCCAAGGCCAATGAACCAATTCATATGTATATTACAGGTTTTGGATATGCATTCCCGGCAGCAGCACTGATTCTCGCCGCTATTTTTATCTTTATGTCACAAATCAAAATCAACGTGACTAACGCTTACTCCGGATCACTTTCGTGGTCTAACTTTTTCTCGCGCCTAACCCATCGCCATCCTGGACGAGTGATCTACATTTTCCTCAACTTAGGTATAGCCCTCGCCTTGATGGAAGGCAATATGTTCTCGGTTCTGGGTACCATCCTCGGATTTTATTCAAACGTTGCTGTCGCCTGGATTGGAGCCATCGTTGCAGACTTGGTGATTAACAAACCTCTTCTTAAGTTGAGCCCATCTTATATTGAGTTCAAGAGAGCCCATCTCTACAACTTTAATCCTGTAGGTTTCGGTGCGATGGTCATTGCCTCTATTGTGTCGGTGGCTGCCTTCTTTGGAGCATTCGGTCCCTGGGGTGAGTCATTCAGTGCTTTTATTGCTTTATTTCTTGCGTTCACGCTTTCGCCGATAATAGCCATCATAACGAAGGGAAAATACTACATTGCGAGAGATCCGCACTATCACGCGGGTACACATCACGATATACTCAATTGCGTGAGCTGTGGTTTCGAATATGAAAAAGAAGATATGGCATGTTGTCCTGCACATGACGGTCCAATATGTTCCCTATGTTGCTCCCTGGATAAGGAATGTCAGGATATGTGTAAAGACGTTGGTAGATTAAAAAATATTCCTGTGAAGTGCGCTTGATATTTCCTCTATTAAATGGGTGTACCGCGGCATTTATTCCCGTTGATAAATTGCCACTACGAGATTTTATAAGGAGGATAAAGCACATAAATAAGGTCACATAATTGACATACAAAGTCTAACATCGCTCATGAAGCTGAAAAACCAGGACCATCCGAATAGTTACTGGTCATCGGCACACCATGAATACTTAGTGCTAGCGTAATATCTGGCATTTCTGCCGGTGATTTTTATATTGAGTCAAAAAGCTACATTTTCTCAAAAATTAAATATAGGGGCCTTAACATGTCAAAAAGAACAAAATCTATTGCTTTCGTATTTAGCTTGCTATCCGGGCTTTCCGGGTTAGCATACGCAGATGGTTTCTCCATTCCACCACCACTCAAATTTAATGCCGGTCCCCTAGGAGAGCTTGACGTCCAGGGTGTTGCCTCTGCTATGGGTTTTGCACAGACCAACCCTGCTGGCACAGGCCTCAACGGTAAAAATTTTGGTGCCGCGATAACCAACGGTTTGATATCCATCAGCAAGCCTACCGGCCTTATACAGTTTTATCTGACTGCCGGGGCTTACAATTTTCCGAACCTTGGGCAACCCTTCCATTCCGCAAGCACTGCCTTACAAGACTTTACCGCACTCCCGTCTGCCTATATGACCATTGCGCCATTGAGTAATTTTTCTGTTAGCATCGGACAGCTTCCCACACTGATTGGTTATACCGGAACACTTGATTATAACCGCATGAATATAGAGGGCGGATTTCCGTGGACTATTCAACCGTCATTTAGTCGCGGCATCCAGATCAACTATTCCTATGGGCCGTTATCTGCATCGGTTTCTTGGAATGACGGATATTTTTCCAATCGTTATAACGTAATATCGGGCTTGCTGACCTACACGATCAACCCGGAAAACTCAGTTTCCCTCTACGCAGATGGAAATACAGGGCATACAGGCACGGTCAATGATGTGAGCACTTTACGCTTCTCCAAGAATGGTTATGTAGATAGCTCACTGGTATACGATAATAGTAATATTTATGGTCTTTACTACACCTACAGCGGTTCGAATTTTACCATAACTCCGGAAGTGCAGTACATGTACACTCCGATCAATCGGGCTTTTGGTACGACTCAAAGTTCCAACGATATCAGCGCCATGATCCACGCAGACTATTATCTCACCAATAACTGGTCTATCGCAGCTGGTGTCGACTATGAACACGCAAATTCAACCGGTGAGGGTACAGCGGCGACGGGCGGCTATTTTGGTTACGGTGCAGGATCCAGCGCTTTCGGTGTAATGATCACACCAACGTATGTAGATAACGGGTATTTTATACGTGATGAACTCTCTTATGTTCACCTTACCAACTATTCCTCTGGTTTTGGCGCTGGTAATAGGCCTGATCAGTTTAGAGATATTCTGGAAACCGGGTTTTGGTTCTGATCGAAGACGAGTAATCTAAGTAGCTGACCCCAGAATAGCGGGGTCGGCTTTGGTTTAAGCACGTTCAGCACCGGAACGCAATACCTGTAGATTCATCTGCGCAGATGTTGCGTTCCGCAATAATTTAGGGGCCATGTTCCCCGCGCGCTATTTGAGGTCCATACGGCGAGTTTACTCAATGGGTCTTTCTCCTACCATCACTGGATGTCCGGCTTCAGTCTGCTGCCGACCATCAGGACTCAACGGCGGCAGGGCAGCGTCGTAACCAGTCATTCGATATTAGGCGTGAATATAGATCAACGCCTCCAGCGTCTAATCATACCTGCGCAAATAAAGAACATACCATTTGCGCAATGCCACAAGGCTCCAGATAGTCTCAACCACACCAAATGGCCACGTTCCTGCAAGAAAACCGTACGCAGCCGAACCAAGGCACGAAACAGCAAAGACTAAAGTAAACCAGAATGATCTTGCTTCCAGAGCATAAAATAGCATCATCAGGGTTACGACCGATGCTCCATAAAGTGTCAGCATAGATTTTGGGTCATCATATTCTCATGTTGCTGGTGCACTATGCCATTTAATTCAGCCAAACTGCCGAGGGGTTTACTAGGCGTCGCTAAGGAAACCTAGCCTCAACCTGAACGTCGGGCCGGCGCAGCAAAAACATCAGCCAGTCGTTGAACGTATTAACTCGTCTTGAATTCATCTTTCAAAGAACAGGAAAATTATTACAATAAAAAATACAAAAGAAATAATTCTCCACCGGTTTACTTGACTAATTTTCATAATAAGCGGTACTTTTGTTTCGGCACCCCTCAATTCACGAGATAGGTCATTATATTTATCGATCTCATAAGCAATTTCCAAAGTATCAGAAAACCGTTCATTAGGATTCCGTGAAAGCATTTTCCTTATAATTCCGTCTAACCACGCTGGAATATTAAAATACCGCTCAAGACTCTTATATCCATCAATCCCAAACGGACTTTTACCACCAGAAAACATATAATATAACGTAACTCCAAATGAATATACATCAGATCTAGAATCTGCGAGATTGCCACCCACTAACTCAGGTGCAGAATAAGCTAGTGTTCCTAGATCAACATCAAATTCGCTACCAACTTGTCCGGGGATACGAGCAAATCCAAAATCCATTATTCTAACATCATTATCATTTACAATCATAATATTATCTGGCTTAATATCTCTGTGTATAATCCCATGGCGATGTAACTCATATAGACCATATGACACCTTTTTGGCAATTAAAAGGCTTTCATAAAATGATACGTTATTTTCACGAATAACTTTTTCTAGCGTGTTCCCGTTATAGTAAGGTGCCAGCAAATAAATCTGACTCGGTAAACCGTTAAAGTTCTCTATGACCTCAGCAAGCCACGGGCTCGATACAACGGAAGCAACCCATTTTTCGCGAGCAATTGTATCTAAAATACTCTTATTTCTTAACGTCCTATGGTTTGGAAACTTCATAACATATTTTTTGTCAGGGGAGTTCACAGGTTCTACAAGGAATGTTTTGTTATAATACCCATCGTGAATCAGATTAATAATGGCAAACCCATCTACTAAATCACCAGGATGTGGGCATTTTCCTAATGGCAGTTGATCAATCTGGTTCTCGTAAAACATATAACTTTTCTTTGGTATTTCCAGGCATTGCAAAATCCCAATAGAAATATCATCCTTAGAACCATTAAGTCGTGCGCAATTAACCAAATCGTCAATTGTAGACGAGCCCAAAAAATGAGCATCTACTAGAGATTTCCTTAGCTGGTTGTGCGTAACAAACCTATGCAGACCATCAGAACATACAATAATTTTGTTGTTATCTGAAATAGTAATCTTGTTCATTTCACCGATAAATTCTGACTCAAGACCAATAGCTCGCGTTATGTACTGACCATATAGAGCCGAAACGACATGGTCGGAAGTTATCTGTTGAAGTTCGCTATCATTTAACAAGTAACACCGGACATCGCCGGCATGAAATATATAACATTCCCAAGCACGAATAATGACCACACAAAAGGAGGCTGCCATGCCTTCAAGGGCTTGATCCATTTTCGCCATGGATACTATCCATTTATTAATAGAGTCAAAAATATGACCTACTATTTTCTCTGGAGGTAAGCTCTCTTTACTACTAAAATAGCCATCCACAAAACACCTAGAGAATAGCTCCGCGGCAACCCTTCCCCCTTTCCCACCACTAAGCCCATCAGCTATTATAAGAACGCTTCCGTGAGTGTTAAGTTGTTTCAACTCCCCAACATGGAAACAGACGTAGTCTTCGTTAACTTCCTTATCACCCGTAAAGCTGGAAATCAAGACAGAGTAACTCTCGGGGCTCTCAGAGCTGGGAACGAAAAAGTCTTCAGAATAGCCATGTCTAAACTCTTTAGCATTGGGGTTTTCCATTTTTACGTTTTATCTCCATTAAATATACCCGATAACTAACACATCTTAAAGTTCCTTCGAAAAATGTAACGACCTTATATGAAACCCTGAATTCAGATAGAGTCTATGTGCTTTCATCCTCGCAAATCCTGAATCCAGATGGAGCTGTTTACAGGATAATCGTTTAGCCTCTTCTTGTAACCACGTAATAAGGTGGCTTGCGTGCCCTCTATTACGACTCATTTCGTCAGTTATAACATCATCAATATACAGCGCCCTTCCCCAAGAAAGTGTTTCCAATATCCTAAATCCCGCACAGGCGACCACCTTATTGTCTTTCCTGATACAAACTATTTTATAGTTATCATTCTTCATTTGTCGCAAGACTTGTTCAGTAAAGGATTTTCGTGTGAGAGCTGGGCGCAATTGTCGGTACACATCATAACATTCTTTTACCTCGTTCTCTGTTCCGGAAATAATAACGGTAGACATATCAAACTTGACCAAGCAATTTGGATAATCCATACACCTGATTTTGTTTCTCCAACTTTGTAACCTCCAAGTTATTAATGGACATTCGCAATTCGGCCGATCTTATCGTGTTTTCAATGAGCATTGTTACAGTCATTGGCCCCACTCCTCCAGGCACTGGAGTGATCCATGAGGCTTTATGTTTCACATTGTCAAAATCTACGTCACCTGTTATTGATCCATCTGGCATCCTATTAATACCTACGTCAATCACGACAACATTATTTTTCACCATATCAGCAGTTATTAGTCCGGGTTTTCCTGCAGCAACAATGAGAACGTCAGCCAGTTTTGTATAGAGTGATAAATCATTTGTTTTTATGTGGCATATGCTCACAGTGGCATCTTTCTGGAGCAACATCAACGCCATAGGTTTTCCCACAATGTTGCTAGCACCAACAATAACAACGTTTTTACCGGATACTTCGATTTTTGCGGTTTCCAGCAATAATTGGACGCCATAAGGAGTGCAAGGCGGAAATATCGTACCACCTACTACCAAACCACCAACATTGTATAAATGGAATCCATCCACATCTTTATTTACCGAGATGCAACCCATGATATTTCGCACGTTTACGTGCCCAGGTAACGGAAGCTGAACCAAGACACCATCTATTTCATTGGAAGCATTTAGCTTTTCTATCAACTCAATCAACTCATGCTCTGATACGCTATTTGGGAAAAGGAAAACTTTTGACATAACTCCGCACTCACCGCAGGCTTTCGATTTATTTCTGACGTATACCTTTGACGCGGGGTCATTTCCGACCAATATAACGGCCAAACCTGGTGCATGGCCTTTATTCCTTATGCGTAATGACCTTTCCAATAAACTAGCACGGATTTCTTTCGAAAGCGTGCGCCCGTCAAGTATTCTGGCAGACATTTTGTGCTTCCTTTTTTAATATCCAAGGAACAGAGTAATAATCGCTTACCACGTTCTTATTTCATTCCGTTTCCGGGTATCCATTCGGTTCCAGCCAAAGGAATATTAGCCATTGCTGCCGCTTCTATGGTTAGCGCCACCAAGTCCTCCCTTTCGAGGTGGTGTACATTATTTTTTCCGCATGCCCTGGCAATAGTCGTAAGCTCCATGTTCACGGTTTTTAAGTAGTTCGTTAGACGTTTCGCCCCTATCTCCGGGCGAAGTCGCTGTTCTAGAAACTCATCCTGAGTGGTGATGCCTACGGGACACTGGCCGGTATGGCAATGATGACAGTAACCCGATTCTGTTCCGATCTTCAAATAATCCTGCGCTGCCGAAATATGCTGCCCGCCAGAACCTATCCAACTCTCACTATTGCAGCCCAACGCCATAAGCACGCCTTGACCAATTGATACTGCGTCTGCACCCATCGCTAAGGCCTTCGCTACGTCCGCGCCCGTTCTGATTCCCCCAGAGATGATTAACTGCACGGTGCCTTTCATATTCATGTCTTCGAGGGCATCTACTGCTTGCCGCAGAGCTGCAAGAGTTGGTATACCTACATGCTCGATAAAGCAGGTTTGAGTTGCGGCAGTCCCTCCCTGCATGCCATCTACCACAATCACATCCGCCCCCGCGTGTACGGCAAGCTTTACGTCATGAAACGTGCGTGTGGCCCCGACTTTGACATAAATCGGCTTTTCCCAATCCGTGATTTCTCGCAATTCATGAATTTTGATGGCCAGGTCATCCGGTCCGGTCCAGTCGGGATGCCGCGAGGCGGAACGCTGGTCGACACCCGCCGGCAATGTTCTCATTTGTGCGACACGCGGGTTCACCTTTTGCCCCAGGAGCATGCCGCCCCCCCCCGGTTTGGCACCTTGTCCGATAACGACCTCAATAGCATCTGCCCTACGTAAATCATCCGGGTTGAAACCATAGCGCGAAGGCAGACATTGATAGACTAAGACTTTTGATGAATCTCGTTCCTCCGATGTCATGCCGCCATCTCCCGTGGTGGTCGAAGTGCCCACCTCGGTTGCCGCCCGGCCCAATGCTTCTTTCACATTCGCTGAGAGTGCACCAAAACTCATTCCGGCCACGGTAATTGGTATCTCTAGTTCCACAGGTCTAGAGGCAAATCGAGTGCCTAGTATGGTTTTTGTTGCACACTTTTCTCGATATCCCTCCAAGGGATAGCGGGTCATGGATGCTCCGAGAAAGACCAGGTCGTCGAAGTGGGGAACCTTACGTTTTGCACCCAGTCCGCGGATCTCATAGAGACCATGCGCCGCAGCACGTTGGATATAATCCAGCGTGCTTCGATCATATCCCCAAGACTCCTCTTTGGAGACTTTTCTATCGCTGTTATGACTTTCGTTCATGATGTACTCCTCAGTATTCCTGGTTAGCATCGGCGTTCCAGTGGTACAAGCTTCGGGCTGAAGCGATGCGTTTAAAATCGCTTGGCCTGTGCGTGCTATAACTTGTACCTGCCTGATTCAATAAAGATTCGAGCGCTTGATGATCGTCGACCGTCATATCCTCTACGCGCGCATCGGCACCCAAAGATTTGATATGCCCTTTCACGTACACTACGGCTTCATAGAGAGAGTCCCCCAACGCAGCCCCCGCATTCCCACAGATCACTATGCGACCGGCCTGAGCCATAAATGCCGAGAAACTGCCAACGGATCCGCCCACCACGATATCACCGCCTTTCAACGAAATTCCACAGCGCAGACCCGCGTCACCATCAATAATGAGAAGCCCACCATGAGCTGAGGCACCTGCGGAGTTGGAGGCGGAACCGCGGACATGTACGCGACCACTCATCATATTTTCGGCGACACCCGTACCCGCATTGCCATTGACCAAGACGGAGGCATGCTGATTCATTCCTGCAGCGTAGTATCCCACATGGCCACGAATCTCCACTTCACAATTTACGTTTAGGCCAGCGGCAATATTATGAGCGCCATCGGGATTTTCGATAGTGATTTTTGGCGCCGTGCCATCCGCAATTTCGTGGTGAAGGAATTTATTGATCTCCCGCACTGAAGTGGCCTTCAGATCAAATTTTATATTCTCCATACATACATCTCCTCTGGGGCTGGCTCAAAGATATGCGCATTCTGTATATCCGCCAGGTGGGCCAATGATCGAAACTCTGAAGCAATCGCCACATAATCATCCGTCTCTGCCACAACAGCAGGCTTGCAAGCAAATGGATCGCGGATTAAGGCGAGCTGATTTGCAGTGCCGATGAGAAAAGTAAAGAATCCATCCAACTCGGTGAAACTTTTTTGTATAGCTTCTTCCAGAGTGTCCCCTTCACGCAGTCGCCATTCTAAAAATCGGCATGCCGCTTCCGTGTCATTATCAGTATCGAAGTGAATACCATGGGATTCCAGCATCCGACGAATGCCATATGGATTAGACAGAGACCCATTGTGCACCAGACAAAAGTCCTCTCCTGCGGTGAAAGGGTGAGCACGATCTGGTGTAACAGCAGACTCTGTAGCCATACGTGTATGGCCAACCAAGTGGCTACCCTGTAGCAGGCCTAGACGGTAGCGACTGACCACTGCTGCTGGGCTCCCCACATCCTTAAATAAATCAATGCTACTACCGGTGGATAAGATATGAACTGCGGGATAATGTTCATGGATCCAATGCTTAACCGGCTCAGGATTCCCTACAAACGTCAGTATGGCATGGTTGTCACAGTGCTGAATGGTGGATGAAATACCCAGGGTTTCGTCGGCATGATGTCGCATGCCGGTCCAGTTAAAATCAGCCCCCGCTGTCGTCAATCCGGAGTACAAGCTTATTTTACGTCGCCCTACAGGAAGTGACTTGGAGAAGATCCCAAGACCCGCAGAATCCGGGCCACGCTCGGTCATACCGATCAGCATAGGCACCATCCACTCACCTAGATGGACACGTAGTGGCTCTTTCTTTATGAGTAATCCGACAATGCCGCACATGATAGTGTTCCCCTTAGAAAGTATCCGATGAATGATTTACAAGCATAAACTCAGAAGAATTCCAGATAACTGGAGAGCTCCCAGTCGGAGACATGGCGCATATACTCCACCCATTCCATATGTTTTAGGGTTAAAAATTCTCCCGACACAGAGCCAAGGGCAGACAGCAGAATTTCATCTGCCTCAAGCGCCAACAAAGCCTCATGCAAGTTTTGCGGCAAAATGCTGACACCCTCTCTTTTGAGATCTTCGGGTGACCACTCATATAAATTAGCGTTCTTGGGCTCCCCCGGATCCAGGGCACGATCGATACCGTCGATACCAGCGGCGATTACAGCTGCCGTGGCGAGGTAGGCGTTGCAAGCACCATCGGGCAAGCGAAGTTCCAAGCGCCCACCAGGAATACGCACCATTGAGGACCGATTGTTATCTCCGTAACTGATGTAGGCGGGTGCCCATGTCGCGCCAGTGAGTGAACGCCCCACTACCAACCGCTTGTAAGAATTAACAGTGGGCGCGCAGATCGCTGCCAATGCGGGTGCGTGCGCCAATACCCCCCCTAAAAAATGATACGCCATGGGGGAGAGATGAAGACCCCTGGGATCGCTGGCATCGGCAAAAAGATTTCTTTCTTCATCCCCTATAGACATATGCATGTGCATACCATTTCCGGGCCGATTCGCAAAAGGTTTGGGCATGAATGAGCAGATCAAATCCATTTCATGCGCAATTTCCGCAGCGGCCATTTTGAAAAAGGTAAACTGGTCGCAAGAAGTGAGGCAGTCGGTAAAGGTGTAATTAACTTCGAACTGTCCATTCGCATCTTCGTGATCGATTTGATATACGTCAATACCACTCGCGATCATGCTGTCCACCAATTTCTCTAGGAATGCTCGGGAGCGAGATAACCCTTTGTAGTCATAACAGGGTTTTGGCAGCGCGTCGCTGGGATCACAAGGTGAAATCACACCATCTGGGCCACGACGCAGCAAAGAAAACTCCGGCTCCAGCCCGGTATAGAAGGTAAGCCCTCGGTCACGTAATCTTGCGATCTGCTTTTTTAAAGCTACCCGTGTGTCATTGGGCCAGGGCTTTCCATGCACATGCCCATCACAGACGATGCGTGCGTAACCCGGCTGCCAAGGTACCAGCGAAAGCGTCGAGAGGTCTCCGACCGCCATAAAGTCTGGTCCATGCGGCGCTATGCCTAAACCCCACACCGCAAACCCCGCAAATCCCGCACCATTGCCGAGAATCGTCTCAAAATGCTTCACGGGAACCGATTTGGTTTTGGCTGTACCGTGAATATCAACGAACTGTGCAAGCACATATTTGATCTGGTTTTCCGAGAGAAATTTTCGTGCAGCTTCAATATTCATGTGCCGTAACCTCCGCAGCATAGATTAAAGTTCTTCCTGGCTGATTTACTGACAGGCAGAATCTCTGCCAAAGCAAATCCGAGAACCACCCAGTTCGTTACCAATCCCTAACAAGGTGTTCCACAAATAAACTCCATAGGTGTTATCTGCCCATATCCGAAAATGAGTGTGGGCTTGTTCCTGTTTAGGTAAGACAATCACACTCACACCGATCATTGAAGTGAGAATAATGGGTTGGGCCGTCAAATTCAGCGCCTCAAAATGCAGGCTACAAACCTGCCTGAGAACCTTGTCCACCTGAGTCCCACCGAGCTCGATTGCACAATCCTGGCGTAAAACAGGGTAAACCGACGCTTCTCGCGGAAGACTTTTAATCTTGTTAACAACGTCTGCTGTGCTTTCGATCAGAAATTCCGAATCACCCAAACGTAAAATTGCAGTTTCCGCTGTCATCACCCAACTGTTGGGGCTGGCTGGCACAGTGAATTCCTGTTTCTTCAGCCACTCGGCCGCTCCATGCCCTTTGCAACCAAAGCGCGGCTGCAGGGAGCGGTCGGCGATCCAGATCGCTGCATCCCGGTCAATCATAGATAGGACACTCTCTGCCGAGTTGGTCTCGGCGGTATGGATGGGGCTCCATCTGTCAGCATCTACGCGCATGTTGTTTCCTTCTGGCGCATTTGACCAGGATCGTAGAATGGTAAAGATGTTATCTGTGCGGTAACGAAATCTCCGTTAGTCAGACGGATTTCGAAAGAGGTCGCAGACGACGCCAACTCTGGAGTAACCAAAGCCAAACCGATGTGGGCGTTGATGGTCTGACTATAGGCGATGCTGGTTACTCGTCCGGCAATTTCTCCCGCATGGATGATCAGGTGGCACTCCTGCGGGGGAGATCCCGTGTATTCCTGCGGCATTTGAAATCCAACCAATTGCTGCCGCAGGGGTTTTTTCGAGAGAATATGCAGGCTGCGCTTACCGACGAAGAAGGACTTATCCATTTTGATCGCCCATCCGAGACCTGCCTCATAGGGATTCGTGAGACCATCGGTATCCTGTCCGATAATCACATGTCCCTTTTCTAAGCGCAGGACGCGTTGTGCTTCCACACCGAAGGGTCGAATGTTTAAAGGGCGTCCTGCATCCAGGATCGCATCCCAAAGGGTTATTCCATATTCTGCGGGAATATGAATTTCGTAGCCCCATTCCCCAACAAAACCCACACGCATTAGACGCGCGGGAATACCGGCCACCCTCCCTTCCCGAATTGCCAGATACGGAAAAGACGCGCCAGAAAGATCTATTGCTGTAAGTTGTTGCAAGACTTCTCGCGATTTTGGGCCAGCAAGATTCAAGGCAGAGAATGCGCCGGTATGGTTAACGATGCCACAATTTAATCGCCACATCGTATTGAGACGGCTCAACTCCCGATAAATCTGGGCTGCTCCCGAGGTCGTCGTGGTAAAGTAAAAGTGATCCTCAGCCAACCGCGCAATCACACCATCATCAATGACCACTCCCGCCTCATCACACATGACGGCATAGCGCGTCATACCCGCTTTCAAATTGGCATATTTTGAAACGTAAACACGCTCCAACAGTTCCACTGCCTGCGGCCCGAATACTTCGAGTTTCCCTAATGTGCCAACATCTATCAGGCCTACAGAGTCTCGGACTGCTGCCACTTCCTCTTGAATACATGCACTGCGATTGCGATCAGTCCGTGCGTAATACTCAGGACGCAGCCACTCGCCCGCACGCATAAAAACTGCGTTGAGCGCGACGTGGCGGGGATGCATAGGGGTCCGGCGTTCTGGATGAAATCCTCGTCCAGCCAAATGAGATAACGGTACTGGATGAAAAAATGGACGGGCAGTGGTCGTTCCTACAGCGTCTGGGCGCTGCCCCGTCAACCGCCCCAAAATACGCAGGGCATTCATATTAGAATGTTTACCCTGGCTTGGGCCCATTCCATTCGTGGTGAAACGCTTCAAGAGCTCAATATTGTCAAAACCTTCCTGCACGGCATTCTCGAAATCCTTGAGCTGCAGATCTTCGTCAAAATCCACAAAGTTTTTGCCTTGCGGATGGGAAACTATGGGCCAGGAAAAATTTGGGCACACCGTCTCGGAAGAAATGTTCACCTCTAAGGCTTTTCCAAATCCCAGGTAAGCTGCTGCAGCACTGCCGGCGCGCTGGCCATCCTGTAATCGAACATTCGGGGTATAGATACCATTTATCCGACCACAGGCAAAGATGCCGGGAGCTAGACCCTCTGGAACAAATTGCTCCAGGGCATCCGTATAACGCATCTGAGCGCCTGCTTGATAGAGAAGATTGGCAGCAGGGGCCCAACCCACACTCATAATGATTCCGTCACACTGAATTTTACGGATGGTGGCCGGATCTGCCTTACCATCCGAGAATGATGCTACACGGGCCACACCCACAACATGATCCTTCTTAGCTGGTAGTGCCTCGTAGACACAGCAACCGGAGTATAACGGTACCCCCTGATTGGTAAGCGATTTGGAAAAAGGGCTTTGTGCTGACCCCTCTGGACGCATATCAACCATTGCGGCGATTTCAACGCCATGGGCCTTAAGATCCAATGCCAGGCGATAGCCATCATCGTTGGCAAGCAACACGACGGCTCTCTGTGCAGGTCGCACCGCGAAGCGATACATCAGGCGCTGAGCTGCAGATCCCAGCATGACTCCCGGGAGATCATTATTCCTGAACACAGCAGGCTGCTCAAAAGCGCCGGTTGCAAACACCACAGACTTCGCCCGCAACTTGGTCATTTTGCGTTCAGATACCAGTGCAAACCAGTGATCTGCGTAATAACCGGCCACCGTCGTACTCACAAGAACTCGAATCAGCGGGTGTGCTTCGACCTTCTCTAAAAGCTGCTTTGTGGCATGCCATAAACTATTATCTCCACCCCGTTGATAATGCCCACTCCCACCACATTGCGGGTTCTCATCAATGAGCAGTGTGTCGGCACCTTGCTCTGCAGCCGCCAAGGCGGCCGCAAGCCCAGATGGACCTGCGCCGATAACCGCTACCGAACAAAAATCGTAGTCTTTGGGAGTAAATATCCGGGGTGTTTCAAGGTCGACCTTCCCCAGGCCCGTTATATTGCGGAACAACCGCTCCCAATGCGGGAAAAGTTTTTTACTGTGGAACGCTTTATAATAAAATCCGACTGGCAATAGCGACGAAAGGTGATTGAATATTTTGCCTTGGTCTTTTTCAAGCCCCCCCATGGTATTCACCGCATTCACCTGCATTTGGGGTGCAAGCGCTGTGACATCCGCACGGAGATTCAAGTGTTGATCCCATTGCACCATCACATTGACGTCATGATTCGCCAGCGACAATATGCCTCGTGGCCGGTGATATTTAAAGCTGCGCCCCAGAAGTCTCTGACCGGATGCCCAGAGCGCACTGGTAATGGTATCTCCCTCAAAACCACAGAACGACTTGCCTTCAAATTTGAAGGCGACCGATTTATCGCGATCAATCCACTCCCCTTCCACGGGAGGGAGTCGATAAGATGTCAACATCTGCCGTCCTCCCCATACAAGAAAGTCCGAACCGTCTGATCAGTCACCGTATTGCGCTCCGCAATAAACCAGGTATTACTAGGTATATGGCACCACCATTCTTTTTTGATCCCGGCGACACCGTTTCGATTGAACACATAGTCCGCCCATTCCTGATCGGTGCATGTATCAGGATCAGGGGTATCCCGGACTTCTCCCCAATAGACAAATTCAGAAACAGGGCGTAATCCCTGAATAGGACAAGCGATCATCTTCATAATGCGATCTCCATGTTGCCTAATGCCCTACTGATGCCGCGCCCTTTTCACCGGTTAGTGCATAAGAGCGGAAGCGATCAAGGGAAAACTCGGTAATGAGCGGGTGTATAGAATCAGATGCTACAGTGTGTGCCATGGTTTTCCCCGCTACAGGTGTTGCCTTGAACCCCCAGGTACCCCAACCCGCGTCCAGATAAAACCCCTCTACAGGAGTTTTCCCCATAATAGGGGCAAAATCTGGTGTCATATCCGCTATTCCAGCCCATTGCCGTACAATCTTTACGTGAGAGAGAAACGGGAAAAGCTCTAGAATATGGGCAGAAAGACCCTCCGTGAAATCCAGCGTAGATCGGGTTGAGTGCAGTTCATATGGATCCAGAGAAGCACCCAGTACGAGTTCTCCGCGAGCCGATTGGCTGATGTAGACATGCAAGCTGCCAGAAACGATGATGGGATTTAACCACGGTTTCGTTGGCTCACTCACCATCGCCTGCAAGGGATGGATGTAGATTGGGCTCTGCAGATCTACCATATTCAGTAGGCGCGGTGTGGAGCCAGCTACGGCACACAATACTTTTTCCGTATGGATGAATCCGCGTGAAGTCTGGACGCCACAGACCTTGCCCGACATTACGGAAATTCCGGTGACTTCTGTCTTTTGATGTATTTCCACACCGCGCCGGTCGGCGCCCCGCCCGTAACCCCAGGCTACCGCATCATGCCGGGCAATGGCTCCGGGTGCGTGGTGCAATGCGCCGAGGACAGGTGCATGGCCTCCGCAGGACATGTCCATCATGGGCAATTCGCGCTGGATAAATTCTGGACCGACCAACTCGGACTCTACCCCATAATGCTTATTAACTTCGGCGCGCCAACGCATGGTACGCAGATCGGAATCGGTATGCGCTAGGGTGTAGTGACCACGTTTGGAGTAAAAAAGATTTAAGTCAAAATCTTCGGAGAGGTCTTCCCAAAGCTTGACCGATGCATCGTAAAAACGCACTCCTTCGGGGGTGATGTAATTTGATCTTATAATTGTGGTATTACGTCCGGTGTTTCCACCGCCGATATATCCCTTTTCCAGGACGCAAACATTGCTGACACCATGATCGCGAGCGAGGTAATAGGCAGCCGCCAATCCATGACCACCAGCACCGATAATCACCACGTCATATGAATCTTTGAGTTCGGCATGCGTCTGGAACATCCGACCTTCCGGATGCTCCGGGGACAGCGCAAACCGCATTAAACGCCAAGGCATATTGTCATTCCTTTCTATACATTATCGAAATACCACTGTCTTCGATCCATTAAGCAGAACTCGATCTTCTAAGTGATATTGCAGCCCACGGGCAAGTACCGATTTTTCGACATCGCGACCAGAGCGCACCAACTCTGGAGGTCCATAGGAGTGGTCTATACGAATAACATCCTGTTCTATGATTGGCCCCTGATCCAGTTCAGATGTGACATAATGACAAGTGGCGCCGATGAGTTTAACCCCCTTGTCGTAGGCTTGGTGGTAAGGCTTTGCCCCAACAAATCCGGGTAGAAAGCTGTGGTGAATATTGATGATTTGTCCCGGATACAGTTCACACATTTCTGTATTAAGCACCTGCATATACCTTGCCAGGACCAATACATCGCCTTGAGTTGTGTCAAAAAGATCAGCGACTTTCTGAAAGGCTATATGTTTCTGCTTTGGGTCAACTGGAACATGATGGAAGGGGATGTCGTGCCATTCCACAAATGACCGGAAAGTATCGTGGTTAGAAATAACGCAGGGGATGTCAATGTTCAGCTCACCAGTCCTCCATCTGCCTAGCAAGTCGTAGAGGCAGTGGCCCAAGTTGGAAACCATAATGACAACGCGTTTTCTTATGCGGCTGTCAGATATCTGCCAATCCATTTCAAACTTCTGCGCAATTTCATGGAACTGCTCACGAAACACCTGAACATCAAAAGGAAGCGAATGGGCCACAATCTGATGCCGCATGAAGAATCGGCGTAGGTCTGGGTCCGCATAATGACTGGCTTCGATGATCCAGCCACCATTACTCGCTATAAAGTCTGATACACGGGCAACGATACCCACTTGGTCTGGGCAAGATACTGTCAATGTAAAAAAATCAATATCAGGCATGGCATCAACCCAAAAACTCTTTCAGTAGGTAAAATATAACATGCGCGTTTCTCTGTATGCAAGTTTTTTTCTCAAAGTGAATCTTCTTGCAATTCGCCAGACGGCGATGTACAAGTACCAAGCATGGACAATACAGATTTGAACCACGGCCTCGAGCGATATATTGGCAACACCATACGTGAGCTCAGAAACAAACAAGACCTCACGATCTCAGATGTCTCTGACCTAACAGGAATCAGTAGGGGCATGCTATCTAAAATAGAAAACGCCCAAACTGCAATGAGTCTGGATACCCTGTCACGACTTAGCAGAGCTCTCGGCGTTTCGCTTTCCACACTTTTTCGCAACTATGATGTCCCCAATGGGGGTGCACAGATGGTTAGGCAGGGGGAAGGCATGGAAGTGGTCCGTCGAGGTACCAAACGCGGCCATACATATCATCTCCTTGCATATGATCAGGGGCCAAACAAACAATTTGAGCCTTTTTTAATAACGATGAACGACGAATCTGAGGTCTTCCCAACTTTTGAGCATCCTGGCACAGAGTTCATCCACATCTTAGATGGTGTGATAGAGTATCGTCACGGTCAAAAGACTTATGTACTAAAGAAGGGTGATTCGCTTACCTTTCGCGGTGATATTCCACACGGCCCAGAAAATCTGATAAAACTACCAATAAGCTTCTTATCTATTATAATTTATAATACTAGCAATACCAATTAAAAATATTTGTTTCTATTCCAGATCATAACTGCGCGATAACCTTAATTGAAGTTAGCGCGCTATTTTGTTATGATCAAAAAAATTAAAATCATTTCCTTCCTATGATTGCCCCCTCACTCCCTTCGAGATCAAGTTCCACTCGATCAAGTATAGTCGGGGAGAAAAGCTTAAGGCGAACCAGTATAGCTACACCAAAGAGTAAATATGCAATAAATATATAAGGCAACAAATTAAATGGGTAGGCCGGGACGGGGTACACACTACCAAAGAAAGCGGCCACCATCAGGCCAGCACCCGTTAGCCCAAAAAATACTGACGTAACAGACCCGACTCTTTTTTTGGCGAGATATATTGGGGCAGAAATGCTAATTAAAAGATAGACAAATATAAACCCAAATGTCGCCACCGTTCCGGTAATGTCATACGTATTCATAGATCCCTGACCAATCAGAGCTATTGGCCCAATTACAGAAAGAACGGAACTAATGGTTACCGCGATATGGGGCGTTTGATGTGTAGCATGCACCAACCCCATGGATCTATGCACAAATTGATATCTGCCCATGGAAAATAGCAAGCGTGACCCCGCATTTATAGACGCCAAAATACAAGCAAACAGGCTCAATGATGCAATGGCATAAACAGGCGCCGACAAGGCCGTAAGGTTAAGATAACCTAAAAGCGTTTCGAGCGGTGCCGAGTCGTTACCAAATGCAGTAGCATTTCCCTTGTAGGCGGTAATCATTGCAAAGGCCATTATCGTAAAGAATGCCCCAGCAAATAACATGCTGCCCATTACGGCACGCGGAATATTTTTCGTGGGGTCTCTAGTCTCTTTTCCGAGCGTTACAGAGCTCTCAAACCCGACGAAGGAAAAAATTGCCAGAACTACGCCTCCAAACATCCCTTTTACAGAAGCACCTGATATTCCAGCCTGGGTGTAAACAACAGCTGGAGAGTAGTGCTTTCCAACTACAGTAAAGACTAAAACTGTTATTACGGTAACAGATATTGCTTCAATTACCAGGCTGATTCGCGACGAAAGTTTGATGTCTCTATATGCTAGATACCATGCTAAAATTCCAAAAATAACGTAGCTTATTATGGGGGGTATACTCACACCAAATGGTGCTAGCGTATTGTTGACAAAGATCGCGAGACCCGCCAACAGCGCCATTGCAGTTCCTATGTAGGCGAGTATCAGCGCCCACCCCGTGAGTCCGCCCATCATTGGGCCCAGCGATCGAGAGATGAAGATGAAGAATGAACCAGCTGCAGAAAATCTACTTGCCAAGGTTGACATGTTAAGGCCAACTATAATAAGGGCGATCGTCGCCGCTACATATACCAACCATGCACCTTGTCCAGCAAGGGCTACTACAGCCCCCATATTCAGTGCTGGTGTCAATGTTGGAGATATATTAGCAAGAGATTGACCAACTGCCTCCATAAAACCCAGACTTGATCCTTTGAGTGATTGCGTTGACTCGAGATTTGTTACCATGCCGTTTCCTCCAGATAGACATAGTTTCTATGCAGGAAACATGCCATATTGCGAGCTATCGGCATCTTATTGAAAAATATGGTTGTTGCTTTTGTGGAGCCACCAAGCAATGCTGGGTGTTGCCCCAATTTGGGGCGTGATGGTACCTAACGCACTATGAATGCGCACAGCGAACGACAGCTTCCTTCTGCTGCCGACGATCAACTGAGGTGCCTTGTGGACAACTCCGTTTCAAGCGGCTAGCCGTGCGAACATAGTGGGGGGCCAGGAAACCAATCCTCAAATGCAGGCGTTGGCGGTTGTAGAAAATCTCAATGCACTCCCTAATGGCAGATTCTGCCTGGGCACGGGTCCCGAAGCGATAGTGGCTAGCTTCTCAGCTCGATGAGCGTCTCGCCCTGGTTCAGTCTGTCCAGCATTTGTGGCCACAGGCGGGCAAAGCCATCAAGCAGCAACTGCCTTCGGCAGTTGGGAGTGCGTAACCAGATAATAGTGGGGCCATCGGGACGTATCGTGCGGAGTGTAGCGAAATCTTCATCCTTGGTTATGATGATAGCGCCGTCCCCATATGCACGATCCCATATTTCCGGATCAAGAGCGCTGGCCATACCGATGTCGGCAACATGGCAGGCTGGATAACCTTGCGCACTGATCCATCGGGCCAGAGCGGGTGGTAGCTGCGCATCCACTAAAAACTGCATCAGGCCACATAAAGAATGGCGTGGTCCGCTTGCTGCGCGGCGTAATGAAGGCTGGCGGCGATATCTTCGGGCTCCAGGTAGGGGTAATCTTCCAGAATCTCCGCGGTCGTCGCTCCTGCTGCCAAGAGTTCGAGAATGTCCTGTACCCGAATACGCAGCCCTCGAATACAGGGCCGTCCCCCGCATTGCTGGGGATTGATAGTGATGCGCTCAAGGTGCATGGTGGGTGGATCCTCTTCATGGCTACAGCGAAATAGTATAGGCAAATTGGGCAAGTATAACAGCCTCCAGAAACAACCTCATTCCAACTATCAGAGTAAGACCCACCTTTCAAATGGGCAACGTCAACCCAAAGGTATGCCCCAGGGCGATGGCCGTACCCACCACATTGGCCGCGAGCGCCCCACCGATGATGTGCACGAAGGCGGTATCCGAGCTCTCCCGCGTGGTGCCATCGCCAACCCGCTTGAGAATCACCAGCCCGCGAAACACGGCCAGCCAGCCGACGAGTTGCACGAAGTTCTCGATCACCATCACCGCGAGACCCACGTGCGCACCGCCCGGACCGGTATAGGCCAGCGGCGATGGCTGTCCCTGGCTGAAAAAGGTGCCAACGTCATGGAGTACGAACACGGGCATGGCCATCAGCAAAGCCCCCGTCGCGGCGGTGATCGGGATCCGGCTTTTGTGGATCCGCGGGTCGTTACTGACACGGACCATCAAAAAGACGCTGTCCGCCACGAACCAGAGACCGACGACAAAGGAAAGACCCACGGTCAGCACGAACATGGGACCGAGACTCTGGCCCATGTTCCCGATCATCTGGATGGCGGTCAGCATGTGGTTCTCCTCCCGTCAATAGACGATTGTGCCCTGGCTGGTGATGACCGCGTCCGGAGTGACCCGCAGGATCCGCAAGTCGTCCACCCGGCTCCCTGCCTCGACCACATGGGTCTGCCCGCCGGGTCCCTGGATCCATGCCTCGTTCGCGCCGATGGATTCCACGGACCAGCCGGGCACGCCGTGCTGCTGCGCCGCCGAGGCACGGGCAATTCTTCGTGGAGGTTCCCGATGCGTGCCGGGCGGGAACCGGGCTGCGGAACGGATTTCCTGATCGACCGCGGCCAGCCGTTCATTCGTGTGCCGTTGCGCGGTGGCCAGCGCACGCAGGTCCGCACCGATCCTGACCATGGCCTGCGCCAGATCCGGTGCAGCCGGAGAGGTGACGGATACCGTCACCCCGGTGGCCAGGGTCGCGGGGATTGGTGTCGCCGAGACTGCGGATGCGGTCACCGCCGCGGCGGGCGCGGAGTCCATGGCCAGCACGCCGGAGGGCGCGGATCGCGCCGCCCGGCCGGGGGCAGTAGAGGCGAACGGGTTTGTCGCCGGATGCGGGGCTTTCGGGGCGAAGTCGAACTCCCAGGTGGCAAACCCGATGCCCAGGATCACTACGGCCACACCACCAACCGCCAGATAGAATTTCAGATTGTCATGCATCGGGGTCTCCTATCATCGTTATAAAGGTACCGCCAGGAGCCGCCTGTCTGACGTACCCATCACGCTGCTGCCATTTCCCTCAGCGGGTTTTTCCCAGAATGCCGTGCACAGCGGTTTCCAGGCGCACCTCCATGCGCTGCCCGCGCCGCGCCGTCATGCCCAGCCGTTCCGCCGCGGCCGCAATGGTCAACTCCTCGCCATAGCGCAGATGCACCCATTCGGCGAGATCATCCGGCAGACCGCGCATGACCGCCCCGACCCGCTCCGGGCTCCAGTCCACCGCCACGTCCTCGGTCACTGGCGATGCATCGGGATCCCCCTGGTCCCAGTCCTCCAGCGGCACGGTGTCCACCTCCTTGCGTCCCCGAAACACGGAAAGCTCTCCGCGCAGCTTCCAGTAACTCCAGGGCGCAAAATGACCCTGCGCGGGATCCCAGCTGTGCAGCGCAATGGTGACCGCCAGGCCGATGAACTGCTCCGCATCCTCCCGCGGCACCCCCATAGCGCGCGCCTGGTGGGCCGCCCCCGCACAGTACCGCCGCATGATGCTCCACAACTGATTGCCGGCCACGGGGTTCCCGGATCGGGTCGCCATGGCCAACTGGTCGATGTGATTCAGGTTCTGAAGCGCTTCCATGATCCCTCCCCTACCCCAAGCCGGCCTTCACCGGCGCCATGAACAGGATCCCGATCCCGCTGCCCGCCTTGACCCGGACCGTGGGCGGGGTGTTGAAGCGCTGGGCCATGATCGGCGCGAGCGTCTGCCCCACGTTGCCCACCGCCGACAAGGCGATTTGCCCGTTGCTCAGCTGATGCGTGACCACGCCCAAACCGGAGCCGGTGAGATAGGTGTTGGTGTTGGCGGAGTCCAGGGCGTTATTGAGGCCCTGCAGGAGGCTGGCCCCGATCAGCCAGCCGTAGCGATAGAGCGTGTGCCGGTTGACCGATGTCGCGAGCGCCGTGCGCGCCGTCGCCAGGGTGATGGCGTAAGCCCGGATGGATATCGTCTGGTGGTGCAGTGTCAGGGAGGAGAACTGGACCAGGACCCGATCGTGCACGCGGGTGAAACCACCCAGCAGGCGGGCGCCGGCGAAACGTCCGGTCTCGATCGTCGCCAGCACCGGTCCGGGCTCCGTGGACTTGATGCTGGTATCCAGCACCGCGAAAGAGATATGCCCGGCATTCACCAGGGTGGGAGCGGCGATACCCCCTGCCGATGCCGCCGCCGCCGTGACTTTGCTGGACTTGGCTTCGTGGAGCGTGCCGTTGGCTACGAGAACGGCGACGGGAGGCTGCTCCAGCTTGAGGATCGCGGCCACCTCGGCGTTGATCTGGTGCGCATCAGGATTCGGCGCGTAACGCACCGCCGTCATTCCCGACCGATCGACGGGCTGATGATGGATGACCGGGCGGATCGGCCGGGCCGCGCCGGATTGGACCGTGGTGGCTTTGCGGATCGCCCCGACGGTCGGCAGGGAAGAGAGTCCCGCATGCAGGGCTTTTACCGCCTGTTTCTGGTTGTATTGGTTCAGGTCTGCATTGTAGACGGGTGTTCCCGGACCACCGGGCGTGTTCCGCATCTGGGCCACCTCGCCCCCGGCTGAGATCGGTACCGCCGGGGCGCGGGGCCAGAGCAGGATCGTCAGAAACCCGATCACACCGACACCCAGGGCGGCGCCGCCGACGATCAGGGGACGCCGGGCCGGGTCGCCCAAGGCGCTATGGACCCCCTGCAGGATGCCTGGCGCTTTGGCGGTCGCGAACGGATCCTGTGCCGGAACGGTGGCACCTGCCGGGGCGGATGTTCCCGACGGACCTGACGTACCGTTCGTAGGCGTCTGTGGCACCTGCGTTTCATCCACCATGGCGGGAGCCCTCCAGCAAGGGGTTCAAGGTCAAGGTGCGCGCATGGCCATTCTGGCTGACCGTGACCGCCGGCACGTCGGGCAGGACATAGGTGCGTATGCCGGCCGCGCCGTCCATGCGCGCCACCCAGGCGGGAGCCAATACCGGCATGGGGGTGCGCAGGAGCAGACGGTGTCCGTGGGATCCCGTCCATGACCAAGCCATCACCCGGGTCGGGTTGCCGGCGACCTGCAAGGGCTGCGCGCCCGCCGGCGGCAGGTCCTGGACCAGCTTCAACAGCACCTGGGTGTAATTCCCATTGGGTACGCCGCTGCCCCCGACGGGCGGCGGCAAGCCCGATTCGATGGCGTTCACCCGGACGCGCACGCTGTAATCTGCCACCATGCCGGAGGGCACCAGGGCCAGAAGTGCCGGTTGCGATTCGCCCACGAGCCAGACCGCGAGATTGCTTTGGGCGTAGGGCTCCAGGACCGACAGCATCAGGGAATCCCCGGCGAACTGCGCGGCGAATGCGGCCTTGTCACCGATGCCCACATGGACGATCGGCCAGGGCCGGCCATAGGCATCGGTGAAGTTCAGCGTCGTGGCGTAGCCACTGTGCATCGCGATGGCGGGCGGATTCCCCGCCCCCAGCCGCGCCGTCACGGCAGTGAGCCTGGGCACCACCGGGGCCAACGGTGCCTGCTCGGCCTGACGGTTCCGATCGATGCGTTGCCGCAAGGAGCGAATATCCCCGCCGGACAGGGGCATGTGCGCCTGCACCGCCTGATGGAATGCCTGACTATCGGGCAAGGGGGGCAACGCCATGACCGTGCCGTTGGGTCCTTTGACATATTGGATCGTCTGGCCCTGCGCCTGGGCCTGCTGGACTGCCTGATCCTGGGCCGAATTGACCGTTTGCCACTGTCCGGACGTGGGCGATCCCGAAGCGCCGGACGCCGTGGAGGCCGTGGGCGTGGCCACCGGGCTACCTGCGGACTGGCTCAGCAGCGTATCGGGATTCACCGGCCGGGCGAAAGCCGGAACCACCAGCGATGTACCGGCGAGCAGCACGATGGCGGAGCGCAGGGCATGACGTGTCTGGAACATGTGGATTCCCCTCTATGGGACCAGAAAATTGAAACTCTGGATGGCGACCCCGGCGGGATGGGCCAGATTGTTCACCCGCACCATGGTGATGTTCGCCACGAAGTCCTTGCTGTTGATGCCGTTGGAATTCTGGTAGATCAGCCGGATGGGCATCTGGATCTGCCAGCCGTAGTCGCCGTTGGCCAGCACTTGTTGATGCATCACGGCCGGGGCGCCGGTGACCGCCAGCGTCATGTTGAGCCGCCGCTCGCGAACGGCCGCGATA
The DNA here is from genome assembly GCF_018854495.1 of Acidithiobacillus ferruginosus. Taxonomy (GTDB): domain Bacteria; phylum Pseudomonadota; class Gammaproteobacteria; order Acidithiobacillales; family Acidithiobacillaceae; genus Acidithiobacillus; species Acidithiobacillus ferruginosus. The sequence continues at coordinate 26,520 of NZ_JABBDR010000299.1, forward strand.
TCGCCCGTCTCGACCAGGGTCGCCTGGTAGCTCCGGTAACCGGCCGCCGTGAAGTATTTCACCGCCTGTTGCTCGTCCTGGCGCCAATTCACGTAGCTGATGTCGAAGGCGGAGGTCATTCCCTCCTGGGCGCGGGTCAGCACGGCGGAATCGTTCAACAGCGGTTCCCGCAGCGGGACCAGACGGGTGATGACCCCGTTGGGGGAGGTCGCGAAATACACCACCCGCGCCGGACGGGTCGCCACGATGCACAGGGCGATGGCAAGAACGGCGGAGATGCCGGCGAGCACCAGGTTGGCGATGAAGGACAATCGCCACAGCCGCCGCCAGGCCTCGATGCCGATGCCGATGTTTTCCAGGGGGGTGCTCATGGGTGCCCTCCTCCAGAAATCCGCTCCAGGGGCCGATAAAAATCCCGTCGCGCCAATTCCGCCACCCGCTGCCGGTACTGGTGGTTCCAATGGGGGATCGCGCTGTTGTAATCGCCGACATGCCGCCAGAAAGCGCGGGGATGGGCAAATGCTGTCGCCCGAGCCTGATGACCCGCGAGTTTGCGGGCAAGGATCCAGGCGCCTGCGGCGACGTTCTGGCAGCCGCTGTCGAGAATGGCCGAACGGGTGATGCCATAGCGGGCCAGGGCCGGAAGCCACAGGGAGTTGATCCCCATGGGTCCCATGTCGTAGCTGCCGTTGGCGTCCTGCACCTTCTGGCCGACGCGGGTATCTTCGGCGGCAAGGATGCCGTAAAAGAGGCTGACCGGGACGTGGTAGCGCTCCGCGGCCGCGGCGACGCAGTAGCGGTGAACCGGAGTCGGGGGCGGGGAAGGATCCGGCATCCACATGGCTCAGCCCGCCATCACGTAGACCCGGCGCTGGGTCACGACGAGGAGAATCCCGCTGGTGCGGGCAATGTGGTACAGGGCGACCGAAGCGCTCCCCGCCCGCCAGGAGACCGTTGGCAGCATCAGACCGGGGTGGATCCGTATCCGATGCCCCGGCAGCAGCCGCTCGATGGCTGTCCGTAGCGCGGCATGCCCGGCGGGCACCCAGCGGTTCGGATTCCAGCCGTGCAGGTTGTGGGCCAGCACGCCGCTCAGCAGGCCCCGGTCCTGCAATGTGGACGGGCTGGGGAAAGGCGCGGAAGAGACGGCAGGCGCGGTAACGACGGATGCCCTGCCGAGGGCCGGCGCCGTTGGCAGGGTCAGATGTACCGAGCGCGCGGCTGGCCCGATGTAGGTCCAGGCGGCCCAGGCCGGAGTGGCCGCCAGAGCGGTCAGCAATGCGGCCATCCAGAGGGTGGATGCTTTGCGCTTCATGATTCGGCGCCCTCCCCTTGCGTTCCCTTGCGCCGAAAACTGGGCCACTGACAGTGCAGCAGCGTGCCCTGATGGCAGATTCGATCGAATGCGGCGGGACCGAGATATTTTTCCAGATCCGTCAGGGTCTCGTTGCTGAGCAGGATGGTCGGCCGAGCCCGGTAGCGGCTGTCGATGACCCTGAACAGGCTCAGCCGCTCGCTGGGAGAGCCGTGCTGTTTGCCTACTTCGTCCAGGATCAGTAAGTCGACCCCCGCAAAGGCCCCAATGACGGCGCTCTCGGACGGACCATCGCCGTTGCGCCAGGTCGCGCGGATCCGTTCGATGACCTCCCAGACCATGGCTTGCAGGACGGTCCGTCCCTGAGCCAGCAACGCACGCGCGATGGCCGCGGCGAGATGGTTCTTGCCGGTGCCGGGGGGACCCAGGAGGATCAGGGCGCGTCCGTCGGTGTTGGCCGCGAAATCGGCGGCATAGGCCCGACAGGTCTCCACCACCCGGGCCTGCGCCGGGGTGGATATCCGGAAGTTGGCGAAGTCGCAATCGCGGTAACGCTCAGGGATGGCCGCGCGGTCCAGGAGTGCGGCCAGTTGCCGCTCGGCGCGGCAGCGCGGGCAACCGGCCGGGGTGATGAAGCGCACCGTCCCCTGTTCGTCCACCAGAGACTCGGGATAGCGGCCATGCCGCTCGCAGTGTCGGTACTGCGGATGCCGGTCCGGCAGCAAAGCCACGTTGGAGGCCTGCGGCAGACCATGGCGGCGCAGGATGTCCGTTGCCAGATCTCTCAGGGCGGGAGTCCGGCGAGGCGGTTGGGGGGATTTTGGCAGGGTGGACATGACGGCGCTCCTCACAGGGCGATGACCACGTC
>NZ_JABBDR010000003.1 GCF_018854495.1 Acidithiobacillus ferruginosus
CGGGTGGGCGGAGAAGTGCTCGGTGTACGCCTCCTGACATACTACGGCGTGCCCGGCTATGTCGCCGGGGCCAGTGTCATGGTGGAAGTCACCCTGACCCTGTTGAGCCAGTTCATCTTCACGCTGGCGGGGTTCATGGTGCTGATTTTTGCGGTCAGTGACCATCATCTGCAATTCCAGGTGGTATTTTTTCTGGCATTGATCCTGCCGTTGCTCATGGCCTTTATCTGGGTGCAATATCGTTGGGGGCTATTCACGGTCCTGCAGATGCTGATGAAGAAGCTTCTGGGCGGTAAGGACCTGCTTGCGCTGATAGGAGAACCCCAGCGTCTGGATGCCGAAATCCGTCGGCTCTACGCACGTCGCTGGGGCCTGCTCCCGGCGAATTTCTGGCAACTGAGCGGTCTGCTGGCGGGCACGGCGGAAGTCTGGTTCACCTTCTGGCTGCTGGGCCATCCTATCCCTTTCTGGGCAGCGCTACTTCTGGAAAGCCTCGGGCAGGCCCTGCGCAGTATGGCGTTTCTGGTGCCGGGCGGACTGGGTGTGCAGGAGGGCGGCTTCATTCTGTTCGGCAGCGCGATCGGTGTCGGGCCTGATCTGGCACTGGCCTTTTCCCTGACACGCCGCTTCCGCGAAACCCTGACGGGCATTCCGGTACTCTTGTCATGGCAAGCATTGGAAGGCCATCATATGCACCGCCAGTGGCGGCAAATTCGTTCCAACGGGGAGGGCATTTCATGACGGCGATATCTTTGGATCCAGGGTCCGACGCCCATCGCGACTTGTTCTGCAAGTTCTTTCACGATACGCATATTCATTATGATCCGCAGCATATGGATTGGCCGGAACTGGACGCGGAAACTGCGCAGCGGGTGAAGTCCCTGCCGTTCTGGGGCGAAGCCGTCGCCACCGAAAGCGTGACGGCGCGTATGGTGCAAAGCATGGGTGAGCGGGAGCCGGACCCGGTGGTGCGAGCGGCGGTGGCCCTCGACGGGCAGGAGGAACAGCGCCATTCCGATCTGCTACGCGCCCTGGTACAGCATTATGGTATCAAAATTCCGCCATTACCTGCTCCGCCACAGGTGCGCGATCCGTACTGGGAGTTTCTCTATACGGGTTATGGCGAATGCCTGGATTCCTACTTTGCCTTCGGGTTGTTCGCTGCCGCCAAAGACTCGGGTTTCTTTCCGCCTGACCTGGTGAAGATCTTCGAGCCGGTCATGCAGGAAGAGGCGCGTCATATCATATTTTTTGTCAACTGGCTGAGTTGGCACCGCCGGCGGCTGCCCTGGCGGAAAAAAGTGACGCTCGAGCTCCAGCGCATTCAGGTGATTGTCCTGCAGGCCTGGGCGCGCATACAGACCGCCCGGGGACTACACGCGCATGAGGAAGAAAATTTTACCCTGACCGGGCATGATCAGGTGAGTAAAGACGTCAGCCTGAAGCAGCTTCTTGCGCTCTGCCGCCAGGAAAATGACCGGCGTTTTGCGCCCTATGATGATCGTCTGTTGCGCCCGAAGCTGGCGCCGCGGATTGCCAACATGCTGTTTTTCTTTTTGTCTCGGAGCAAGGCCGCCTGAGGATTCGTCGCCTTGTCCCACATACGGCTTGGTATGTTATACTGATTGAAGTCTATCGTTCATTATCCATATACGCTGCGTTGCGGCCAAGAGGGGTGTTTTGTCATGGGTGTTCCTTTGATTCAGAGCTATCGGGTAGGACGCTACATCCTGGCGCAGAAGCTGCAGGGGCGTAAGCGCTATCCTTTGGTGCTGATGCTGGAGCCATTGTTTCGCTGCAACCTGGCCTGTTCGGGTTGCGGTAAGATCGACTATCCCGATGAAACCCTCGACAGGCGGCTGTCCGTCGAAGAATGTATCGGCGCTGCCGAGGAGTGCGGGGCTCCCATTGTCTCCATCGCTGGAGGCGAACCACTCATTCACAAGGATATGCCCGCAGTTGTGGAAGGCCTTGTCGAGCGTAAGCGCTTCGTCTACCTCTGCACCAATGCGTTGCTCCTCAAGAAGCGCATGGACGATTACCGGCCCTCGCCTTACCTGACTTTCTCGGTGCATCTGGACGGCAATGCGCATCGTCATGATGATTCCGTGTGTCAGCCGGGTACCTATCAACGTGCTACGGAAGCCATTCGCGAAGCGGTGGGGAGGGGCTTCCGGGTTACGGTAAACTGCACCCTGTTTCAGGGGGAGGGCGCCGACGAGGTGGCCGCTTTCCTGGATGACTGCAAAGCACTGGGTGTGGAGGGCGTGACCATTTCGCCCGGATTTAATTATGAGCGCGCACCGCAGCAGGAGGTTTTTATCCAGCGGCGGGCCTCACGTCAGCTTTTCCGTGACATCTTCCGCATCGGCAAGGAGCGGAAGTCGCGCTGGAAGTTCAACCAGTCCAGCCTTTTTCTGGATTTCCTGGCGGGTAACCAGAATTATCAGTGCACACCCTGGGGCAATCCGACACGCAACATCTTTGGCTGGCAGAAGCCTTGCTACCTCCTGGTGAGCGAAGGCTACGCGCAGACCTTCAATGAACTTATGGAAACGACGCCATGGGATAAATACGGAGTGGGCGTGAATGGTAAATGCGACCAGTGCCAGGTGCATTCCGGTTTCGAGCCGACGGCCGTCAACGACACCTTCGCCCACCCGCTGAAAGCCCTTAAAGTGGCCTTGCTGGGGCCACGCACGGCCGGTCCCATGGCACCGGATATGCCGGTATCGCCCCCGGCTCAAGGTACCGAACACCCGGTTTTTCCTTTGCATGTAGAGCGCTGAAGGCGGTTCCGGAAAATTATCAGGTTCATGGTGAAGGGGGATTTCATGCTCAGGAAAAGTCTGGTTATACTGCTGGCCTGCACCGTCAGTGGGATCGCTCCGGTCCTATCTGCCGCGGCGGTGACGGTGGCCGCACCTGCCACATCGTCCCATGGAGCGCCAGCGGTAGGCGGCACCCCGGACGCGACGATCAATACCCTGGATGCGGTACTGCTGAAATCCATGCAAGGTGGTCGTCGCCTGGGTTACAGCGGCCGTTACCGGATCGTGGCTCCGGTGGTACAGAAGGTTTTTGATTACCGGCGAATCGCCGCCTTGACGCTGGGTGACTATTGGCAAAAGCTCAGCCCGGAACAACAAAACGAGTTTGTCGGGGTGCTCGCGGATTTTACCGCGGCCACCTACGCCGCGCGTTTCGACAGCTACAACGGCGAGCATTTTGCCATAGTGAGCAGTCAGGCATTGCAGCCCGGTGCGGAGGGGGTGTTCAGTACCTTTACGGAGCATAACGGTAAGGTGCATCATTTCGACTATATCCTGCAGAAAGACGGAGATCACTGGCGTATCGTCAATGTCGTCGCCGACGGGGTCAGTGACCTTTCCCTGCGGCGGGCGGAATATACCGAAACCATGCAGAAAAAGGGTTTTGCCGCACTGATTGCGCACCTGAAAGCGCAGATTGCCGGGTACGCCAAAGGGTCCTGATGATGCGATCGAGTATACATTTAACTAGGGTCGCGCTGACCATCGGTGTGTTGACCCTGTCGGGATGTGCGACGGTAAACGGGCCTCAGGGCGCTACGGGAAAACCCGTGGACCCGTTGGAGGCCGTCAACAGGCCGATGTTCCATCTGAATATGGGCCTTTATGATTATGTGCTGAAGCCCGTAGCCACCGGGTACAAGACCGTGACCCCCGATTTTGTCCGCGAGGGCGTCAGCAATGTATTCTCCAATGTGGACATGCCCTATATTTTTATCAACGATTTTCTGCAGGGGCGTGGTCGACAGGGAATGGAGGATCTGAGCCGGTTCCTTGTCAATTCCGTGTTTGGTCTGGGTGGACTCTTCGACGTGGCGAACCGTCTGGATCTGCCCAACCACGAGAACAGCCTGGGGGTAACGCTGGGTGTCTGGGGGGTGCCGCAGGGGCCTTATCTGGTGCTGCCGTTTTATGGACCCAGTTCTCTGCGCAGCTTGCCCGGCCTGGCGATGACGATTTTTACCGGGCCGGCATATTATCTGACTGTCAGTTCGGCCCAGTACGCCCTGACGGGTATGGGAATCATCAACAAGTCCTATGTCGAAGAGCCTAACATCCGGATGGTTCAGGAGGCTGTTAATCCTTATGTATTTATGCGCAACGCCTGGGAACAGCATGAGCAGTATCTGATATCCGGTGGGGCGGTCAGTAAAAACCAGTTGCTGGAGGGCCTGCAACTGCCGCCGCCGGCAAACGCCACACCCACACCCACACCCGGTGAAGCTTCCCCGAGCCACGAGAACAGGAAAGGAAAACCATAATTATGGCATTCGATCAGGATACGGTGCGGCGCACGGCACATCTGGCCCGCATTGCGCTGCCGCAGACGGAGATACCCGCAGTGGCCGATCAGTTGGAGCGCATCATGGGGCTGGTGGAAGAGTTGCGCGCGATCGAGACGACGGATGTCCCGATCATGGCCCATCCCCTTGACCTGGATCAGCCCCTGCGTCCGGATACGGTTGTCAATCAGGATCAGCGTGAGGTGCTCATGGCAAGTGCCCCGGCGGCTGAGCACGGGCTTTTTCTTGTCCCCAAAGTTATCGAGTAGGAGCCACCTTTGGAACTCCATGAATTCTCCCTGCGGGAACTCCGCCAGGGCTTGCGCAATCGGGATTTTTCTTCCGTGGAATTGACCACGGTGCTGCTGAAGCGGATCTCCGCCCTCAATCCGGCACTGAACGCCTTCGTCACGGTTACCGAGAGTGACGCGCTGGCCGCCGCCGCGACGGCAGATGCGCGACGTGCAGCCGGTGAGGATGGTCCCTTGCTTGGCATTCCCATGGCCCATAAGGATATCTTCTGCACAGCGGGGGTGCGCACCACGTGTGGCTCCAGGATGCTGGAGCACTTTGTCGCGCCCTACAACGCCACCGTGGTGGAGCGGTTGACGGCAGAGGGAATGGTCATGCTCGGCAAACTGAACATGGACGAATTCGCCATGGGTTCTTCCAACGAGACCAGTTATTTTGGTCCGGTGCGTAACCCCTGGCATACCGGTATGGTACCCGGTGGTTCTTCGGGGGGTTCTGCCGCAGCGGTGGCTGCTGGGCTGGTGCCCGTGGCGACCGGCACCGATACCGGGGGGTCTATCCGTCAGCCCGCCGCCCTTTGTGGAATCACGGGCATCAAGCCGACCTACGGCCGGGTCTCCCGTTACGGCATGATCGCTTTTGCCTCCAGTCTGGATCAGGGCGGACCCATGGCGCGTAACGCCGAGGACTGCGCGCTGTTGCTGAACGTGATGGCCGCGCATGATCCGCGCGATTCCACCAGTCATCCGGCCGCCGCCAGTGATTTTTTACGCGGGCTGGAGCGTCCCTTGCAAGGTTTGCGGGTGGGCGTACCGGAAGAGTTTTTCGGCGTCGGTCTCGACCCGGAGGTGGCGGCCACGGTGCAGGCGGGTATCGCGGAACTCGCCCGCCAGGGCGCAGCCGTGCAGTCGATTCGGCTGCCCAATAATCCCCATGCGGTGAGCACGTACTACGTCCTGGCGCCGGCGGAAGCCTCCAGCAACTTGGCCCGTTTTGACGGTGTGCGCTACACCCACCGGGCGCCGAATCCTGCGGATTTGACCGAGTTGTATCAGCAGAGCCGTTATGAGGGCTTTGGCGCGGAGGTGCGGCGACGGATTCTGGTAGGGACCTACGTGCTTTCTGCGGGTTACTATGATGCCTATTATCGCAAGGCTCAGCAGGTGCGCAGCCTGATTCGCGAGGATTTTCGGCGGGCTTTTGCGGAAGTGGACGTGATCGTCGGGCCGACCACCCCGACTCCGGCCTTTCCGCTGGGTGCCAAAAATGCCGATCCGGTGGCCATGTATCTGGCGGATATTTATACCATCGCGGTGAATCTCGCGGGCATCCCCGCGCTCAGCGTTCCCTGTGGTTTCACTGCCGCGGGGTTGCCTGTGGGTATGCAGTTGATGGGGGATTATTTCGCCGATGATCTGTTGCTGAACGTAGCCCATCGCTATCAGCAGGAAACCCAGTGGCACCGCGCACATCCGTCCGTGCATGCGAGGGAGGCATGAATATGGACTGGGAAGTCGTCATCGGCCTAGAAGTCCACGCCCAGCTCAATACCACCACGAAAATATTTTGCGGCTGTCCGACCGCTTTCGGGGCCGAGCCCAATCTGCATACCTGCCCAGTCTGCCTGGCCATGCCCGGTGCCCTGCCGGTCCTCAATGGGGCAGCGGTGGATAAGGCTATCGCTCTAGGGCTGGCGATTGGCGCGGAGCTGAATCGGCACAGTATTTTTGCCCGCAAGAACTACTTTTACCCCGATCTGCCCAAGGGCTATCAGATCAGCCAGTACGAGTTGCCCGTCGTCGGCAAGGGGGCACTGACGGTGCAGCTGCCTGACGGCGGGGAAAAGGTAGTGGGCGTGACCCGCGCTCACCTGGAAGAAGACGCCGGTAAATCACTTCACGAGGCCTTTATCGGGCAGTCCGGCATCGACCTGAACCGTGCGGGCACGCCGTTGCTGGAAATCGTGTCGGAGCCGGATATGCGCTCGTCGGTGGAGGCTGTGGCCTATCTCAAAAAACTGCATACCCTGGTGCGTTATCTGGATATTTGTGACGGCAATATGCAGGAAGGCTCCTTTCGTTGTGATGCCAACGTCTCCCTGCGGCGGCCGGGCGCCCCCTATGGAACCCGTGCCGAGATCAAGAATCTCAACTCTTTCCGGTTTCTGGAAAAGGCGATCGAATATGAGATCGTTCGCCAGCGCGATATCCTGGAGAGTGGCGGCCGGATTGTGCAGGAAACACGTCTCTATGACGCCAACCGCGACGAAACCCGCTCCATGCGCGGTAAAGAAGAAGCCAACGATTATCGCTATTTCCCCGACCCAGATCTGTTACCACTGGTCTTGGACGAGTCGCGTATCGAGCGGGTGCGGGAGACTCTCCCGGAGCTGCCCGATGCCAGGCGTATGCGGTTTATGCGTCAGTATGCCCTGCCGGCCTATGACGCCGGCGTACTCACCGCTGGCCGTACTCTGGCGGATTACTACGAGCAGGTAGCCGTCGGCGTGGATGGTAAATTGGCGGCGAACTGGGTCATGGGCGACCTGCTCGGGGCTCTCAACAAGGCGGGCGTTGAGCTTGAGGACTGTCCGGTCTCGGCCGGGAAACTGCGCCTGCTGGTCCAGCGTATCGAAGATCAAACGATCTCGGGCAAGATCGCCAAGGATATCTTTGACGAGCTTTTTCATCGTGGTGGTGAGGTGGATGCCATTATTGACAGCCGGGGACTGCGGCAGATTACCGACGTGGCGGCCATTGCGGCGATGGTGGATGCCATTGTCACGGCCCATCCGCAACAGGCGGCCGACTTCCGCGCGGGGAAGGACAAACTGTTGGGCTTCTTCGTGGGTCAGGTGATGAAAGCCAGTCAGGGGAAGGCCAATCCTGATCAGGTAAACGCCATTCTGCTGGAGCACCTGCAGAAGGGGTAGCAGGCAAGGTTTTGTTCGTGCCAAAAGGGGCATCCGGAACACCGGAGCCCCCTTGTTGTGTCCAGGTCAGCCGCTCAGGAAGCGGGAACCGTTGCGGGCACGTCCTTGACGAGTTTCAGGAAAGCACCGAACGGACCCATGTTTTCCATGGCTTCCATCTTCGGACCCTTGAACTTCAAGTCACCCCACATCATGGCTACCATGGGCGAACCCATGTGGCGCCAGTTATGGGTAGTAGCCCACATTTTATAGTCGTAATTGTAGTTAAGTTTGGTGACTTTGATGGGACCGCCGTAGATGCACTCGGCTTTGCCGCCCTTTAGAGCGACTTCGAGCTGTACGGGCGGAGTGGTTTTCATGTCGGAGTCGGAAACCTCCATGACCTTGTAACCCTTACTACCGCTATTTTTGGCCCATGAGCCCGCGAGTTTTTCGGTCAATGTCGGGCTGTTGTTCCATGCGGTGCACAGATCCTGCGCCCAGGCCGGGGACATGAAAGCTGGGGGCGCAGCCGGCGCCTCGGCAGTATTTCCCGTAGCCCCAGAGGGGGCCCCCGCCGCCATAGCCATCGTTGGCCCCGCCAGGCTAAGCCCTAAAATGGCCGCCATTGTCATTTTTCTGAACATCGACCCCTCCTCCATATTCGCTGTTTGCGCTCCATAGCGAGCGTGCGGGCAGTATAGTCCCGGAACCTTATGGTTGACACCAAGGTATTTTTAATTGCAGGATAAATAACCAGAAAATAAGCATATAATATTTTAATGTGGGTTGGCGTTGCGTCATTCCCATGAGGCGGCGCTTTCGCTACACTAGCGGGCCACGGAGGTGTGGCAGAGCGGTTGATTGCACCGGTCTTGTCCCCAATCGAGCCCCTGCCGGGAAACGGGCAGGGTGACAGGAATCAAATTCGGCGAATCCCCTGGTTTATCCGAGGTAACGCCGAGCCAAGCCGGAAAGGTTCCGGAAGGTGTAGAGATCAGACGGTTCCCACCTACAGCCTTATGGCCATGGTGAAGGCATGATCCAGACTCCAAAAGGGCCCTCTTGGTCCTGTGGCGAAAGCCATGGTGGGTAAGGAAAACCGGCAGGGGTTAACGCCCCTCGTGAGTTCGAATCTCACCGCCTCCGCCACATAATTGAAGTAACATAATGATATTTAAGCGAGTTATTTTTATGTGGCAGGCAACGTCTGCCCTATCGTCTGCCCCGCTGATTTTGTAATGAACGGAAAGCTGGATGAGCATCCTCTGCCCTGTGGCCAGCCGTCGCATAAACATCAACGACAACCACAAGACAAGGAACACCGCGCATGCTCTACATTGAACCCCATGCTGGCCCCGCACCTATGGTTCAGGTGATCACCGATGCGCGGCACACGGTGGACCTCAATGTTTACTACCTGTCGAGCAAGCCCATTTTATCAGCATTACGTCGCGCCCACGCCCGTGGCGTGAATGTCCGGGTGATTCTCGACCAGCATCAGTGCCGAAGATCAACGCAACGTCGCTGATCTGGAGCAGCACGGCGTGCAGGTGCGGCTAATGCCCAAGTCACCCATCTACATGCATGCCAAGGCGGAAATCGCTGGGGGATGAGGCTTTCATCGGGTCGGAAAATTACAGCACATCCTCTCTGGACGAAAACCGGGAAATGGGGCTGATCCTGCGTGGCCGTGAGGCCGCACCGTTGCGGACGCAGTTTGACCAGGATTGGCGCCTGAAAACCTTATCGGCATCGGTCAATGGCTCTTCCAGACTGATGTCTTTCAGCAGCGAAAGCAAATTTAGCTCCAGAGTTGGCACTGTTGTATCTGATCAACCGTGAAGGGGTGTTTCCCCCTTGGATATACGAGAAACAACTCGATCATCATAAAATGCTGCGGTTTCTCGAACAGCTTTCGACGGGACGCAACCCTCATAGAGGCAGTTGCCGCTCATGACGCCTTTGGAATCCACCATAAGTACCTGTCTACCAGTTTTTGCCAATCGAAAGGCAGCGGGATAAGCCCCGCCACCCGCACCGATACACAGCAAAGGTACTTCCTGAATAGATATATTCGTAGTCTCCAATCCGCTAACGCCCAATTACGTATTCAGTATAATACGGTGACCCAGCTTAACCAGGCTGCCGAGATCCTTCTTCTCGAAACGCAGGGTGATGCCCGATGAATCTTTCGCTAAAATTTCCATGTGGCCTCCTCTTGATAGGAAAACCAATATTGCCAGGCCGGATTTTATGCCGGGATGGCTGGGTATAGGCTCACAGATCGGAAGAATCGGGAGGAGACCGAATGAGTTCCACGGCGGCGCCGTGGCGCAGGTAATCCGTTCCCCAGTCGAGCAGGGTGAGCAGGCGATTGCGGGTACCGATGATGCGGTAGAGGTGCAGGCCCAGCCAGAGCAGCCATGCGCTCCAGCCATGCCAGTACAGATGCCAGCGTTCGATCTGGCAGACGGCATCGAAACGGCCGAGGACGGCCATGCTGCCAGGGTCCCGGTAGGCGAAGGGGGAAGGGAGGGGGCGCCCTTGCCGTTGGGATTGCAGCACCAGGGCGGCGTGGCGGGCACTCTGCAGGGCAAAGGGCGCAACCTGGGGCCAAAACTCATCATCGCTGCCATAGGTCAGGTCACCGAGGATGAAGACCTCGGGGTGTCCCGGCAGGCGCAGGTGGGGATCGACGATGATTCGCCCGCCGGGCCCCTTGGCGCCGGGCAGGGTGGCTGCCAGCGGATTGGCCGTTACGCCGGCGGTCCAGACCAGGGTATGGGCAGGAATGGCCGGGTCCGGCTGGCATTGCACGGTTTGCCCATCAAATCCCAGGACATGGGTGTGAAAGCGCAGTTGGGCGCCGAGTTTTTGCAGCTTGCCTGCGGCTTGGGCCTGGAGGGGGGCGGCAAAGCCGGGAAGCAGAGCTGCGCCGCCCTGCACCAACGTGACTTGCAGCTCTTCCAGGCGCAATTCCGGGTAGTCGCGGGGGAGCAAGACGCGCACGAGTTCCAGCAGGGCAGCGCAAAATTCCACCCCGGTGGGGCCGCCTCCGGCAATGACGAAGCTGAGCCAGCGCCGCCGTTCGGCGGGGTCGGTGCAATGGCTGGCTGCTTCCAGGGCGCTGAAGGTGCGCGAACGGACCGCTTCCGCCGCTTCCATGCCTTTGAGCTGCAGGGCATGGCTGGCGATGGCGGCATTGCCGAAAAAGTTGGTGACCGTGCCGAGGGCGATGAATAGGTAATCATAGGGAAGGACGTCACCGCCATCGAGAACGATCGAACGTTGGGGAAGGTCCAATCGGGCGACCCGCCCCAGGCGAAAATGCAGGCCGCCGCCGCGCAAGAGGCGCCTTTGCGGAGTGGCGATGGCCTCCGCCTGGAGATCTCCGGCAGCCACTTGGTAGAGGAGAGGCTGGAAGAGATGATAGTTGCGCTGGTCGATAAGGGTCACCTCCAGCCCTTGCCCTCGGAGGGCGCGGGCGGCGGCGGTGCCGGCAAAACCGCCGCCGAGAATGAGGACACGTTCAGTCATGGGGCCCGGCCCCTTGTGCACGGGCAGGCTGGCTATTGCGCCAGGCCAGCCAGAAGAGGGGGATGGCCCAGAGGGCCGATAGGGTATAGATGGGACCGAGGCGGAGCAGATCCTGCAGGGGACCGAGCCCGAAGGAGCCGATGCCTTCGCCCACCATGAGGGCCCCGACCAGGAGCCCGGCCATCTGGGTGCCTTCCTGGGGGTGAGCCGCAATGCCGTAGGCCATGCTGTAGGGGTAGTAGATGCCGCAGGCGGCCCCGGCGGCGGTGAAGGCTATGAGCAGGGCGCTGGCGGTGATGAGTTGGGGGATGAGGAGGAAGCACGCGGCGATCCCCAGGGGGGCGAGCAGATAGACGATCCGGCGATGCAGCAAGCGGTTGGGAATGAAGCCCAGGGCAAAGCGCGCGGCGGTCATGCCGCCCCAGAAAAGGGCCAGGGCGAGGGCGCCGCTGGCGGCGGGCAGGCCGCGGTTGACGCTGACCAGGATATTGGCCCAACTGCCGAAGCTGCCTTCGCAGATGGCGTAGATCAGCACGGCGCCGGCAAAGGGCAGCATGGAACGGCGCCAGGCGCGCAGTCCGCCCAGCTCCGCTGGACCCTCGGCGGCAATGGGCAGCAGGAGCAGGGCCAGCCAGGCAAGGGCGAGGAGGGCCGGCCAGCCGGCCCAGCCGATGCTGCTGCGAAAGCCTTCGAGGATCAGGGGCGAGATTGCGGTGGCGCCGCCGATGACGGCGTTGAGGATGGTCACCGCCGCTGCGGCGGCTCCGGCAAAGAGGAGGGAGGCCGAGCGGTTGATGGCGGCGTTGGTGAGGCCGAAGCCGATGCCGAGGAGGAGCGTTTCGGCAAGGATCAGTCCATACGCAAGACCGCTGCCCGCAAAGGCGGCGGCGACCAGCAGGAACATGGCGGCGGCGTTGCTCAACGCCCCCAGGCGAAAGACGCCGGAGCCGCCGAGACGGCTGTGGATGCCGCCGGCGGCCAGGGCGCTGAGGATGGCGCCGAGGATCTCGGGAAAATACAGGAATCCATAGGCGCTGCTGCCGAAAGCGTAAGGGGCCTGGTGCAGGATGTGGCCCAGGGCGGGGATCATGACGAAGGCTGCCCCCTGCAAAAAGCCCGCAGTGTAGACGGCGGTGGTGCCGCGTTTCACGCCCAGGCCCCTGTTTTGAAGCGCTCGGCCAGATGCGCGGCGACGCGGATGGCATTGGCCATGATGGTGAGGGAGGGGTTGACCGCGCTGATGGAGGGCATGAAGGAGGCGTCTACGACGTAGAGGTTGGCGAGGTCATGGGCCTTGCAAAAGGGATCGAGGACGCTGTCCTTGGGGTCTTCGCCAAAACGGCAGGTTCCCACCTGATGGGCAGTGGCGGAAATGCCCATGGCCTGAAAGAAGACCATGGGGAAGCCGGCCTGGTGGAGGATCCTGCGCCATTGGGCGCAGAGGCGCTGGTGGCTTTCGCGGTTTTTGGGCTGCCAGGCGAGGCGGATATGGCCATCGCTGTCGAGGGTGACCCGGTTGCTGGCGTCGGGCAGGTCTTCGGTGGTGAGCCACCAGTCTACGGAGTGGCTGGCGGTCCAGGCGCTGACGGGGATGGGGAGCAGGGGCTGTTGGGCATGGAGCAGCGCCGGAGTGACCTTGCCGAGATTCTGGATGTGGCCGAGGGGATAGGGATAATCGGGGTCGCCCGAGTCGTCGTAAAAATCGTTGATGGCCAGGGTCTTCTGGAAGACGGTGGTGTTTTCCTGAGCAGCATTGAGGGCCATGCAGGCGCTATTGAGATGGCACATGTAGTTGCGCCCGACCTGATCGCTGCTGTTGGCGAGACCTTGGGGCGCGGTGGCATCGGCGGAGGCGAGGAGGAGGGCGGCGGAGTTTACGGCGCCGGCGGCGAGGACGACGACGCGGGCGCGCAGGGCGCCCTGATCGGTTTCCACACCTTCCACTCCCTTGCCGTCGGCGCCGCGCAGCAGGCGCAGGACGCGATGCCGGGTGAGTAGGCGGACGTTGGCGTGCGCCAGGGCGGGGGTGACGCCGCAGACTTCGGCATCGCCCTTGGCGCGCAGCATGCAGGGGAAGCCGTCACAGGTGGGGCAACGCACGCAGGGGCTATGGGCGGGGTCTTCATCGTGGCGCTGGAGGGCGAGGGGGAGGGGAAAGGGGTGCAACCCCATATTCCGCAATTTTTGCTCCAGGGCCGCGAGGGTGGGCTCATGGGGGAATGGGGGAAAGGCGAAGGCACCGCGGGGCGGTTCCAGGGGATCGGCACCGGCCTTGCCGTGGGTGAAGTACCATGCCTCGGC
>NZ_JABBDR010000030.1 GCF_018854495.1 Acidithiobacillus ferruginosus
ATTCCATCGGCACCGTATATCCAGTTGCTCCAGCATGGCCAGCTCGGCCACACGGTGGGCCACGATCCGGGCGGTCAGGACCACATCGGGGCGCGCATCCCGATGGGAGGCTTCAAACTCCCGCCGCGCGGCCTCCCGGCGCTCGCGCCTCTCCCGCGCCGCTTGCAGGTCGATGATCTCCGCCGATAACCGCGCCCGTTCCTCGTTGTTGACGCTGACCTCGCGGTTGCCGTCGCCCCGGTCGGATTCCTTCCCTCGCCGCTCCATTTCAGACGCTACCGGACCTAGGTGCTGTGTCGCCTCCTGGTCTACGCCTTGCGCCTGGAGACTGCGGGCGTCGATCCGGGCATCCACTCCCGCCCGCTCCAGCGCGGCATTGGCGGTGTGCTCCCAAAGTTCACGGACGGCCTTCACTTCGTCGGCGGCGGCCCCCAGGCCGCGCTCCCGGCGGGCTTTGTCGGACAGCTCTATATGGGCCTTGGCACCCAGAACCAGTCCGCCATCGGGGGCGCGGCTGACCTGCCGGGTGGTGGTGAGGAGATGCGCATGGTGGTTCCGGTTATCGCCTTCCCGGTCGGGGGCGTGAATAGCCAGGTCCGCCGCCACGCCATAACGCTCCACCAAGGCCTGCGCAAAATCATGGGCTAACTCGGTCCGCTGCCCGGCATCCAGCTCGGCAGGCAGGGCGACGATCCATTCTCTGGCCGTCCTGGCGTCCTTGCGTTTCTCGGCCAGTTCGGCGGCGTTCCAAAGTGCATTGCGCTCAACACCAAGACCGTCCGGCGTGAGGATCTCGGTCAGCTCCACTCCGCCCTTGCGGGTATAGTCGTGAACCAGCCCGGTGCGCGCATCCACCAGCTCGACACCCGCACGATAGGCCGCTGCGGCGACGGCGGACCGTCCCGCGCTGCGCGCTATCGGTTTGGTGCTGGCGTGATAAATGGCCACTTTTCGGATCCTCTGTTTATGGCTTTTTCTTTGGCCCCGCAGGGCGCTCTGACTTGCGTAGCAAGTCGTAAGTGCGCATTTCCGTACTCGCTGCGCTCATCCGGTGCATGATAGTATGCCTGCTTCAACCGCATGAGGATAGCACCATGGCGCAGACGCTGGATCAGAAAATAGCAGAGGCAGAAGATAAGCTGGCTCGCCTCCGGGAACAGAGCAGACGCACGGAAAACGGCCAGAAAATCATCCTGGGGGGCATGCTGATTCACGCCGCCCGGAAGGATGCCAAAATCCGGGCATGGCTATTGGAAGAAGCCGAGAAGTCCATCACTAGGGAAGTCGATAAAAAACGCCTGGCACCGCTGCTCGACACCCTGCGCATGACGCCAGAACCCAATCAGGAGAGTGGGAAGGAAACCGTCTCCGAAGCCCTGAACAACATACTGAGCGACAACGCCATGCGCGATTAGCGACAAACGGCCATCAGTCGCCAATCGTGCCGATCACCGGAATCATACGCGGGCTGATCTGTTGGAGTGCCTGCTCCAGACCCGCCACCTTGCCCTCCAGCAGCGCGGCCTTCTCCCGCATCAGCGAAGCTTCTCCACGCCAGTTGTCGATCTCTTGGGTCTGTTCCAGGATCGCCTCGTCTTTTTCAGTCAGGAGCATCTGCCCCGCTTCCAGCTCGGCACGCACCAGATCCAGCTCACCCGCCAGAAGGTCGGCCAGCTCTACGGCTTCGGCCCGTTCCCGGGCCATCTCCACCCGCGCGGCTTCCAGGGCTTCACGGTCGGCCTGTAAACGTTCGTGCGCTATCGCCTGGGCCTGTGCCCAGAGTTCAGAGACCAGCACCGCCGCGTGCTGGGAGACCGCCACCGGCGCGGGCTCGCGGACGGGCTCCGCGACGGCCTGCCGCGCTCGCCATTCGGCCATCGCTTCACTGATCGTGGTAAAGGACCCGCCACCCACCGCCTTGCGCACCGCCGCCAAGGTGGGCCGTTCCCCCGCCTTCACCAGCGCATCCGCCGCCGCCCAGATCTCGTCCTGTGATGCCATGCCGGAATCCTCTTGTATGTAATAAGTTGTATTATATTACATACTATTATTTATTACAATCGGCAGGCGCCGCACCTCTCTCACACCACAGGCACCAGGAGACACCCCACAGGTCAGCCG
Organism: Acidithiobacillus ferruginosus; assembly: GCF_018854495.1. Classification (GTDB taxonomy): domain Bacteria; phylum Pseudomonadota; class Gammaproteobacteria; order Acidithiobacillales; family Acidithiobacillaceae; genus Acidithiobacillus; species Acidithiobacillus ferruginosus. Next base: position 2,122 of record NZ_JABBDR010000030.1, read on the forward strand.
TTTTGTGAGTATCACACTACCCACCCATAGCGCCGCCCGAAGGCTGCCCACGCCCGCTGGGCGGCATGTTCGGAATCCGCACCTTTACCTACACCTCGCATCAGGGCCAGCAACGCCCGGTCGGGCGCGTCGTCCTCGGCACCAATGGCCGCGATGGTGGCCCGCTTGTCGCGTTGATACTGCGCCTTCTTGCGCTGCGCTGCGGTCATCGGTTGGTCGTGGATGGGCTTCCTGGGCATGGCGGGTCCTCTCTATAAACGTGATACTCACATTATAGCATATCGTGAGTATCACGCGCGCGCGTTTGGTGATGCTCACATCCCCCGTAACCCGGCCACGCCACAGATGGCCGCCCCCTATGAGGCGGTCTGCGCTGCGGCAGGTGGTAAGACCATCACCATATCAGAAGCGCTACCCCTTGCTGGCACATGAGAACCCAACCCAACATGGCCCTGATGCCCTATCCAGTAGGCGACAAAGAGGGCAGCCAGGATGACCAGCAGGAATTTCCACTTGTTCACCTGGGGATCCGCTCTCCGCCAGATAACCGCCTATTCAAACAATTCGGCATGGGTGCCCGTCCGGACAAAAACCACCATCCCCGATTGCCCTGCGGCTTCCACTTCGTAGATCAACAGAAAATCCCCACCGATATGACACTCCCGATATCCCAACCAGTCCCCGGTCAGCGCATGATCCAGACATTCCGCACCCAGCGGGGCATCCTGCGCAATCAACAGCAGCATCACCGCCTTGAGCCGGTGCATATCATACCGACCAGACCGGGAGAGCCTTTCCCAGTCCTTGAGAAAAGACTTGGTGTAATCCGCCGCCCGGGGCGGCGGTGCCCGTTTACTGGCCGCCGTTTTTTTCGAGTGCGCCAAAAAGCGTGTCCGCCGTCTCAAAACGCACCTGGTGCGCCGCCATCATCGCCCGGGATTCCACCATGGCCTCCCGGGTTTCGGCATTGGGTACCTGCAGCGCAAAGGGTAGCCCCTGATCCGCTACGACCCGGGTTAAAAAAACCCGCACGGCATCCGAGACAGACAGCCCCATGGCTGACAGGGCTTCCGTGGCCTGCACCTTGAGCTGCTCATTGACGCGCACATGCACCATCGCCGTTGTCGTCATGGGAACCTCCTGAAAAATTGAGATACATTGTATCGCACATACCCGGCCACCACAAAACCCCTACACCACCCGCAGCTCAGCCACCCCGCAGCCCTGCGCCTTGAGCCAGCGCGCCAGACTGTCGAGGCTCGCCCAGGTGCGGACTTCGGTGCGGGCTGACTTGATGGTGGCCTCCTCCATCCCCAGCTTGAGCACCACGGCCCAGCGCTCCTTGCCGTTCCACGGCGCGGGCTGAATGGTAATTTTACGGACGGACCCGGCGTTCACGAGGATGCGGAAGGTTTCTTCGGTGATGCGCTGCATGAACGGACTCACTTTTTGAAGCGACGAAAAGGCCAAAGTG
>NZ_JABBDR010000300.1 GCF_018854495.1 Acidithiobacillus ferruginosus
TGGGGTTGGTGAGGAGCCCGGTGTCTCGGTTTCCCGCCCACCGGGTGAGTCCGATGCATCTTGCCTGGGGTGGCCAGACGCTTTACTATACGGCTTGGTATTTTGCCGGGATGGCGGAACTGGTAGACGCGCCGGACTCAAAATCCGGTGGTGGTGACATCGTGTCGGTTCGAGTCCGACTCTCGGTACCATTTTGTGGTTCGTAGGCGTTCGTGGAAGTTCACGAGCGCCTTTTCTTTTAATGGCTTAGTGGGTTTTTCGTTCGCCGTGGTTCGCTCTGGTTCGGAGGAGGAATAGGTTATGCAACTCGTGTTGGTGCGGCATGGCAAGGCGGAAGACCCGGCGGCGCGGCCGTCTGATCTTGAGCGGGAACTGACCACTACAGGACGTTCGACGGTAAAGGCGATGGCGAAAGGATTGCGACTTTGCGTGTCAGGGAAGGTCGCGATCTGGACCAGCCCTTTGCCACGAGCTCGCCAGACCGCCGATATCCTAGCCAATGCCTTTAGGGTTAAAAAGATTCGGGAGCACGACGCCATAGCGGCGGGCGATCTGGAGGTTCTCGCCAGCGATTGGCGGGATCTGGATCCCCAGCCCAAGGCCTTGATCCTGGTCGGTCATCAGCCCCATCTGGGAAGCTGGGCAGAACGTCTCACTGGTGCCGTGCTGCCGATCAAGACCGCAGCGGCGCTGGCGGTGGACCTGGATGAGGACAGCGCGTTGAGCGGTATGCTGCGCTGGTACGCCCATCCCAAGGTGCTGGCCGGTCTTGCAGACCGTTGAGCCGGGAAGCGTGACCAATATCCTAAGCCGACCCTGGACGCGCGCATTGGGGGCGGTGAGCAATTCTAAAAATGCTATTAGTTCTGTACGCCCTCCAGCGATGAATTTCACCCGCTTATGATTGGCCGCAAGGGCACGGAGACCCGTGAGCAACCGCGGTTTGCCACCCGCAATTCATTCTCGGCCTGCTCGTTGCGGGGATTATCCACAAATTCCACAGGGATGTCGGTCAGGGTATGGATCAATCGCGCCAAATCCCGAATACGATGGGTTTCGGTGGTCTGATTAAAGACCCGGACCCGCTCACCAGGCGCCGGAGGATGATCGACGGCTAATTCGATGCAGCGAACGGTATCGCGGATGTGGATGAAGGCCCGGGTTTGCCCCCCGTGCCATGGACCGTCAGCGGATGGCCCACCGCCGCCTGCATGAGGAAACGGTTGAGCACCGTGCCGAAGTCGCCGTCATAGTCGAAGCGGTTGATGAGGCGTTCGTCCAACTGTGTCTCCGCCGTCTCCGTCCCCCAGACCACACCTTGGTGCAAGTCAGTGATTCGCAATCCATCGTTTTTGTTGTAGTAGTAAAAAAAGAGCTGATCCTGGGTCTTGGTCATGTGATAGATGGAGCCGGGATCCGCAGGGTAAAGAATTTCTGTTTCTTCGCTTTCCTCGCAGTCCGGTGAGACCAGTTTTACCTTTTGGTAGCCCTCGGGCAGCTGGAAGCGGGATGTTTTGTAACCATAGACCCCCATGGTCCCGAGATGTACCAGGTGACAGTGGGCTTCCAGCCCGCATTCCACCAGGGCGCATAGCACGTTGTGGGTGGCGTTCAGGTTATTGTCCACGGTAAAGCGCTTGTGCCAGGAAGATTTCATGGAATACGGGGCGGAGCGCTGCTCCGCGAAATGGACAACGGCCTGGGGGCGCCAACGCCCAAGGAAATCCAGGAGTCGCTCATATTCCTTGGCAATGTCCATGGGCTTCCAGAACCTCCATCAATTCTTGAATCCGATCCACAGCATCGGCCATCCGCACCATCCAGGCCTCCATATCTTCACATTGCCCCGCTTCGTCCATCAGGAACATAAACAGCGTGTCGCCCTGGATAGCCGTGTCCGTCGGGGCGCGATCGGGCGCATAGATACCACCGGCGTAATGTTGGGCTACTTGCTCTTCCACCGCATTGCGTTCCATACATCCTCCTGCCAGTCGACCATCATGGATGGGGTTACCCAAACGAACAGTACCATTCCAATGTGACAGTTTTATGAAGCCGGTTGCGTCGGCATCGACATTGGCCGCGGAACATCGGGCACCAACAGAGCGCTCGGTGCAGGCAGAAAGACTCTTCGCCCCCAACGCGTACGCTCCAGATGGGCGGCGTACATCGCCTTTTCAGGAAAGAATCCTTGTCCGGAGTTGGGGGGGCAGGGGACTCGTTGTTGTCCTCACCCCGGTTCGTACACTAGCCGCACCCGGGAAGCAGGATAGATCACCGTTGAGAACTCTATTCCCACACCTTCCGGGTCGATGTTCACGTTCTCGCAGATAAAAACGGGATCGGACTTGTCTATGGCCAGTAACCGGCGTTCCCTGGCTTGGGGTAACTCGGCCGAGACGGAGGACCTCAGTCGGGTGTAATCACTCACGCCTCGTTTTTTCAGCGACACCGTGATCCCCAGCCCCTGTTGCAGATCATCCACCAAGGCCAACAGGCGTTCACCAAAAAACAGGTGACGCGCGATGGATACGGGATGCTCACCAAGTTTGCCCAGCGTTTCAACCATCGCCACATTCGGATAGTCGGGAAACACTTCGTAGCGGAGAATACGCGGTAATTCGGGTAGATCCTGCAGGGGTATGATGGCCGCGTCCAGCACCTCGGAAGAGCCTGGCCGGTTGTACTTCTTGATCCATTCAGAGAACCTCGGGCGTTCTTCCAGTTGGTAATCAAAGACGGTAGACGCTACAAAAGAACCACGGCCATGGGCAATCTGCAGTCTTCCAATCGCAGCGAGTTCCTGCAGTGCTCGCCGAATCGTATGACGGTTAACCCCATAGGTCGAAGCCAAGGCCCCTTCGCTGGGCAGTTTCTCGCCGGGCCGCACCTCGCCTCTGTCCATCCGCTGCTGGATGTCATCGACGATCTGCTTCCAGACAGTGATGCCGGGTGCGTAAGGCACTTTGCTGATATCGGTCATGCTTTCGTGGTAAAGCGAAGAATGGTCGTCCGAAACTGAGCGGCGGCCTCCGCCAGGGTGCCATCGTTCTGTATGGTGGTCATCGGTACGTCCTCTGGTAACAAAACTTTTCGCGACAGCCGTTCCTCGATATCGTTTGACTTCTCCCGATCTCGCAACTGCAGACGTGCTCGGATGTGACTATCCGAAGCGTTAATGAACACCACATAACCAGGGTGTTGAGCACAGATAGCCGGGATAACGGTACGCGATACATTCGCTATGATGACCTGCACCATGCCATGGGGCAAGAGTTCTTCTCGGGGAAGTCCATACATCAGACCGTGGGCCGCCCAGTCAAACGCCAAACTGCCCTCGGCTTTCAGCCTCTCAAAAGTGCGCACGCTGACCAACCGTTCGCCGGGGCCCTGCGCGTCACGGGTGACCACACGGCGGGCGAAGTAAATCCGCGGGTCAGAGGCCAGCAATGAACGACAGGCATTGATTATCGAGTCCTTTCCCGCACCGGAGGGCCCCGCGACCAGTATGAGGGTGTTAGGCATAGGTGCCACTGCCGCCAGCGAGAGGAATACGGGTGATCAAAATAAAATCCTGCTGTGGCTCTGGTTCCACAAAGATTCCCACTGCACTGATCCGGCGGGGGCGTGCCGCACTCTCTGCAAAGAAGTCACAGGCCATCCGGAAGATATGGTCATCGGGTTGCTGATCACTGAGGGTCATGTGAAAAACCCATTCCGAAAAAACATAGGGGTATCCCCAGCGCTTCAGATTGGCGAGGTTTTGAGGGGTGAGATCTGAAGACGCTCGGATCTGCTCCTCCGCTGCCGCTGTGTGGGGCACCCGAAAATCGTCCAAATCCTGCACACACCGATCGGCCAGATCCACGAGGCGCGGACAAGGTGTGCCGAGACGGAGCGCCACAAAGCCGTCCTCCAGAGTCAGCCGCAACGGCGGTAGAGAAAATGGGGCGACCGTGGACAGGGATGCTTTAACGGCGTTTATCATCTCCGCCAACGGCTTTCGAATGGGCATGGGCGCCTTGAGCGTCGCGTGAAAACCATATCGGCTGGCTTTTCGGGTAGCCTGCGCCAAGCCGGGGACCGGTGGCCGCTCAAGAACTTCACCGGATTCGGGGTCACGTCCCAACCAACGGGTACCCGCCGTCCACAGGGTGTCCTGACGATCTGGTACGTAATAAATTGCGACCCTCACGATCTCCTCACGCGATCCGCTGGCCAGCCTTCCAGACCGATCGGACGATCGGGTGCCCATCCATGAGCCGGATGCGGACCAGATCGCCGCGCAGACCCACGCGAATGGTGCCACGATCCGGCAGACCCAATATGCGCGCCGGGGCTGCAGTGATCATCCGTACCGCTTCGGGCAGCGCGAGAAGACCATCATCCACCAATCGGAAAGGTGCTTCACACAGCGCATTGGGCACATAGTCCGAGGCCAGGACATCCACACACCGAGCTTTGACCAGATCGCTGACGGCCACGTTACCGGAATGGGATCCACCGCGCACCACGTTGGGGGCTCCTACCACAATTGCCATACCATGTTGGCGCGCCGTTCGTGCCGCCTCCATGGACACCGGGAACTCAGCGACCTTGATGCCATCCTGGGCGTTGCGAAGGACCTCTGCCTCGGTGCGGTCATCATGGCTCGCCAGAGCCAGAGAGGAATATTGGAGTTGCTCCAGCAGATAGCCGCGGTTTTTCTCGCTGTGGGCATGACGTCGCGCCTGAGCTTCGACGATCATGCCCTCCAGTTCCTCGGACGAATATCCCTCGTCGCGCCGACTTTTTCGAAACTTCTCCAGATTGGCGTACTGTCCGACACCCGGGGTGTGATCCATCAGGCTCACCATTTGGAGCTTGGCATGGTCCATGACCGCCTCAAAAAGTTCCTGCATATTAGGCGCTGAGAGTTCGCAACGCAGATGGAGCACATGATCGGCGCGCAGCGACCCGCTAGCATCCAGGGCCGACAAGTCTACCACCGCATTTTTCAGGGTTTGGATGCGCCCGCTTTCAAAGCCGGCATCACCCACGCACAAGGCATTGGCGACAGTGGTGATACCCATCGCCGCGCACTGGGCATCGTGGGCCAGAAATGCCGAAGGAGAAGGCCAGCGGACATGGCTGCGCGGCTGCACCTGGCGCTCCAGATTATCCGTATGCACGTCCACAAAGCCTGGCAGAAGAAAATCGCCGGTGCAGTCCTCGGTGCCCAGGATGGGGGATGTTTCCTCAAGGATATCCGCAATGTTGCCTCCCGCACCCAGGAGCACCGCGCCATGCAATACGACATCCTCCAACACGATTCGCGCGTTGCTGAAACCCTGCGTCATCTGTCGTTCTCCGTTAAAGAAGTTATTGGGATTTGACGATCGGCCACGCGCACGGTCATGTCCGGGTCATGGAAGATGCTGATAATGGCGCGACCCGCCCGTTTCGCATCCTGGATCAGGGACAGCACCACCGCGGCATTTTCGGCATCGAGAGAAGCCGTCGGCTCATCCAACAGCAACACCGGATGGTCAGTGACCAAGGCGCGCGCCAGGTTGACCCGCTGTTGTTCGCCCCCCGAGAAGGTCGCCGGAGGCAAGCCGTGCAAACGCAAAGGAAGGTTCAAAGTCAACAAGATGGACTCGGCGCGGGCGTCCGCGTCTGGCGAACGCACGCCCTGATCCTTCAGCACACTGGCCACGATCGCGCGCGTGGATACCCTTGGAATCACCCGCAGAAACTGACTCACATAGGCGATGCTGTGCCGACGAATCACCAGCAATTGTTGCGGCGGCACTCGGGTCAGATCCACCAGTTCGCCATCATGCATGACGGTCACCGAACCGCTTTCCGCGCGATAATTCCCATAAATGGTGCGCAGTAACGTGGATTTGCCGGCGCCAGAGGGTCCAACGAGCGCGACACATTCGCCCGCCGCTACGGAAAAAGAGATATTACGGAGCACGGCCAGTTGCAATCCGCCCCGCAGGTGCAGGGTGAAGGTTTTGCGAAGGTCTTTCACTTCGAGCAGGTTCATGCAGGTAACACCGAACTGACCAGGAGTTGGGTGTAAGGATGCTGGGGATCATCGAGGACCTGATCCGTCACTCCCGTCTCGATAATGCGTCCGCGCTGCATAACGGCAATGCGCCCGGCCAACAACCGGGCCACCGCCAGATCATGGGTCACCAAAATCACCGCCATCCTCTGCTCCGACACCAGATTACGCAGTAAATCCAGCAAACCGGCCTGCACCGACACGTCCAGCCCACTGGTCGGTTCGTCCATGAAAAGTAGATAGGGATGACTGATCAGGGTTCTGGCGATCTGCAGTCGTTGCTGCATCCCGCCCGAGAAAGTTGTCGGCAAATCGTCGATGCGTTTGGGATCGATTTCTACTTTCTGAAGCCAGAACAGGGCCTTTTCGCGCAGTGTGCCATAGTGCTTTTCACCGGCGGCCATGAGTCTTTCGACGATATTGCCACCCGCTGTAATCTCCATACGCAACGCGTCGCGGGGATTTTGGTGGACATAGCCCCAGGCAGAACGATGCAGATGCCGCAACTGCTGTCGCGGAAGCGTCTGCACGCAACGGTCCAACTCCCCATTCTCGCCGAAACGGACCTCGCCAGCGCCCGGGGCCAGCACCCCATAAAGGGTGTTCAGCAGGGTTGTTTTGCCGGAACCGCTCTCCCCGACAATGGCCAGCACCTCGCCGGGATAAATCTCCAAAGACACCGATTCCAGGGCGCGCAGTGTGCCAAAGGACAGGGTCAGATCGCGCGCCATCAGTATGGGAACGGGACGGTAACTCATCGACGATGCTCACAGAAATCGGTATCAGAGCAGATGAACTGACGGTTGCCTGCGTCATCGATCACGATCTCATCCTTGTAAGACTCTACCGCGCCGCAGAGCGCGCAGGGCTGTCGGGTATTGACCGGATCAAAAGGGTAGTCGGTGAAGTCGAGCGGTATAACCCGCGTGTACGGGGGGATCGCATAAAGGCGCTTTTCCCGACCCGCGCCAAATAGCTGTAGCGCCGGACTCATATGCATCTTTGGCACATCATAGGCAGGGATCGGGGACGGCGACGTAAGATAGCGATCGTGGACGATGACCGGATATTCATAACCGATGGCGATGCGGCCATAGCGAGTGATCTGATCATAGAGCTTCAGATACATGAGGCTGTAATCGGCCATGGCGTGTAGGGCGATGGTTTCGGAGACCCTGGGCTCCAGCTTGAACAGGGGTTCCGGCATCGGCACCTGATAGACCAATATCTGTCCCGCATGCAGGGGCGTTTCCGGGATCCGGTGACGGGTCTGAATCAAGGTTGCTTCCCGGGTCGAGGTGGTAGTCCGCACTCCGGTGGTACTCCGGAAGAAGTTGCGGATGGAGACCGCATTGGTCGTATCATCGGAGCCTTGATCGATCACCTTGAGGATATCCTCAGGGCCAATAACGGCGGCCGTCACCTGGATGCCGCCGGTCCCCCAACCATACGGCAAAGGCATCTCCCGGGAGGCGAAAGGAATTTGATGACCGGGGATGGCCACGGCTTTGAGCAGGGTTCGCCGTATTTTCTTCTTCGTCCCCTCATCGAGATAGGCGAAATTATAGTAGATTGTCATACCCTGTCTGCCCCGTCTTTTGTCGCAGTCTTGTGCAGATGCCGCAAGGTCTGAATCTCGCTCTGGAAATCCACGTAGTGCGGGAGTTTCAGATGCTCTACGAAGCCCGTCGTCTCGACGTTGTCGCAGTGACTAAGGACGAATTGCTCGTTCTGCGCCGGAGAAAGCGCTTCCTCACCCAGCTCACCGGCCCGCAGCGCCCGATCCACCAGGGCCATGGCGATAGCCTTGCGCTCACTATGGCCGAAGACCAGGCCGTAACCGCGGGTAAAGGCGGCCTCTTCGGGACTCCTGGCCTGAAACTGATTGATCATCTGGCACTCGGTGACGGTAATGGTCCCGATTTCGATGGAAAACCCCAATTCCGGTGGAGTGATCTCCACGGTCACCTCCCCCATGCGCAACTCTGCGATAAAGGGGTGATTTTGGCCGTATCCCCTTTGGGTGGAATAGGCCATGGAGAGCAGGAACCCTTCATCGCCGCGGGCCAGGGACTGTAAGCGTTGCGCACGAGTGGCCGGGAAAAGCAGGGGGTGCTGTGTGATGTCTTGCTGCGTGTTCTCTGCCGGTGGCGCACAGGCTGCGGCTGGCTCCATCAAACCTTCTTTTTCCAACAGGTCCATCACGCTGGTCATGGGCTCCGGCGGGACTGCGGTTTTGCCAGACTCGATTTCGGACTCTGTCTCCAGGCGATCAAAATAGCCGAAGAGTCGGTGAGAATAGTCATAAGTCTGCCCCAGTTGTTGGCCGCCGGGCAAATCCTTGAAGGCTGCGGAGATACGCCGCTGCACCCGCATGGTATCCATCGCGAGCGGCATGGAATCCAGGAATCGGGTTAGGGTGGCGCGATAGGCACGCAGTAAAAATATCGCCTCGATCATGTCGCCCTGCGCCTGAAGCATGGCCTGGGCCGCCAAATTCGCGTCGTAGAGAGAAGCTTCGGCCATGACACGATCCACGCCCAGATGCATTTGCCCGCATATTTGCCGGGGAGTGATTTCAGGAGCGTCGGGGTCACCCCGCATCCGTTTGCGCACGAGGCGATGGGCGGCCTGAATGGCGGTGGAACCTCCCTTGACGGCCACGTAGGACATCGCTCAGGCCTCCTCTATTTCTGTGGTTCTCGGCAGGCAGAGAAAATCCCGGCCACTGCACAATATCAGGTCGACGCCCCGGGGATAGAGGCTATGGTTATGTTGCGAGAAGGGCAAGAATCCGGCGCCAATCTCAGGCGCAATCGCTCGCGTGCTCTGAATGCCCGGTCCTCTCAGGATCAGGTCCGGCCCGCCTTGCAGGGTAGGGATCTCGATGATCAGTGTGGCGCTGTTCTCTGGTTCCTCCTCAGTCCCGATGGGAAAAACATGTTCCTCCCAAGACCAATCCGTCGCGACAGCAAAGACAGCATCTTTGGGAGGGACCACCGGGGCATAACAGCGTGTTCTCAGCCAATGTTCCGCTGCGGCATCGGGGTACGCCAAGGCAACCGGGGTATCCGCATCCAGCAGGGTATGTAAGATGGTCGTGCAGGCAGGCCGGAAAGGCGATTCCTCCGCGGAGTCCGGCAGCGTCATGCGTTGCCCTGGGCAGGACATGGCTTCCAGGAGCATCCGAAAGGTCCATTGGCAATCCAATGTCATCATGACCGCATGGTTTCCATTGTGAAGAACTGCACACGACTACGTTGATTCTCCTGCCTTGTCTGCGCTTCGCGGGCTGTACGAAGGATCATGAGCGGGACGATGATTCGATCCCATAAGGACGATCGTCGCTCCGGATGTTGAAGCAGGGCATCCAGTTTGGCGGCGATTTCCGCATGGGCAAGACTATCGCCGAGGACATAGGCCAAACCCATGTAGCCTTGATCGTCCTGCACCATGCAGCGGGTGACCGTACATTCTCCCAAAGGAAAGGGATCACCCAGACCGCCCATGCGTCCATGGACCATGATCAAGCCGGTTTCCGGCGAATGGATGGGAGTAAACTCCGGCCAGCATTCGACACCCGCCGCAGCATCCGCCAAGTCGGAGAACATTGCATGAGCGATCTCCGATATCCAGCGTGCGCGCATGCCTGTCAGATCGGTGGGGTTGGTCGATGCTTCATCGAATCTCATCGGAACGGCTCCAGATTATCTAGATGTCTATACAATATGGGTGCGAATATGCCATGTCAAGTATCGGCATCTGGGATCCTCCTTTGCATTCCTTGAGCGCTAATCCGCTATGGCCACAGCCACACGGATATTCGGCCTCGCTACTTCTGAAACTTCCTCTAGACTACGGACACCGGGCTCCATATCGCGCCCCAGCAGCAAGGTCACCAGTAAACCCACCAGCGCCGTAGCTGCCAGAATCAGCATCAGCCAACCATTACCTACCGCCGCATGCACGCTGGGCAGCAGAAAAACGGAGGTCGTCGCCGCCACGCGGGAACAGGCCGTCGCCAGGCCATGGGCTGAGGCCCGTAGATCCGTTGGGAAAATCTCTACCGGCAGGAGCCAAGTCGTGGTGGCTGGCCCGAAATTGTTGAAGAAGGTGTACCCGAAGATGGTGACCATGAGCAGCCAGATTGGGGGATGCATGTAGAGTGCTACCAGACCCAGGACACCCAGAAAAAAAGCATTCAGCGCAAAACCCGCGATTTGCGGAAAAATTCTACCAATCCGACGTGTGCTCAGTGCCAGGGACGCGATACCGCACAAAGCGATGAAATCGAAGAGCACATTCCACAGCAAGGCATCCGTGTGAGAGTGGATGCCGAAGCCCTCCAGCAAGATAGGCAGATACACGATCAAACCATAACCACTGATATCCATCATCATCCAGGGTATGACTACCAACAGTGTGCGCCGTAACCATTGCGGAGCAAACAAAGTGGCCCAGGCGCGTATCTGGACGAGTTCTGGAGCCTGCCTTTGAAGGGTTTCACGAAGGCTCTGCGCATCCACTTCCGGCGACATACTCTGAAGCACCTGAATCGCCTCTTCCGGTCGGTTATGCGCGATATACCAGCGTGGGGTCTCAGGAAGGTTACGCCGCAACCAGAGTACTGCCAAAGCCGGAACAGCCCCACTGATGAACATCCAGCGCCAGGCATTCGGACCGGCCTGCAGCAGCACCAATCCAACGACTGCGGAAACCACAGCGCCGATCATCCACAATGTAAATGCCCAAGAGAGTCCTGCTCCTCTCTGCGCTTTGGGCATGAATTCTGCGATGTAGCTCGAACTCAAGGGATAATCCATACCTACACCGACACCCAGAAGAAAGCGGAAAATGATCAGGGAGGTCACATCCCAAGCAACACCGGAGAGCAAAGCCGCCATAAAAAATGCCGCCACGTCAATCAGGTAAAGCATCTTGCGGCCAAAAAGATCGGCAATGCGCCCACCCACCAGACCACCGAGTGCCGCGCCTGCCAGCGTCGCCGCGCCTAGCAAGCCGGTAGTCACCGCCGACAAATGCCAGTCGGGCTTCAGCAAAAGCAGGGCGACAGCGATGATGGACAAATCATAACCATCAAGAAAAATGCCTAAACCAGCGGCCAGAACGATTCGGCGGTGTTGTTTGTTGATCTTCAGATCATCGAGTAGCGCATGGATTGTGTGCATTGGGATTTCCTTACTCGCTGAAGGGAATGCGATAGTCGCTACAGGACGGAAACGCGGACGCTGCGCATGATATAAGCCATGACATCCTGGAAATCTGGTAGCGGCTTTTCGGGGTCTTTGGCGTGGTCGTCCCAGCGGCGCAGGCGAACGGCATCGGCGCTAAAGCATGTTTTCTCAAAGGCCGCGCACTCTCCTGCGGACATCGCTCCGCCCTGGAGGACCAGGCTTCGTTGAGAAACCAAGGAGAGGGACGCATGATAGCTCGGCTCTGTCGCGCACAAGTAACGTTTTGCTGCAACATGCCAGCGAATCGGTTCTGTTACCGATGGCGGAAACCACTGCCCCAACCAGTTGGCCCCGATCTCCTCATGTTGGGCGTCGGTGCCACTCTGAAATTTGTCCCGCCCATTCAGATCGATGAGGTGGCCGATATCGTGGAGGAATGCGGCGCTTACCAGACGCTCCTCCGCACTCGCCGCAATGGCATTCTGCGCACATTGCAACGCATGCCGCGTCTGCGATACAGCTTCGTAACCGTCGTACCATTGCCGACTGCCAGGGCCCTCGAAAAGCGTGCGAATGTGATCGGCAATAGCCTTGCGTGCGGCGGCGTCATTTTCAGTAGCAGATGCTTCCATGTCAGCCTCCAAAAACCAAAAACCAAGGGAACGCCGCCCGCCCGAAAGTGGTCCGGGACCGTGGAGGCGAACTTTTCCTTAACTACCGTGAGCGGATAGATGCACCAACACATCGAACGTCATGGGATGTTTGGGCATTTTCTTGATAAACGGTGGAAAGCTGGTGTTCTCCACGGTCTTCAAGGCGGCGCGATTAATGGCACCAATACCGCTGCTCTTGGCAACCTGCGCAGAGAGCAGATGCCCTGACGGCGTCAGGCGAAAGGAAATCACGGCGGTTCCTCCGACATGCATCATCCGGACGGAATCCGGCACGCGGGCATTGGCCTGTACCCGCGTACGCAGCATGGCCGCGTAGGTGTCTATGGCCGACTGGCGCGCTGCCGGACTTGGTGCGGGTGGCGGTGGTGGCGCGGGCGGTGTTACCGGCGGCGTGTATACTGGCGCCTGCGGTGCGGACGTTTTGGCGAGCAGGGGTTTGGGCGGCAGCGGATGATGTACCACCGGACGTGGAATCGGCCTTGGTAGAGGTGGTAGGGGCACTGGTTTCGGAATAGGCTTTGGATGCACCACGGGTTTCGGTGGCGGGGGCACCGGTTTGGGCTTGGGGGGTGCCGGTTTAATCATGTGAATCGCCATAATCTTGGGCTTTGGTTTGACCGTCACCGGCTGCGACAGATGGGAATATATCAATCCCCCAATCATCAGTGCCTCTATAATGGCACCGATTATCAGCGCCCGTCCGAAGTGATCCTTCCTGAACTTCGGGGACTGAACCGGGGAGGAGAGGGAGGTGGCTGCGTTCATATGTTCTCAATGTCCTTGCATAGGCCTGGTCGTGGCACGGAATATTTGGTGATTTTTGCGGTTGCATGGTTGGTTCAATGGAGTTTTCCTTCGTTGGCTTCATAGCTGGCGATGGTCGCCCCATGGACTTGGGCATAGTGATGTAGGTAGGCCATAAAACGGTCATAGCTCCTGACTCCCTTGCTGGCGATCCACTCCTGCTTCAACTGCTCTGGCCCGCTGACCTTGAGCAGCGAAGTGGGGGTATAGGCGTTCGCCGCACTAACCGGCGCCAGACGCTGCCCGTGGGGATCGGTATGCGCCTTCAACCATTCCGCAGTCAGCATATGACCGGTGGCCCCAGCCTCTCTTCTGAGTAATGTCCGATTGCTGCATTTGCCCGGATTGAAAGACACCGGCACCTGAATCGGAAGCACCGCCGGCGTCGGCGCGAAATCCGGATGATCTGTCCAGATACCCGCAATGACCGAGGCATTGGCATCCCACTGGGACATGGGCGGCAGACCTAAGGTCGCTTCAATGGTTTTGACGATATTCACCTGGGAATCCAGATGCGTTTCCAGCATGCCTTTTTTGACCCAGGGGCTGATGACCAGCGCAAAAGTACGATGACCATTGATATGATCGGCACCGGACTGCGCATCGTCCTCGGTCAGGAAAATCGCCATATGCTTCCATTGCGGCGTCGTGGACAGGTAATGGATGAATTTGGCCGTGGCGTAGTCGTTATTGGCTACGTAATAATCTGGCGCGTAATAGCAGGGATCCAAACCTGCGGTGTGGTCATCCGGCATCCAGATATAAATGAAATGTGGAAATTTTACGCCCGGATGTGCCTTAAGCCAGTGTTCTGCCAGTCTCTCACGAGCCGTATCCAGAATCATCCGATCCCAATAGGGATAACGGACATCCATATGCTGCAGTAAACCAGCACGAATGACGCCATCCCGGCGTCGCGTCACGTTCTCGCCAAAATCCTCAAAACGGACATGGTGTTCCAAAAGATCATTAAACAAATAGAGCTTTTCAGGATAACTGATCCAGGGGTTGGTATGATCTCCCAGCGGCTGATAGATATCATAGGGGTTGTGTGCGCCCTGTGCGGTGGGCTTGAGGGAAGAGCTACCGCCGGGACCGGCGTTCCAGAGCAAACCGCGGTTGGAATAATATTCGGGCCACAAGCGCTGCACCACGTCGGAATCCGAAGCGCCATCGGTCCACTGATGACCCTGTGCGGTGACTTCTCCGTCGGCCATGAAGTTCACGAACAGCGTATAATGACGGGCCAGATTATACAAGTTGGGTAATTCTTTCTGATTATACAGATCAAAATGTGGATCTGCCCATTTGCCAGCCGCCGTGTAATTCCCTAAATCTTCATCAAAGGTCTTATTCTCACGCAGGATGAATACAACATAGTGAATGTGCTTGCGTAGATTGATGGAGGTTTTGACATTTTCCTCGTGACGGGCGCTGCGCTGGGCCGACGTAAAACCATCGTCGTGCAAAGACCTCTTGGTCCAATCGGCCAGATGGGCCGGGATTTCCTTGAGAGCCACCTTCTGGATCACCCCGTGCATCATATTGCCGATATACTGCCACTGTAGATTGGGCCCGGCACCCAGACCCTTGGCACAGCTGATATATAAGGCACCATTCGCCACCGTCAGGCTGGTCGGGTACCAGGCAGTGGGAATCAGGCCCAGACGCTGGCCCGTTCGGATGTCATACACCGCCACATCATTATTACCGGCGTTGGCGACATAGAGCTTGCCATCGGCAACCGCAAGTCCATCCGGATAGCTGCCGGGAGGGGCATCGGGATAGGGGCTGTCATCCACCACCCGCAGCGGACGCAAGCTTTGGGTATCGACTTCCACCACCTTGTCGACATTGGCGTCGGCCACAAAGACATCGGGACTGTCGGGCACCGCAACCATCGCCGTAGGGTGCACACCCGCCGCTACGGTTGACGGGCTGACCGTTGGCCCGGTGGGAATTTCCCCCAGAACCTTCAGGCGTTGCCGGTCCAGCACTACAACGCCGTTACCTGCCCAGTCGCTGACCACCAGCCGCTGCCCGTTATCGGCCAGAGCCACAGCAAAGGGGTAGGCGCCGACATTGACATATTCGGTCTTGCCGCTGGCGATGTTGATACGTGCCAGACTATTGGAGAGCATCCCCGTCACGTAGAGATGCTTATTCTGGGGACCGACGACCACCGAGTCCGGGTAAAAGAGATATTTCTTCTGCTGGTTCCCCTGATACTGATAGGGATACTGATCCTTCGGGAAGGCTTGCCACTGCAAAGGATACTGATGAATCACCTCCACCTTGCCCTGCACACTGCGCAAAGCCACCACCTGATCAGAATCACCTCCTGTAGCGTAGAAGGTGCCATCCGGACCGGCAGTAAGCCCTTGGAAAAAGTCGCTATGCGAAATGACAGAACTGGGAATGGCTTTGGGATCGCTCTCGGCGGCAAGCGTGGCTTTGGCCTGGGCAATTTTAAGTGCAACGCCTTTTTTTGGGATATACACAACGCCTGCCGCACCCGCATGTTGCGGATTGATCGCGATACCGCTACCACCAGGTGTGGCGTAAGCCATCGCTTTAACGGGTGCCACTTTCGAAAACGCCGCTAGGCGATCTACCCGCCGAAGATCCTTCCCGTCATAAAACGTGATGGTTTGAAAAGGCGTCGCACCATTAGCCATCACGGCAATACGGTCGCCCTCTGCTGCTACCATTGTGGGGAAATTCGGGGTGCCGTTGATTGCGCCCGTCGGCGTCACTATGCGGCCCGTGGGCAATATGGCGGTGTAATTTGCTATATTTTGTGAATCGAGTTGCACCGAACTGGAAACATGCCGATTCAGGGGTATGGCCAAGGCAGAAGGTAAGTAACACAGCGGTCCTGCAAGGATGACGCAGATCACTGCCTTCCCGATCAAATTATTCATTCATCCGACTCCTGGAGAAGCCGCGCCGCTCCATCAGCCCGCCCTCGCTACGGCGGCCGCCATTTTCGGGGCGACCGCCCGCAAAAGGTTCTCCCTGTTATCGGGCATGAGGTGACCGTCCATGCGGTTGAGCAGCATGGTCTTGACCGAATCCATCGCTAGCAGAATCTGCCGCACCTGACTGTTGAACGCGTTAAAGGCAATCAATCCGAGGATGGCGATGAACAGTCCGGTAGCCGTGGTGACCAGGGCGTCAGCGACCCCTCCGGTCACCGCCGTCGGCGCATGGCCAGGGGCTGCGAGCACGGAAAACGCATGGAACATACCGATAATGGTTCCAAGGAGACCCAGCAGTGGCGCCAGGGTAATGATGGTGTCGAGCACCCAGAGCCTGCGGTCCAGTTGCGGCGCCATAATCAGGATGCTCTCCTCCAGGCGACTGGCGAGAGCATCGCCCTGCACATACCCCGAATGGATCACCGCCGTCTTCAGCAGGGCGGCCTCAGGCAAATCGCCGGCCTCATCCGCAAGGCTCTGCAGGGTTTCCCGATCCAGGGGGCCGTGCTGGGCGATCTCTCGAACGAATAGCGAGCCGCGCAGGATGGTGCGGCGCAGATACCAGAACCGGTCGACAATAACGCCAAGGGCGACCACAAGAAGACCGGCCAGTACATAAAGCACGCCGTCAGAGTAATTGGCGAGGTAGATGAGGTAAGCGGTATTCATCAATATAAGACTCCTGAAATATCAGAAGGAGGCGGCGCCAACGCGACGCGCAGAGAACGGAACTGCGCGCCCAAGGTGGCCTTGCAACGATTATAGGCAGACAACCGATCCAGCAAGGTCTTTTGCCTCCTGGAATGGTGCCCATGCTAGCAGCCTCATGTGACAGCAGTGCGTCACGGAGGTGACTTTTTTATGACAATATGCACGTTTGCCTTCCGCGCTGGCGAACGTGCTGTGGATGTTCATGTGTGAGCTGTGATAGGATCCCAGACAATAGCGAAGAAGCCCGGTTCTGCCGGGTTTTTTGTCATTATTTCTCGGTTTCTTTGACGGAGCTAGGGGGTTGGCATGGCGACGCAACGGCGGTTGGCGTGGTTGGCGGTGGTGGGTGTGGTAGCGGTTCTGCCGCTTGGTGGTTGTGTGGCGCTTCTCGCGGCGGGGGCTGGTGGTGGGGCCGTGGCCTATGTGGAAAATGGCGGGGTCGCCAATTTCTACGCCTACTATCCGACGTCGGTGACGCGGGTCAGTGCAGCGTCGAAGGCGGCGTTCGGAGAAATGGGCATTCACTATAACGGCGAAATCCGCAAGAGTCAGTCCGAGTATCTGATCGAGGGTACCACCACGGACGGCCAGACCGCCAAGGTAACGCTGACTTCCATGGCCACGGATGTTACCAAGGTCAACATCCGTATCGGGACTTTTGGCGACAAGCCACTATCTTTGCAGTTCCAGAAGCTGCTTTCGCAACGTCTGGGCATGACCGCCAGTCCTCAGGCTCCGACGGGGGTGGTGTTGCCTCAGGCCAGCAGTCAGCCAGCGGCGCCACAGCAGCCGCAACAGCAAACCATCCCACTTCAGTAATTCACTGATCTTCCATGCCTGGTTTGCGTTACCGGAGACCACTGCGGTCTCCGTAAATCCTGTGTTGCAGTACGCATGCCGCTGGGTTTTTGTCATAAAATTGTCATTGTAGTTTCATAAAACTGTCATATTGTGGGTATATCCTGTCATAAGGTCCAGTTTCGGCAGGAAACCATGATGGCCATACCGCAAGGCAGTACAACGAATAACAATGTGGAAATGGATCCGCTTTATCAGGCACGCATTCTGCTGCTGGCAGAGACGGCGCCACCGAGTGGGCTGATATTCCGCCTGCAGGGATCGGGCGCCTTCCTGCGCACGACGAGCGCAATGAATGACGCCTTTCAGCTTGTTGCAGGATGGCACCCGGCCCTGCTGATTTTGCACGACTGGTCTGCCCGACTTGCGCCGTGGCTCATGGAATTAAGCGCTTACCCGGCTTGTGCCGGTTTGCCGGTGCTGGCTATCGGGATGGATGGTGATGCAAACGCCATGTCCGCTCTGGATGCCGGCGCGAGCGCGTATGTCTCGACCCCGTATAGCGAGACGTTGTTGCTGGCGCAGGCATCGGCGCTGCTGAAAAAAAACCAGCACTGGAAATGCCTCGCAGTAGAGCAGGGGTCGCTGATCCAAGTCAATCCGGGAAGCTGTCGGGTATGGGTGAATGGTGAAGAAATACGTCTGAGTCGGCGACTATTCCGGTTTCTGCACTATTTGGCATTGCACCCGGATCGGACCTTCTCATCCCGTGAAATTGCCAATGTATTGACGGATGGCCGCAGCCTCATCCAGGAAAATTCGGTGGCGGCTCAGGTGCACCGTCTGCGCAACTGTCTGGAAAAGGTTGGTGCGGCGGAGTGGCTGGAAACCGTGCATGGGTTTGGATATCGCCTGAGTTTGCCGCCGAAAAACGCCATTGATGTAAATTTGTCATAACAGGTTCATAAAACTGTCACATTGATTTGCTATGGTACCGCCTCCGGTTAGAGAGGGAGTCCTTATGAACCTGCAATATCTCATTCACCTCGCCAACTATTCAGATGGCGTTCTCTACGTGCTTGGCGCGCTGTTATTGGTCGAACTGGCCGTTATCGTGGACCGGTTCTGGTTTTTGCGGCGGACCATCCTGCGTGGGCTGATCTTTGTGCATGAACTGGGTAGCCATGGTCGCCTGGATCGTGACACGCTGAATCAGATGGCTGACGGGGCGAGTGATCTGCCCGAAGCCGCGCTGCTGCGTATGGCTGCCTCCCATCATGGGCAGGTGAAAGGCGAAGGTCTTGCCAGTCGTCTCGAAGAAAGTGTGCTGGTATTGGCGCCGCAACTGGATCGCCGTCTGTGGTTGCTCGACACTATCATCACCTTGGCGCCGCTGCTGGGTTTGTTCGGCACGATTATCGGTATGTTCCACGCCTTTTCGGTGCTGGCCGCTCCGGGACATGCGCCTACGGCGGTCACCGGCGGTGTGGCTGACGCGTTGGTCGCCACGGCATCTGGCCTGTTTATTGCCATGCTCGGTCTGGTAGCTTTCAATGCCTTCAACAATCAGGTGCGGCAGATTCTCCTGCAACTGGATTCCGTAAAGACCATGCTGCTCAATCGGATGGACGGTCAACCCATGATCACGCCGGACATCAGTGACCAGCAACGCAGTGAAATGTTGTCTGTGGCGAGGGCCAGCTGATGGAGCGCCGTTACTTCGAGCAGAAGAAGGGCCGGGTGGAGATCATCCCCATGATCGACATTATGCTCTTCCTGCTGGTGTTTTTTATCATGATCACGCTGCAAATGATCCCCGACAAAGGGCTGAGCCTGCAGTTGCCCAGGTCCAGCCAGGCGCAGCAGCTTCCGCGCCCGCACTACACCATCAATATCGATAAGGATGGATCGGTGGACGTGAAGGGTCATCACTATGATCTGGACGACCTGCAAAAAATGCTCGCCGGTGATGGTAACCCTGCCAAGACCCAGATCACCATCGCTGCCGATAAGGGCGTGCCTTTTCAGGATTTCGTCCATGTGATGGATCGCTGCCAGAAGGCAGGAGTGAGTGATATCGGGATTGCGGCGAAGGCGAGTGGTTAGGAAAAACAAGGAAGGTAATCGGTGAATACAATCGTTGGTAACCCAACCTGGACGCCGCCGCCACTGAATACGGATAAAGAGCATTTTGGCCGGGCATTGTTGGTCGGTGCAGTATTGGAGGCGTTGCTGGTGGGCGGATTGATCTGGGTGGGAAGTAATACGCCGCCCCCCAAGCCGGTCGTAAAGAAAATTATTGCAATCCATATGGTGCAGCCGGTCCCCCCCAAGCCGAAGCCGGTACCGCCGCCGCCAAAGCCGATGGTGCACCCCAAACCACTGCCGCGTCCAGTTCCGTTGCCGAAACCAGTGGTGCATCATGTGCCTGTACCTAAGCCGCTGATAGCCAAAACACCGTTGCCTCTCGCGCCGGTGGCACCGCCTAGGCCGCCGGTGGTCCTGCCGCCGCCGCCACCTCCGCCGCCTGCGCCCAGCATGGCCGCACGTCAGGTGGCGTTAGCCGAATACGCAGCCATGGTGCGGGCCCAGGTCCAGGCGGATGCCCATGTGCCCGAAGCTATCCGCCTGATGCATTTAAGCGGCACCGCGGTCATCACATTCCGGCTTGCGCCTTCGGGTCGATTGCAGTGGGCAAAAGTTTCCCGGTCCAGCGGGGCGGGGCCCATCGATAGGGCGGCATTGAAGTCAGTGGAAGAAGGAGAGTATCCGCCCTTCTCCAAAGATATGCCAAAGCATGCCACCAATTTTACGGTAGAGGTGCATTTGTCGGGACGCGCTTCCTAGTATCCGCCGGCTATATGGGCGGATACTTACCAATCTTTAATGGAATCAGGAGTTTTTTTCATGGAGCGACAGAATCGCCGGCAGTTTTTGAAGCGGCTGGGGCTGGGGAGTGGTGCAGTTGTCGCTGCTCCGCATCTGCTGGGGGTGGCACGTGCGGCAGGCGTCAGCGGAGAAAATCTCCTGCGCCAGAAGATCGAGCATGTGGTGGTGATCTTTCAGGAAAATCGTAGTTTTGATCATTACTTCGGTACTTTTCAGCCGAAAAACGGGCAGCAGGTCGTCAACCTGCTGGATGGGCAGGGACAGTTGGATTCGCGTTTCCTCGGTTTACAGAAAAACCCTGCGGGCATCGCTTATGATAATCTGCCGTTACCTACGGAAATTCCGGGTTTCCAGAATGTGCAATTGCCGAATCAGCCTTTTCACATGGCGCCCTATATTCCGGTCAGGGGCAATGTGCACTGGGATCCTGCGCATCGCTTTTTCCGTATGATGGCGGAAGTGCATAACGGCAAAATGGATCGCTTCGTGGCCCTGGCGGGCGGCAGCAAAACCCTTTTGTCGCGGGATGAATTCAGGAAAATGAGCCCCGAGCAGATCGCCTTCGATCTGGCCCGCCCCAGCGGCCCGGTGCTAGGATATTATACCGGTGAAGATTTGCCCTTCTATCATCAGGTGGCGCACCAGTACACGCTCTTTGATCATTTCTTTCAGGCCATGAGCGGTGGCAGCACGGGTAATGCGCTTTATCTGGCGGCCGCCCGTTCCTGTATCCATCCCCATGCACCCAGGGAGGTCTGTGCGCCCTTCGATCCGAAGGAGGCGGGTTTGGAGCACCGCTTCTTTGATCTGCCCTATGACCACCAAAAAGTGCTGGTCAACGACCTGCCGCCGGTACAGGGACCGACCCACGCGGATGCCGTGAAAGCGCTGAAGATATCTCCGCCGCCGGAGGCGCAGACCTACGACAATATCGGTGACCGTCTGGATGGCGCCAGAGTATCCTGGGCCTGGTATAACGAAAACTGGAACCGGGTGAAGCCATGGGCGCTCAAGACCGCGTTTGGTCCCGGCGATGGCTCGGCGGTGATCGACACGGGCCAGTTGTATGTGGCCCACCATAATCCCTTCCAGTACTACCCGCGCTGGCCAGAATATGTGAAGAACGGTCGTATGCGCGATAGCGAAGACTTTCTCGCCGATGCCCGTGCCGGCAAGCTGCCCGGTGTTTCCTTTGTCAGGGCCAGCGCCGCCCATGACGAACACCCGGCTGACTGCGCACCAGCCTACGGTATGGAATGGGTGGAGCAACTGGTGCGCGCCGCTGCGGATGGTCCGGCCTGGGACAAAACCGCCATCTTCATTACCTATGACGAAGGTGGTGGCTTTTGGGATTCGCTGCCGCCTAAAGTGGTGGACGACTATGGATTTGGCACCCGTATCCCGGCCCTGCTCATCAGCCCCTGGGCGCGGCAAGGGTTGGTGGATCACCACCTCGCCAGCACGGCGAGCATCCTCAAATTCATCGAAACTCGTTTCGGTCTGCAACCCCTCAACCAACGCGACGCCGACGCGTATGATCTGATGGGGGCTTTTGACTGGGATCAGCGGCCCCAAGGTTTCCGCATCTGATGCTTACCCGGCCGGCGCGATAACTTTCTCCAGTGCGAGGAGGTACAACCCGTTGACCCTAGGGATGCCGTAGCGAACGTCATCGGGGAAGGGCAGGGTGGCGCCGGTAAGCCGATAGCCGCGCCGCTGATAATATTCCGCCAGTTCCGGACGTTGTTTGATGATCCACAGGCGCATGCGCGTCGCCTGCCAGGTTTCCCGAGAATATTGCTCCGCCGTACGGAGCAGCGCTTTGGCGATGCCCTGATTCTGCCAGGCCGGTGTCACGGAAAGCATTCCGCACTCGGCGACCGTCGCTGTGGCAAGTTGTACATGACAGCAGGCGATGATCTCGTCTTCTTTCGTGGCCACCAGGAAACCACTGTCCGGTCTGTCGGAGAGTTTTTCCAGCATCGCCACGTCACAACGCTGGCCGCCCAGCAAATCCGCTTCTGTAGTCCATCCAGCCTTGGCAGCTTCGCCTCGATATACACTATTGATGAGCGCGCAAAGGGCAATCATTTCTGTTTTTTGCGCCATACGGCAAGAATAAAACGACTTTGAATGTGTCATCGTGATTTTCTTGCCTTGTGATTCTGTTGTCATCTGTGATGCTTCCAAATAAAAGCGTTATTTGTCGGAATTTTGTTATTAAGACTTCTTAATAATGTCATATTGTGTTGCTACAATCCTGCGCGGTTGCAGAGGACTCAATGACA
The DNA here is from genome assembly GCF_018854495.1 of Acidithiobacillus ferruginosus. Taxonomy (GTDB): domain Bacteria; phylum Pseudomonadota; class Gammaproteobacteria; order Acidithiobacillales; family Acidithiobacillaceae; genus Acidithiobacillus; species Acidithiobacillus ferruginosus. The sequence continues at coordinate 22,396 of NZ_JABBDR010000300.1, forward strand.
AGTTCTATCCTGATGAGGACATGATCATGTGACTGGTACGCGGATAACATTTTTAATGCCAACGATGTTCCGTATGAATATGAACGGTTGCGGAGCACAAAATATGGCGGAAACTTCATTGCTGCGCAGGCGAGTGCGCCGGTTTTTGTCGGTGCCCAGGTGGCGGCCAAGTTCTAAAGTCCGATTGGTATCTGCAGGTTATCTGCTGGTTTCCAAAAACCTCATCCGGTGGCCTTACGGTCACCGCGTTGCTCAGGGGATCAGGGACGCCCCGGCACTGACCATATCCCCGGTCGCCGATGCGGTATCAGAGACGGCAGCACAACCCGCCAGTGATCCAAAAATGACCAGGAGGCCTGCAGTGCGCATTATGAAACCGATGATATGGATTTTATGAACCATGGAAAATACTCTTTGGATAATATGAACCACCGGCCCGGATAACAGTTGTTATTCATTGATGGCTCATGAAACTAGTTTTTAACTGTTTAACATGTTCATGGATTTCCAGCAAGCAGAAAATCTCTACAAGACGGTACTACCCCGCGCATGCGCAAGATCGGGATAACCATCCTTTAACCAAAGCCCCGGCAGTTCTTCCAGAATCTCCCGTACCAGCCCGGGTCCGCGGAAAATCAGCCCGCTGTAGACTTGTACCAGGCTGGCCCCGGCCAAAATTTTGGCATAAGCGTCTGCCGCGCTCAGAATGCCGCCGACGCCAATGATGGGCACCTGTCCCTGGGTCGCACGATAGAGTTGCGCGATGACGGCATTGGATTGCTCCAGCAATGGTGCGCCGCTCAGGCCCCCGCTTTCGGAGAGTCCGGGTTGAGAGGCCGGACGTTCTGTCGTGGTATTGGTGGCGATAAAACCATTCACCAGAGGTGCCGTGCCTAAGGCCAGACCACCGATAGCGTTGAGATCATCATTATCCAGATCCGGTGCGATCTTGAGAAGCAGGGGCAAGGGTGGGCGCTGATGCTGTAGGGCCAGACGCTGGTTGGCTGCGGCGACGGCACTGAGCAGTCCCCGTAAGGCTTCTTCACCCTGCAGCAAGCGCAAACCAGGGGTGTTGGGCGAGCTCACGTTCACACAGAGATAATCGCCATAGGGAAAAAGCAGTTCCAGCGCGGCAATATAGTCGTCCTGCGCCTGCTCCAGTGGGGTGTCCTTGTTTTTGCCGAGATTGATGCCGATAGGCACCGGATGGCCAGGTAATGCCGCCAGTCTTCGGGCGACTGCCGCAGCCCCTTCACCGGGGAAACCCATGCGGTTGATGACCGCCTGCTGTACCGGATAGCGAAAGATTCGGGGGCGTGGGTTGCCGGGCTGCGGGCGCGGGGTCACTGTACCGATTTCGATGAAGCCAAAGCCGAGAGCGGGGAGGGCGGCGGTGGCGCGGGAATCCTTGTCATAGCCGGCGGCGAGGCCGACGGGATTGGCAAAATGCAGGCCCCAAAAGTCCTGCGCCAGACGCGGGTCGTGGATGGTGTAGTGCCGGGCCACACGCGCGAGGCCGCGTGGCATGTGTCCCAGAGCTTCCAGCGCAGCGATGCTCAGGGTGTGGGCACGCTCCGGGTCCAGCGTAAAAAGCAGAGGGCGCAGTAGGCCGTAGCTCATGCCCAATCCCTGGGTGTGAGGAAGTCTTCCTTGAGGCGGGCTTCGGGGCTACCGGCTTCGCCCTGCCAGTCGTAGGCCCAGGCCGCCAGGGGGGGCAGGGACATGAGGATGCTTTCGGTGCGCCCGCCGGACTGCAGGCCGAAGAGGGTGCCGCGGTCATAGACGAGGTTGAACTCCACATAGCGCCCCCGGCGCAGGAGTTGAAATTGGCGCTCGCGTTCGCCGTAGGCCAGGTCCCGGCGCCGGGCGACAATGGGCAGATAGCTGTCGAGGAAGCTGTTGGCCATATCCTCCCAGAAGGCCTGCAGGAGACTGGCATCACCATGGAGATCGTCGAAAAAGATACCACCGATACCGCGCATTTCCTGACGGTGCCTGATGGTGAAGTAGTCGTCGCACCAGGCTTTGAAGCGCGGATAAAAGCCCGGATCGTGACGATCACAGGCGGTTTTGAGGATGCCATGGAAATGCCGGGCGTCTTCCTCAAAGCCGTAGATAGGCGTCAGGTCGGCGCCGCC
>NZ_JABBDR010000301.1 GCF_018854495.1 Acidithiobacillus ferruginosus
GGCGGTTACCGCCGTGACTTTGCGCAGCTCTTCCTCGTATTCATGCATACCGCCCAGAGGGATCAGACCATCCAGAATAGTAAGCATGGTCGGCAGATGCACCTTGCGGTGGGCGTCAATCAGATCCCGTTCGCCGATCATCCCGACCAGATGATCCTCGCTGTTCACCACGGGCAGGCTGTGGTGCCCGGAACTGAGGAGCACATTCCCCACTTTATCGACCGGATCATCGGCCAGCACCGTAACAACTTCGCGGGTCATGATATCTTGGGCCGTTTTCATCAGGATCGTCCTTCCGCCATGGCGTCATATAATACGTTGAGGATAGTGTCTATTTCCGCTGCTGTCACCGACAGCGGCGGGACTATGGTGAGGAGATCGCCGAGGGGGCGGCTGTAAACGCCCATTTCCCGTGCGCGTCGGCACACTGCGTATTCGACGCGATCTCCGTAGGGATAAGGCGTATTCGTCCTGGGGTCGCGCAACGCGATGGCGGCCATCAAACCGAACTGGCGGACCTCCCCTGCCCACGACTGGCCGTGAAAACGCTGCAGCCCGGCTCGCAACTGGGCGATTTTCTCGGGCAAAGCAGGCAGCACACCACCTTCCGCAAAAAGTGCCAGGTTTTCCAGCGCTACCGCACAGGCCAGAGGATTGGCGGTGTAGGTATGCCCGTAGTAAAACTGCCGGGTTTCCCCGAAAGGCGCAAGAAAGGCAGCATAAACGTGTTCTGCGGCGAGGGTCGCGGCCACCGGCAAGTAACCACCACTCAGCCCCTTACCCAAGGCCAATAGGTCTGGTTCGACAGACTCCCACTCACAGGAAAAAAGCTTGCCGCTGCGGCCGAAGCCGGTCGCGACCTCATCAATGATCAGCAAGACCTCATAGGCTCGGCACAGACGTTGCGCACCGGCCAGAATGCCGCGCGGAAAAGGCAATATGCCTGCGGCGCCCTGCACCCCGCCCTCCAGGATCACGGCCGCAATCTCGCCGCTCTGCTCCCGGAGCGTCGTTTCCAGCGCCGCCAGCCATACGGCCGTTGCCTGCTCCGGATCTCCCTCGCAGTCTTCCCACTGCAATACATAAGGGCTCGGCAAGCGTAAAGTCGGGAACAGGAGGTGCCCGTATACCTCGTGAAACAGGGGGAAGCCGCCCACCGAAACAGCGCCAACGGTGTCCCCATGATAGGCATTGTCCAGAGTCAGGAAGAGGCGTTTTTCGGGGCGGCCCAGATTGCACCAGTACTGCGCCGCCATTTTGATGGCGACCTCGACCGCCTCGGCGCCGTCCTCCGAAAAAAAACAATGTTGCAGGGAGGCCGGGGTAATTTCCACCAGTGCCTTGGCGAGACGAATGGCCGGAGCATTGCCCGCACCCAAGGCCGTGCTGTGCGCGACTTTGCCCAACTGCCCGATCAGGGCGGCATCCAGTCGGGGATGACGGTGGCCGTGAACGTTGCACCACAGGCTGGCGATTGCATCCAGACAGCGATGACCTTGTGTATCATACACGTAGTTGCCTTCTGCACGGTCGATGATCCACGGGTCGTCATCCCCGTAACACTGCATCTGGGTGAAGGGATGCCAGAAATAACGGCGATCCCATTCCCGCAATACTTCAGTTTCCGTCATGACGTTGCGTCAACTCCCGTAAAGCGCGGGGCACTGCCGCCAGGATGTCCCTGGCCAGCAGGCTGGCCTCGCCCATCTCCGCGGCCGCGATATCGCCCGCGCGGGCGTGCAGGCACACGCCGAGGGACAGAGACCGGTCGGCATCCAGGCCGACCGCCAGCAGACCGGCCAACAGGCCGGTCAGCACGTCCCCGCTGCCGCCCGTGGCCATGCCGGGATTGCCCAAAGTACAGAGATTCCGGACAGCGCATCCTAGCAGGAGACTATGGTGGCCCTTGAGGACCCAGTAGCCGCCATAGCGGGCACGTAACCGAGCAATCGCCGCGATACGGTCTGCCTGTACAGCGGCGACCGTTACCCCCAGCAGGCGGGCCGCTTCGCCGGGATGTGGGGTAAACAGACGAGGTGCATCGGTGGTCAGCAGTTTCGGACCAAAACGGGCGAGAATATTCAGGGCATCGGCGTCCCATACCTGGGGACAGGACAGTGTACCGATCTCCAGCAAAAGATCATGGGCGGCCAGGCCCTGGCCCAATCCAGGGCCAACGGCCAGGACGGCATGGTCCGGCAAATCTCCAAAAGTCGCAGGCCAGTCCCGCCAAGTCGCTTCTGGCAGGTGTGCTGCCAAGTATGGAATCGCCGAGGGATGCCCCACTGCCGTCACCAATCCGGCGCCCACCCGATAGGCGGCGGCAGAAGCCAGCGCCAGTGCCCCGCCCATACCCGGTCCTCCGCCTACCGCGAAAACGTGGCCGAAGCTTCCTTTGTGCGCCTGCGGGCTGCGCACCGGCAGGCCCGGCATGGCCTGCCAGTTCAGGGCAGCAAAAGGTTCTGTCATGGTCACGCCCTCTCGATATCCTCTTCAGGATACGCGCTGACATGGTGCAAGCTCAAATCCGCGCCCGCATACTCCGCCTCGGGATCCAGACGAATCCCGATAAAGTACTTGATGCTGCCGTAGACGATACCACTGCCCGCCAGGGCGACCAGGACGCCTAGTGCGGTGCCCAGCAACTGAGACCAGAAACTGACCCCACCGGCGCCGCCGAGGAACTGATGTCCAAAAATACCGACGGCCAGTCCACCCCACACACCGCAAACACCATGGAGCGGCCAGACGCCCAGCACGTCATCCAGACGCAGGCGATGCTGCACAAAGGTGAACAGGTAGACGAAAATAATGCCGGCAATGGCGCCAATGGCCAAAGCCCCAATGGGTTGCACCACATCGGAACCGGCGCAGATGGCCACGAGACCTGCCAGAGCGCCATTATGAACGAAGCCGGGATCGCCCTTCCCTACCGCCAGCGCCGCCAGCATGCCGCCCACCAGGGCCATAAGCGAATTGAGCGCCACCAGACCCTGCACAGCGGCAATTTGCTGAGCACTCATCACATTAAAACCAAACCAGCCGATGATCAGAATCCAGGAACCCAGTGCCAGAAAGGGAATGTTGGACGGCGGCATGGCGTGTACCGCACCATCTTTCCCGTAACGCCCCTTGCGCGAACCCAGCAGCCAGACTGCCATCAGCGCCATCCATCCACCCATGGCATGCACTACCACCGAGCCTGCGAAATCGTGAAAAGGTGCGCCAAAAACGTTGGTAAACCAGGCTTGAATACCATAATGGCCATTCCAGACGATCCCTTCGTAAAAGGGATAAACCAATCCCACCAGAAAGGCAGTCGCCAGTAATTGGGGATAAAAACGCGCCCGCTCGGCAATACCACCGGAGATAATGGCGGGCACCGCAGCGGCGAAGGTCAGCAGGAAAAAAAATCGCACCATCTGAAAACCATGATTGCTTGCGGTCAGGGTCTTTACGTCGGCAAAAAAGCTGATGCCATAGGCGATATGATAACCCACAAAAAAATAGACGATGGTGGATATACCAAAATCACTGAGAATCTTCACCAGTGCATTTACCTGGCTGCGCCGTCGTACCGTACCCAGTTCCAGGAAGGCGAATCCGCCGTGCATGGCAAACACCAGAATGGCGCCCATCAGCAAAAAAAACACATTTCCGCCTGGGGGCGTGACTCCTGTGGGTATCATGATGGCTGCTTCCTCTCGAAATTGATTGCTTTTATCTTTACGAAACGATGGGTAAGTGCTTATTCGTCGAGCAAGCGACGACCATGCAAGGCGCGTCCGAGGGTGCTGCGATCGACATATTCCAGCTCACCACCCACTGGCACCCCCCGTGCGATACGACTGATGGTGATGCCGTCAGGAACCAGTCCAGCGAGAAACTGGGCTGTAGCCTCTCCTTCCAGGGTAGGATTGGTCGCAAAAATCACTTCCCGCAAGTCTGTTTCACCCAGCCGCGCACTGAGGCGGTCGATATGCAGGGCTTCGGGACCGATGCCATCCAGGGGCGACAAATGCCCCATCAATACGAAAAATTCGCCGACGAACACCCCCGTATCTTCGATCGCACGCAGATCAGCAGGCGATTCCACCACGCACAAAATGGAACGGTCCCGGTGTTCGGAACGACAGACGGCACACAATGGCGCTTCGCTCAGGTTGTTGCAGCGCTCACAAAAACGGACCACCGCGTGGGCTTGCTGAAAGGCTGCGGCGAGTTGCGGCATGAGATCGCGCTTACGCACCAGCAACTCATAGCTGATCCGTTGCGCCGAACGCGGGCCAATACCCGGTAGGCGGCGCAGCAGTGCCACCAGGGCATCCATACTCGGAACGTCTGCCATAAGTGCCTAGAAAGGCAGGTTCATGCCCGGAATATTCATGCCGCCAGTCACTTCCGACATCCGCTCCGCGCTGACCTTCTCAGCATTGCGCACGGCGTCATTGATGGCCGCTGCCACAAGATCTTCGAGCATCTCCTGATCGCCGTCGGTCAGCAGAGAGGGGTCGATGCGAACCCGGCGCACGTCATGTCGGCAGGTCATGGTGACTTCCACCAGATTACCACCCGCGTGGCCCTGCACCTCTACCTGGGCAAGTTCTTCCTGCGTCTTTTGCAAACGCTCCTGGAGTTGCTGCGCCTGCTTCATGATATTTCCCAGTCCACCTTTCATCTTTCCTTACCTCCCTGTTTACGCTTCATTGTGAGCTGACGGCATACCGTTTGAGGATGCCGCCACGATTTCAATGGATTCTACGCGGGCATCCAGGGCTTCGAGGAACGCGCCGATGCGCGGATCCGCGGCCACACGTGCCTCTGCTGCAGCTTGCCGGGACGCCAGCTGCGCCCGGTCTTCCTGCACCAGGCTGCCCACTCCGGTCTCTACAGTGAGAGCAACAATGCTCAGCCTGGGCTCCCGGCCGTAATATGCCGTAAGCGCCTGATGCAACGCCCGGCGGGCCTCGGCCTTGAGAAGGAACGGCAAATAATTGGGCTCCACGGCCAACTCCACCGCCTCCGAATCGCAGCGCAAGGCCTGTCCGTAGCGCAGGTATTCGGCAATCATGGGCGACACCGCCAGCGATGCCAGCATGCGACGCCAGTCCGCCGCTGGCGTGGTCCCGGCACCCGCATCGCGCTGACCGGACGTCGCTACCGGTGACGGCTCCCGGACTTCATCCCGTGAAGGGGTGGAGAGCAGGGGGACCGAATGGTGCGATACTGGCGAAGTTGCCTCGGGCACAACGAACTCGCGCGTCAGAGGGGATGACTCGCCAGGATGCGGGTTTTCCCCGCTCGGGAGGGCCGCTGGCGGCGAGTCCAGCGATGCTGAACCGGAAAAACTCAACACCCGCAGAAAGGCCATCTCCAGCGCCATGCGACCGTCTGGATAAAGCGCAAAGTCACGTCGTGCCGAAAGGAGCAAAAAATACCAGGACTGCAGGGTAAGCGGGCTGATTCTCCCGCGCAGATGTGCGACCGCCTCGGCGCCATCGCCATCCGGATCGGCTGGAAGAAATTGCGCCAGAGCGATGCGATGCAGACCCTCTATGACCAGGTCCAGCAGGCCGGGTCCGTCCATGCCCCGCGCCAGATGATCACCCAGTATGGCGAATACCTGTGCAGCATCCCGGTCCACCAACGCTGCGATCAGACCCAGCACTGCGTCATCGCCGCTGCGCCCCAGCATCGTGAGCACGCCGTCGCGCTGCACCGCGCCACCACCGTGGACAATAGCCTGATCCAGCAGACTCAAGGCGTCACGCAGACTCCCGTCGGCGGCGCGCGACAGTATCTGCAAGGCGGCGTCCTCCGCCGGCACCTGTTCCAACAGCATGATCTGTCGCAATCTTCCCTGAATCTGGGGAATATCCAGTCGGCGTAAATTAAACTGCAGACAGCGGGAGAGCACGGTTATCGGCAGCTTCTGTGGATCCGTAGTCGCCAGCAGAAATTTGACATGCTCCGGCGGTTCTTCCAAGGTCTTCAGCAGCGCATTGAAGCTGTGCGCCGACAACATATGCACCTCGTCAATGAGGTACACCTTGTAGCGACCAACCGTAGGCGCATACTGGACATTATCCAGAAGGTCGCGGGTCTCATCGACTCGGGTACGGCTTGCCGCGTCCACCTCCAGCAGATCGACGAAGTTCCCCGCAGCAATACTGCGGCAGGCGCTGCACTCTCCGCAGGGGTTGCTGCTCACGCCTCGCTCACAGTTCAGACACTTGGCGAGCAGACGTGCCAGAGTCGTCTTACCGACGCCCCGCGTGCCGGTGAACAGAAAAGCGTGATGAATGCGGCCAGAATCCAGGGCATGGCGCAAGGCGGAGACGACGGCCTCCTGCCCGACAAAATCGTCAAAATGTTGGGGTCGCCAGCGGCGGGCCAGCGCAAGATAGGCGCTCATGCAGGTCTGAAATATAGGGTGGCGACGCCGATCAGCCGCACCCCGGCACCTGGATCACCGGCTGCCGCTGCTCCCTTCCGGGCCTGACGGGGTTCACCAGTTACCACTGCGAGGGGACCGATCTTTGTCGCCATAGAAAACCTGAGACTGTCCACTGACGGACGATGATTGGCGGAGAGGGTGGGATTCGAACCCACGGTACCCTTTTGGAGTACACAGCATTTCCAGTGCTGCACCTTCGGCCGCTCGGTCACCTCTCCTGAGGGGACGAAGTGTACCTCAGACGCCAGTGTCAGGGCAATGACCCCGTGCGGAGCCTGCGCCCAAACGGCATTTTAAAAACTCAGCACCTCACCATCGTTCCTTGGCAGGCCGGACAGCGCGTTCTGAATCCGGATCAGGACACCGGAGCGGTCATTTACAAACTGGACACCGATGGCGGGAGGGCGACCCTCACGGTTGTCGGGTGGCGTCACCCACACCACCTTTCCCATGACGGGTGCACGCGGTTGACCATCGGGGAGGGTGATCATGAGCAGCACCTCGGTACCTATGGGCAAGAGGTTCGGCGTCTCTACCAGCACCCCGCCCCCCTTGATGTTGGGCATGTAGTAACGCTGCACTGCGGTGGCATCCCGTAACACGACGGACAGCGCTTTTGCCGCACCACCCGCTTCAGCTTGTAATTCCATGCGCCACCTGCCTTGACCAAATGCCTACCCAACTCAACAATAACGTTTCTAGTGTCATTCCCACATTGCGATTCTGCGCAAGCGACTCAGGCAGCCGCGCCCACCCCTCCAGGGCCGCCCAGAGGCACGCGACCCGGGCCGATTGCGCCATAACCTCCAGCGATTGCAAATAGTCTACATGCACGACGTTGTCCAGGCGACGGCCTTGAAGACGGAGCAAATCCGCCAACAGGCTTAGAACCAGTTCGCGCAACAGCAGCAAGTCGGTGTCTTTGCCCCAGTTGTCTGCCAGCCGCAAAGCGGCGACGGGCCCCTGCCGAGGAAGGTTCAACAGCGTCTCGATCCAGGTCCGGCGCAGCGTGACCCACCCGGATTCCCAAAGTTGCCAGGCACGCAGTGGCCGGTTCGCAAACTGCCGGCTTAACGAGAGCGCCTCCGCAGGCGGTATGCCGAGACCTTCCAGCCAGTTCACGCATTGCCCCGGCAGCATCGTCGGGAACGGCAACCTCTGCAAACGGGATCGGATAGTGAGAATAAGCTGCGACGGGTGTTCACTGAGCAGAAGAATATGGGCACGCGCCGCAGGTTCCTCCAGAGTTTTCAGCAGGGCATTGGCGGCCGCCGCAGTCATCGCCTCGGCCGGCGCGATGCGCAGCCAGCGACACGCGCTGACCTGCGGGGTGAAGGCGAGGAACTCGTTGGCATGGCGCACCGCCTCAATTGCGATGCGCTTTCCGGTTTCCGGAGTGATCATCAGCAGATCGGGATGGTTGCCCTCCGCCAACAAACGACAGGAACGGCAGGTTCCGCAGGGTAGCCCCTGCGCTGTTGGCGCAAAACACAGCGCCACCTGTTGCAAATCATCGCAGTACTGTCCGACCAGCGTTCCCGATTCGCCTGCGGCGAGCATCGCCTGGGGCAAACCGGTTTGCACCATGCTCCATATCGGCGACCACTCCGCAGGCGTCGGGCGCGGCATATTCATGAATAAAAGGCCGCCAGGCGGGCGGCGAGCCTGGCCCGCACAGCATCATGCACCATCGGCAGAGGCTGGCTCGCATCGACGCGCCAGATTCTTTGTGGTTCGGCCGCGCATCGCTCCGCAAAGACCGCCCTAGCGCGGCTGAAAAAGGCCTGGTCTTCCTGTTCCAGCCGATCCGGACGGCGCCCGCGGATACGTGCTGCACCCAACTCCGGCGCTATATCGAACCAAAACGTCAGGTCTGGACGGCGGGTGATTCCCGCCCAGCGCGCCAGCGCCGCGATATGCGCGGGAGGGACCCCCCTCCCGCCGCTCTGATAAGCGTAAGTGGAGTCTTCATAGCGATCACTGATGACCACCTTCCCGGCGGCCAGCGCAGGCGCGATACGTGTCCGCCAGTGATCCCGACGTCCGGCATAGAGCAGAAGCAGTTCCTCGTCCGCATCCAGGTGCAGGCTGTCGTCCAGAAAAATGGTGCGCAACGCCTCGCCAAGTGCCCCTCCGCCCGGTTCCCTGGTAACTTCAACGGCATAACCCTGCTGATGGCAAAGTTCCGCCAGCACCGGCAGGGCTGAGCTCTTCCCCGCACCCTCAATACCCTCCAGGGTAAGGAAAAACCCGCTCTTCCGTGTGGTCGTCTTCACTGATCCGCTCCTCCGGCATGCTGGAGATAACGTCGTATCTGCTTGAGGTGTTGCGCGTAACTCTCGGAATAATGGTACTCATCTCCCTGAGCAATGAAATAGAGGTCGGTACTGTCCGCCGGATGCAGCACGGCCATCAGGCTGGTGAATCCCGGCATCGCAATGGGTGTAGGCGGCAATCCGGCATGCAGATAGGTGTTATAAGGGCTGTCCACATGCATCTCCTGTGCTGTCAAAAGCCCGGCATAGCGCCCGCCCAAAGCATAAATCACGGTAGGATCGGATTGCAAAGGCATCCCTTGCCGCAAGCGATTGAGAAACACGGCCGCAATATGCGCCTGCTCTGCCGGGGGGGCCCCCTCCTTTTGTACGATGGAAGCCAGAATCAGTGCCTGGTAGGGATCATGGAGCGGCAGTCCGGGAGCGCGCCCGGCCCACAGGGTCTGCAATTCGTGCTGCATGCGCACGTAAGCGCGCCGCAGTACACTCAGCGCCGTGGTGCCCGGCACGTAACGGTAGCTATCCGGGAAAAGCCAGCCCTCTGCGCTGCCCTCTGCGCCGATGCCTCGCTGCGCCAGGCGCGTTGCCACGCCTTCCTCCTGAGGCAGATCCCGCCGGTTGAGATAGGGGGCCCTGTCCCGTATTTCCCGGACCACGTCCTGCAAACGCCAGCCCGGCACAATCAGCAGATTAAGAGGCGTGGACTGACCGGCAATCAAACGGTGCAACACCTGTTCCTGGTTAATGCTGCCCCTGAACTCATACAGTCCGGCCTGCATGGCCGGACGCCCGGCCAGAGCCCAAGCCAGATGAAACAGTCGCGGATAGGGCAGCACCCCGGAATGCGCCAGGCTGGCGATACTCTGCGCGTCACTAGCACCAAGGGGGATAGGGACCGTCACCCCCTTCGCCGGTAGAGTTTCCGGCCAATACATGCCGATGCCGTAAAATCCGACAGGAAATAATACACTTAGAAGAATGAGCAGGACCACCATACGTCTGCGGGTCACGGTTGTGGCCCCAGACCCATTTCCCGAGTCCATCCGAGCAGGGCGGATGTTATAGGTCCGTCATGCCCGGGTAATCCGCGTCCCATGAAGTAGCGCACCGGCCAGACACCGATGAGGCTGTTGCTGAAAAATATTTCGTCAGCATCCTGAAGCGTCGTCAGTGGCCAGTGGCCCAAGCGGGTCGGCACGCCATGCGCCTGCAACCACGCCAAAATGGCGGCCCGCTGAACACCGGGGATGCCGCCGTTTTCCAGTTCCGGAGTATGGACAACACCAGTCGTTACCCAAAACAGATTGGACATGATGCCCTCGCGCAGCAGTCCCGACTGGTCCAGCATGACCCCCTCGGCATATTCGGGAGCCAGGGCATCCCGGGCCATAACCTGGTTCAGGCGATTGAGAGATTTGACGCCGAGATACGGTGCGCCGGTGAGCAAGGCGACCTCGCAGATTGCGGCGGAGATGCCGGGGTTCCAGTAGTGCGGGTTTCGCTCCGGCCACTGGGAAAACCACAGATAGCGTCGGGGAGGACCAGCGCCAGCGCTGCCGTACCCCGGTCCTGGTCCACGACTGAGGGTCAGTTTAAGGAGAAGGCGCGGCTGTGCCGGGATGGCATCCAGCACCGTCCGTAAATCCTTGTGCCAGACTTCCGGATGAGGTGCCGGAATATTCAGAATGGCCGCGCCACGCCCGAGCCGCGCCAGATGCGCCTCCCAAAACAGGGGGACGCTCCTGATCACTGCAATGGTTTCAAAAAGCCCGTCGCCGTAATGTAACGCACGGTCCAGGGTAGCATCGCATGCCCCCGCCACGAGGGGATCTCCATCCATGGTGGCGACAATCACCCCCACGCGGCGAATCAGTCGTCGACGCGGCGGAAAACCAGAGAACTATTGGTGCCGCCGAATCCAAAGGAATTGCTTAAAGCAACTTCTACGGATGCTTTCCGCGCCTTGAGGGGCACATAATCCAGGTCACAGCCCTCGTCGGCCTGATCCAGATTGATCGTGGGCGGCAAAATGCCGTGATAAAGCGCGAGCGTCGTAAAAATGGCTTCGACCCCCCCCGCGGCACCCAGAAGATGACCGGTCATCGACTTGGTGGAACTCATGGCCAATCGCTGTGCGTGTTCGCCGAATACGGTATGTACCGCATCGGTCTCCGACCGATCTCCCAGCGGGGTAGACGTTCCGTGCGCGTTGATATACCCCACCATTTCGGGCGACATCGAGGCGTTACGCAGTGCGGCCCGCATGCAACGGGCAGCGCCTTCCCCCCCCGGGGCGGGTTGGGTCATATGGTAAGCATCGGAGCTCATGCCGTAGCCGGCCAACTCTGCGTAGATCCGTGCCCCACGGCGCCGGGCAAATTCATACTCTTCGAGAATGAGAACGCCCGCGCCCTCGCCCAGCACGAAACCATCCCGATCCTTATCCCAGGGGCGGCTCGCTCTCTCAGGATCGGCGTTGCGCGTAGAGAGCGCCCGTGCCGCACAAAACCCACCCAACCCCAAAGGGCTGACAGCCGCCTCGGCACCACCGGCAATCATGACATCGGCGTCGCCATACTCGATGAGCCGCGCCGCCTCGCCGATGGAATGGGTGCCTGTGGAACATGCCGTCGCCATGGCGATGTTGGGCCCTTTGGCGCCATACATAATGGAAACGTGCCCCGACACCATATTGACGATGCAACGCGGAATAAAGAAAGGCGATATCCGGCGGGGGCCACTTTCCGTGACGATCTGATGCTCGGACTCGATGCCCGGCAGACCGCCGATACCACTGCCGATGGATACGCCCACCCGATCTGCAATATCTGCTCCGATCTGTAAACCAGAGTCTGCAACCGCTTCCATGGCCGCCACGAGGCCGTAATGGATGAATAAATCCATCTTGCGGGCTTCCTTGGTCGGAATGTACTGACCAATATCGAAGCCACGGACTTCTCCTGCAATCTGGGAACTGTAGGAGGCAGGATCCAGGCGGGTAACCCGGCCGATACCGCTGCGTCCCTGGGTTATCGAATCCCACGCCGCGGGGATACCCACACCGACGGGCGACACGATCCCCAAACCCGTAATCACTACACGTCTCTTCAAACGCCCGATCTCCTCATCGTCCCGGTCAGGAAATGCTCAGGCATCCTTGGCTGGAATATGCGCAGACACATAGTCGATGGCCTGTTGCACGGTCGCAATCTTTTCCGCTTCTTCGTCGGGAATTTCACAATCGAATTCTTCTTCCAGGGCCATCACCAGCTCCACGGTATCCAGCGAGTCGGCACCCAGATCATCAACAAAGGACGCCTCATTGGTGACTTCGTCTTCATTCACGCCCAACTGCTCTACTACGACCTTCTTTACACGATCTGCCACATTATCCATTAGGAGAAGCTCCTCTGTCGGTGAAAAATTATTGTCGGCGAGATTGGACCACAGGGCATACAGTCCTGTAAAGCAACGAATGCATTACCCCATCCACATGCCGCCATTGACATGCAGAATCTGTCCGGTTACGTAACCTGCTTCCGGGCTCGCCAAATAAGCGACTGCAGCAGCCACGTCGGCCACCGCTCCCAGCCTTCCCGCAGGAATCTGCTGCAGTAGAGTGTCGCGCTGCGCTTCATTCAGCCCTTCCGTCATGTCCGTGCTGATAAAACCTGGTGCCACACAATTGACGGTCACCTGCCGCGCCGCCACCTCCCTCGCCATGGCCCGGGTGAAACCCGCGACCCCTGCCTTGGCGGCCGCATAATTCGTCTGCCCGGCATTCCCCATCACCCCGACTATCGAGGTAATGTTGATGATACGGCCAAAACGGGCTTTGAGCATATCGCGCACGCATAGCTTGCTCAAGCGGTATACTGCGCGCAGATTGGTCGCCATGACGGCATCCCAATCCTCGTCTTTCATCCGCAGGAGCAACTGATCCCGGGTGATACCCGCATTGTTCACCAGAATGGTCGGCGCGCCATGGGATGCCTGTATCTGCGCGAGCACTGCGGACATGGCCGCGTCATCGGTCACATCCAGTGCCATCCCGGCGCCGTGGATGCCCTGCGCCGCCAGATCGGCACTGATCCGTTCGGCACCGGCAGAGGTCGTTGCTGTGGCAACGACCCGCGCACCCTGCCTGCCGAGTACGTGCGCGATCTCTTGTCCGATGCCGCGGCTGCCACCGGTGACCAGGGCTAGCTGGCCCTCCAAAGATCCTGCCATCAGATCACCTCCAGGGCGGCCTTGAGGCTTTTGCCATCTTCGACGTGGAGCATGGTCAGGCTGGGCTCTATACGTTTCCCCAGGCCCGACAGTACGCGCCCCGGGCCCATTTCCACAAAGGTCATGGCCCCCTGCCGGGCGAGGTGCCGAATCGTGTCCGTCCAGCGCACCGGCGAATATAACTGCCTGGCAAGCACGGCACGGATGGAGTCTGGCGAGTTGTGGCTTTGCACATCGGCGTTATGTACCACCATCGCCCTAGGGCTACGGAACTGCACGGATTCCAGCACGGACTGGAAACGTTCAGCGGCTGGCTCCATCAGGCTGCAATGACTGGGCACGCTGACCGGAAGCAGGACAACGCGTTTGGCCCCGGCCGCACGTGCCGACTCCACCAGTCGCTCGACGGCCGCCTGATGACCTGCGGCTACCACCTGTCCCGGCGCGTTGAAATTGGCCGCAGCCAGCACTTCACCCTTTGCTTCCTGAGCACAAAGCTGTTTCACTTCATCGTCGCCGAGACCGATGATGGCTGCCATGGCACCCACCCCCTCCGGCACCGCTTCCTGCATCAGACGGCCCCGTTCCGCGACCAGACGTACGGCGTCCACAAAATCCACCGCATCCGCAACCACCAGAGCGGTGTATTCTCCCAGGGAATGCCCGGCGACAAAATCGGGAAAGATGCCACCTTCCTCTTCCCATACCCGGTATACTGCATATCCGGCGGTCAGCATCACCGGCTGTGTCCAGCGGGTCTGACTCAGTTTTTCGGTGGGCCCCTCCTGCGTAAGCAGCCACAGGTCCTCGCCCAACTGCGCAGAAGCTTCTTCAAAAACCTCTTTGACCAACGGATGACTGTTAGCCAGGTCGGCCAGCATATTCAAAGACTGCGAACCTTGACCCGGAAAAACAAAGGCGATAGAGCCGTGCAAGCGAACCTCCTCTCAATACAAATTGGTATGCAGGGCTTTCAGCCCCAACGCAGGAGTGCTGATCCCCAGGTAAAACCACCCCCGAATGCTTCCAGCAGAAGCCGTTGGCGCGGCTGAAAACAACCGCGTCGCGCTGCTTCATCCAAGGCTAAAGGTACCGAAGCCGCAGAAGTATTACCATGATGTTCCACCGTCGTCACCACCCGCTCCATAGGCAGGCCCAGCTTATCGGCCGTCGCCTGGATAATGCGGATATTGGCCTGATGGGGAACCAACCAGTCGATTTCTGCGGGTGTCAAGGCATTTGCCGCGAGCGTTTCCTGTACGATCTCACCCAGGGTACGCACCGCCACGCGGAATACTGCGTTACCCTGCATGGTGATTCGTGCCTCCCCGCCGGGGACCTGCAGTAAGTCGGCATAGGCACCGTCGGCATGGATGTGTGTGGAGATAATACCGGGTTGGTCACCGGCACTGAGTACCACAGCCCCGGCGCCATCCCCAAAAAGAATACACGTCCCGCGATCCGTCCAGTCAACGATATGGGACATGCTCTCCACACCGACCACCAGCGCATGCCTCGCCCCACCGCTGCGAATGAAGCGATCGGCGGTTGCCAGCGCATAGATGAAGCCTGTGCAAACCGCCTGGATGTCGAAGGCCGGCGCACCCCGGTTGCCCAGGCGGGCTTGCAGCAGGCAGGCGGTACTGGGGAATATCTGATCTGGAGTGGTCGTCGCCACGATAATCAGGTCCAGATCTGCCGCCTTCAGACCTGCGTCGGCCAGCGCCTGGCGCGCTGCCGCTTCCGCCATGTCTACGGTCTTCTCGCCGGGAGCGGCGATATGCCGGGAGCGGATGCCGGTACGGGCGAATATCCAGGCATCGCTGGTCTCTACCATCTGCTCCAGATCGTGGTTGCTGAGAATACGTTCCGGCAGATAGCCGCCGGTGGCGACAATACGGCTGTAGATAGGTTTCACGCGCTGTTTCGCACCGCCGGATCGAGATTCTCCTGGATCACTTCGGCAATACGCAGGGTCAGGCGATGTTTGGCCTCGGCGATCGCTACTTTCACCGCGCAGGCAAAGGCAAAACGATCCGCATTTCCGTGGCTCTTGATGACGATCCCGTTCAATCCCAGCAGCGTGGCGCCGTTGTATTGACGGGAATCCAGGCGGCGGCGCAGGCGTTGCAGAATGGGACGATTGATCAGATAAGCAATACGCCCATACCAGCCATGGGTATAGCTGGCGCGCAGTTCGTGACTGATCATCGTTGCCAGTCCCTCTGAGGTCTTGAGCGCCACATTACCCACGAAGCCGTCACAAACCACCACATCCGCGACTCCCTTGTAAATATCGGAACCCTCTACATTGCCGATGAAATTCAGCCTGGCAGCACGCAACAGAAGTGCCGCCTCTTTGACCTGTTCATTGCCCTTGATCTCTTCAGAGCCGATGTTGAGCAGGGCGACGCGGGGCTTGGTCACACCCATGACCCGCTCAGCGAGTATCGAGCCCATTACCGCGAACTGCAGGAGATGTTCCGGGCGACAATCCACATTTGCACCCAGATCCAGTGCGAGGAAACGCCCTGTGGTTGTCGGCAGAAAAGCGGCAATGGCCGGCCGGTCAATTCCGGGAATGGTGCGAAGGAAGACTTTTCCAAGCGCCATCAGGGCACCGGTGTTGCCTGCACTGACCACAGCATCGGCATGCCCTTCCCGCACCAGACTGATGGCGACATGCATAGACGAATCCCTTTTGCCCCTCAGGGCCTGGGACGGCGTCTCATCCATTGCCACCACCTGGCTGGCGTGGTGCATGACGACCTGAGCCGATCCGTGGAGGTGTGCTTTCTCCAGCTCCGTCTGAAGGGAAACCGTATCACCGACCAAGTGAAATATGACATCGGGGTGATCCTCGAGCAGATCACGGATGGCAAGCACCACTGTCGACGGGCCGGAATCGCCACTCATGGCATCTACCGCAATATGCGGCATCGCGAACTCTCCGGGACGCTCTGGCGCGGCAGCCTGGTCAGACTTCGACCGCCTTCTTCACGATCTCGCGACCTTTATAGAAACCGCATTCTGGGCATACATGATGGGGCAGTTTGGCTGCTCCGCAATTGGCGCATACGGAACGGTTTACCGTTACCAAAAAATCGTGGGCGCGCCGCATATCACGACGTGAACGGGAAGTTTTACTTTGTGGAACGGCCATGACTCAATTCTCCAATCTGTATCAAGATGTACTGCACTTCACTTTACAACCATTAACGGCTCAAGCCCGGTAACCGGACAAACACCCGACTTCCACTCCTCACAGCGCGGAATCATAGGCAGGGCTAGCAGCACTTCGTCCTCCAGCCAGCTTTGCTGAGCGACAACCCCGTCTTCCGCAAGGACCACTTCCAGATCAGGATCCAGTGCGGTCACCGCCGACTCTTGCTCTGCCAATCCGCTGTGTACCATCACGGAAAGCTGCAAGGGCATAGCACCCATGCAGCGTTCGCAGCGGATTTCACCGCGCAACTCTATACGGCCATCGGCGGTAACCACCTGCCCCCTGCGGACCAGATCAAGGCATACACGCACAGCCTGCACACTAGCCAGCGCCTCACCCAGGCGCGACCAGGCGCGAAGATCGACATCGCCATCCAGCCGGTCACCATGGACAGACACCCGGGCAATCAGCAGGCTGGACGCTTTGGCGGAAAACATAAGCGCGGGATATTAGCGATCACCGCGTTGCAAGTAAAGACCTTGTCAGCCCCACCCCCCGGGTGCCCCTCCTGTTTTTATGAATGGAACGCACCTTCCCTAATGGTCACCATGCGTCATTCCAGCCGCTGCCATTTCGGCGCCAAACAGAACGCTCGCCCAGGCCATGTACAACCAGAGTAGAAAAACGGGAAAAGCGCCGAGTGCGCCATATAGGGTTTCGAAGGTCGAAAATTGCAGGTAACCAGCCAGCACCATCTTTGAAATCTCAAACAGAATGGCTGTGGATACACCACCGAGAAAAACATCCCGCCAGCGCGTGGGCGCTGAAGGCAGTATTTTGTAGAGTAGCCCCATCATCACGGTAACCACTACAAAGGTGAGTACATGGCTCAGAACGGGGGGCAGAAGAGGAATATGCGCCAGGTAGCCCAGCAGGGGTTGCAGTGGGCCCAGGAGAGGCAGAATGAGCGCGATACTGAGCGGACCGGCCACAAGCATCGCCATGTAACGCAAAATACGGCACCACAGGCAGGTCGGCGTGACCCCCCAGATGGCGTTAAAATGCCGCTCCACCGCATGCAGCAGCAAAATCGCGGTGATGCCCAATCCCAGCACCCCAAACAAACCCATTTGCGCGCCACGCGCTGCGAGGCTGTTCACCTGACGCAGAATCGCCCCCCCAGCCTGGGGGACAAAACTGCGTAAAACCAGATCATCCACCTGGGCGCGGTGGAGCAGACTGAATCCTACCAGGTTCCATAGACTGAATCCGAGTACCGCCAACGGTATCAGGCCAAAGAGCGTGGTATAAGCCAGCAACCCCGCGCGGTCGATACAGTCATCGTTCCAGAAACCATGCCATGCTCTGAACACCCGGTAGAACATACGCTGCCAGCAACCGTTTTGCTCTGCGGGGACCGGGTGCAGCGCTTTACTCTTCTGACGAAAGCACCGGCGCACGGGCATTTTCCCCGACGTCATGGTTTCTCTGCACCCAGGCAAAGGCGTATGAAAGGAATGGTCACTTCCCGCTGATGCTCCCAGCTTCCGGCGTCCAGCACAGTTAACAAGGTATCCAGTGTACAGGGATCGCGAGCATAATGACGTAATAGATAATGCGCTGCCTCTACACCTATCTGCAGGCCCCGGCGCTGTGCCATTTCCTGCAGAATAGCCGTTCTTTCCGTGTCATCGGGCAGGCGCAGTGCGACCTGCAGGCAGGCGCTCACCCTGCTGGCCCAGTCGGGAAGCGCCCAGTCCAGGAACCGGGGTGCCGCCCGACCGGCAAGGAGCATCGGTCGTCCGTAACTCATGCGCTCATTGTAAAGGTCGAATAAAAAAGTTTCCTTATCGCGCTGACCTGCCCAGGTCTCGATATTATCCAGACACAACAGGGGCGCCGCTACGAGGCTGGAGAACCCCTCCAAATCCTGTATCCTGATGAATAGGTTGGCGATATCTCCACAATCCATATACGGTGTCCAGCCGGCAAGCGCCGAAGCCGCCCCCAGCAGTAAATGACTTTTACCGACCCCGCCCGGGCCATAAAGGTAAAGGCATAGGCTCTGTGGTTCAGTCACCAGGTTCAACACGGCGCGCAGTGCTGCCGCGTTGGGACAGGGATAATATCCCTCCAGTGTGGCGGGCGCCTGTACGCCC
>NZ_JABBDR010000302.1 GCF_018854495.1 Acidithiobacillus ferruginosus
AGGAGTGGCGGGCGATTTGCTTGCAAATCGTTCGACGCTACCGCAACCGCCCAGAGGGCGGAATGCCTGCTACGGAGTACTACGCGATGGCCTACACGGTCGAAAGCCATTCGTGCCTGGCACGCCGAAGGCGTGGCAAGCGGGCACTCCTTGGGGGTCTGTGCGGTGCCATCGTGGTTAAATGGGCATTGCGGGCGCGTAAATCGCGTTTCTGGCGATTGGGGTTATGGGAACTATCCCCTACACCCATTGCGTGCGCTGTAGGGCAAATTTGGGGCCTTGGCGGGGCTGTTGCCGTGGGTGGATGTGCTTAACCGTGATTGACGGCAGAGCTGTGGCCGTTTTATGATTTGTCACAGTGACGGCTTGTGAGGGTGGATTCATGGCAACAACCAGTGCGGAAC
Organism: Acidithiobacillus ferruginosus; assembly: GCF_018854495.1. Classification (GTDB taxonomy): domain Bacteria; phylum Pseudomonadota; class Gammaproteobacteria; order Acidithiobacillales; family Acidithiobacillaceae; genus Acidithiobacillus; species Acidithiobacillus ferruginosus. The sequence continues at coordinate 405 of NZ_JABBDR010000302.1, forward strand.
GGATGCGGTGGAAGCGGGCGCGGGACCGAGGCCTGGTTTGGGGCTATGGGGATGAATCCCAGCTCAGTGATACTGCCCTGATTGAACAACTGGCCATCGCCTACTGCAAGGCCCGTAATGAGGAAGGCAACGCCATTGCCCTGGGGCTGCTCCGGGAAATTGCAGCGCGGATTGGCCTGTCTGGTAAGTCACTGTGACGATGGATGATCGCTGCCGATTGTAATAAATAATAGTATGTAATATTATACAATATATTACATACAAGAGGATTCCGGCATGGCATCACAGGAAGAAATCTGGGCGGCGGCGGATGCGCTGGTGAAGGCGGGGGGACGGCCCACCCTGGCGGCGGTGCGCAAGGCGGTTGGTGGTGGGTCTTTTACGACGATCAGCGAGGCGATGGGCACCTGGCGGGCGCGGCAGGCCAGCGTGGAACCCGTCCGTGAGCCCGCACCGGTAGCGGTCTCTCAGCACGCAGCAGTGCTGGTCTCTGAGCTCTGGGCACAGGCCCAAGCGATAGCGCGTGAACGCTTACAAGCCGACCGTGAAGCCCTGGAAGCCGCGCGGGTGGAGATGGCACGGGAACGGGCCGAAGCCGTAGAACTGGCGGACACCCTGGCGGGTGAGATGGATCTGGTGCGTGCCGAGCTGGAAGCAGCACAGATGCTCCTGACCGAAAAAGACGAAGCGATACTGGAGCAGACCCAGGAGATCAACCACTGGCGCGGAGAGGCCACCCTGATGCGGGAGAAGGCCGCAATGCTGGAGGGCAAGGTGGCGGGTCTGGAGCAGGCACTCCAACAGATCGGCCCGCGTATGATTCCGGTGATCGGCACGATTGGCGACTGATGGCCGTTCGTCCCTAATCACGCATGGCATTGTCGCTCAGTATGTTGGTCAGGGCTTCGGAGACGGTTTCCTTCTCGCTCTCCTGATTGGGTTCTGGCGTCATGCGCAGGGTGTCGAGCAGCGGTGCCAGGCGTTTTTTGTCGGCCTCCCTGATGATGGACTTCTCGGCTTCTGCCAATAGCCATGCCCGGATTTTGGCATCCTTCCGGGCGGCGTGAATCAGCATGCCACCAAGAATAATTTTCTGGCCGTTCTCCGTGCGCCTGCTCTGTTCCCTGAGGCGAGCCAGCTTATCCTCTGCCTCTGCTATTTTTTGCTTCAGTGTCTGCGCCATGGTGCTATCCTCATGCGGTTGAAGTAGGCATACTATCATGCACCGGATGAGCGCAGCGAGTACGGAAATGCGCACTTACGACTTGCTGCGCAAGTCAGAGCGCCCTGCGGGGCAAAATCAAAAGCCAAAAAGCGAGGATCCGAAAAGTGGCCATTTATCACGCCAGCACCAAGCCGATAGCGCGCAGCGCGGGACGGTCCGCCGTCGCCGCTGCGGCCTATCGGGCGGGTGTCGATCTGGTGGATGCGCGCACTGGACTGGTGCATGACTATACCCGCAAGGGCGGAGTGGAGCTGACGGAGATCCTCACACCGGATGGAATAGGCGTAGAGCGTAATGCGCTCTGGGATGCCGCCGAGCTGGCCGAAAAGCGCAAGGACTCCCGGACGGCCAGAGAGTGGATTGTCGCCCTGCCTGCCGAGCTGGATGCCGGGCAGCGGACCGAGTTAGCCCGTGATTTTGCGCAGGCCTTGGTGGAGCGTTATGGAGTCGCGGCGGACCTGTCCATTCATGCCCCCGACCGGGAGGGAGACCACCGGAACCACCATGCCCATCTTCTCACCACGACCCGGCAGTTCAGTCGCGCTCCTGACGGCGGGCTGGTTCTGGGTGCCAAAGCCCATATAGAGCTGTCCGACAAAGCCCGCCGGGAGCGCGGCCTGGGGGCCGCCGCCGACGAAGTGAAAGCGGTGCGGGAGCTCTGGGAGCACACGGCCAATGCCGCACTGGAGCGGGCGGGTGTGGAAGCCAGAATCGACGCCCGCAGTCTCCAGGCGCAGGGGGTAGACCGGGAGGCGACCCAGCACCTGGGTCCGGTAGCGTCCGAGATGGAGCGGCGAGGGAAGGAGTCCGACCGGGGAGACGGCAACCGCGAGGTCAGCGTCAACAACGAGGAACGGGCGCGGTTATCGGCGGAGATCATCGACCTGCATGCCGAGCGGGAGAGGCGCGAGCGCCGGGAGGCGGTGCGGCGGGAGTTTGAGGCCTCCCATCGGGATGCGCGCCCCGATGTGGTTCTGACCGCCCGGATCGTGGCCCACCGTGTGGCCGAGCTGGCCATGCTGGAGCAACTGGATATACGGTGCCGATGGAAT
>NZ_JABBDR010000303.1 GCF_018854495.1 Acidithiobacillus ferruginosus
TTTGGGTGTTTTAGCTTTGTTCATCATGACTCCATTCTCTTGGAAAAAGGAGCCTCCTCAAAATCCGGGGCGGTTCATATCGGCTGGCAAGTTGCAGTTCGCAAGCGCGGCTTTCCGGTGCGGTATAAAACCTTTAGAACGAAAGCCGAGGCGATGGGCTGGGCTGCTGTTACCGAATCGGAGATGGTGCGAGGGGTCTTTGTCCAGCATACGGAGTCTGAACAGACTACATGAATTGCTCGCCCCGACTATACGGACGACAATGAAGTCACCCAGGCGAACTGCGTACCAACCACCGATTTCTGAATGACCGGTTACGCTGGCCCCTAACCATTCCACAGCGCCCAGATTACCCACCCGGTGCTCCAGGACGCCATGGTCGGCGGCGGACCAACCCGAAAACTGCGGATGAAGGGCAAAACATGCTACCCCTCACGCAACTGCGTGAGGCTGAGGATCGAAGGCGCTGACTGACATAGATATGGTCCAGCTGCAGGAAATGCACTATGATTTTCCCATCACCGAATGCCAACAGGAAATATCATCATGGCAACGATACGACGGGGCGAGGAATCAACCAATCCCGAAATGATCAGCCTCAACTTTTAGTCTGGTCATGGCACGTCAGACCGCTTGGCCTCGATAGGGAGAATGAGTACATTATCGATAGACGGGCCGAGACCTACCAGACGATTTGATGAAATTTAATAAATAGCGCCACAGCATGTTGATGTGCTTATGGCTAAGCGACGACGAAGACCTCGAAGGTGATAGACGAACTATTGGGTGACCTTGCCAGCGAAGCGGACGGCCGCAATTGTTTCTCAGAGAGTGAAGCGTGCCAGGCAGGCACTGATCGGCATTGAGGAGGAGAGGCTTAACTGACTTTGTACATGTTTACTCACCGTGAGCGGCGCTTGCGGTCACCGATATTGACTTTTCGTTAGGAGTTTTCTGGGGTTCCGGCTTGCACCACAATAACTAATCGTGAGGTAAGACATGGCTACAATTCCTGAGATATTATTTGTTTTCGTTATGATTATTGAAGGTTACATAGCTAGAAAATATTTCGGCCCAGATAAACACTCAAAAATATCAATAAACTTTTTTGATAAATATTTTTTCTATATTATAGGTCTGTCAATACTCTTGAGCTCCACGGCTGGACACTTTTTTACGAGTTATTATAAAATAAATTATTTTCACATAATTTTATTTTGTGTTATAGGTGTGATCATGTTTTTTGTTGGTTATATTTATAGGATTTATACAATAAGTTATTTAGGTAGATATTTTCCTGTTCGGTTGATGATACAAAAGAATCACTGTCTAGTAAGCTCTGGCTCGTATGCCAAAGTCAGGCACCCTTCATATCTTGGTGGATGGGCGTCTTTAATCAGCATGGCTATTTCATCTGGAAATCTTGCCACTATATTATTTGAATCGACATCAACAATGATATTATACCTTGTTCGCATTAGCCATGAAGAGCGTATCCTGCTAGAAAGCATTCCAGAATATCAATCTTATAAGTCAATAACGTGCGCTATTATTCCTGGTATTATTTAGTGTAAATAACATTATTTGTGGCATAAAAATATTGATAAAACCGGGGATAATGGCTCCAACAAAAACAGAAAATAATATTAGTGACACTTCGATATCATGACTCATTCGGAACCGTTTCTGGCTCTGAATCTGGTTCCTCGTCATTTCAAGTGGGCAAGCTGGATCTCAGGCTACCCACTTGAAATGACGAGGAACCGGAAATATGCGTATCGAAAGTTTGATGACAAGCCAGCTGTCCTTATCATACACGCATGTTACGTGCATCTTGACTGAGAAGGAGGAACCTAGTGAAACATCTAAGAATGCCGTTAATTGCTCTGACCACCACTTTGCTTTTAGCCCCTACCCTTGCTCGTGGCGGAATTTTTGGAATACTCAATGAAGTTGAAAATGTTACGCAAGGGGCAGGTTTTTCACTTCCCACCTCGCTGAATAATCTTTACCAAATGGCACAAAATGTACACGATGGTGGCGTCACTGCTATTCCTGGCTTGGCCAAGGCAAGCAATGGTAACTCGGCCTGCCCTCCAGGTTATGTCTGTGCAAAAGACAATTCGCCGTTCTATCCAGCATCTGCGAATATACCTAGCGAAATCGCAGAATTGAAATACATTCAAGAGGGATATGCTGGCCCCATAATATATGTTTTTCTGGATCCTCTATGTCCATATTGCCACCAGCTTTTCACGCAAAACATCCAGCTGATTCAGGAAGGCCGTCTCATCATCCGCTATATCCCAGTGGCTTTACTTGGTAGCCAAAGCACGCAGATCGCATCCTATTTGTTACAATCACCGAATCCTGCTCAACAACTGAATACCTATGAGGCTATTGCCTTCACGCGTAATAATGGTGGGATTCGTAATTTCATGGGTAATCCTTATGGAATGACGGAGCAACAGTTGCAGATCAATAAGCGGGTCATGGAGGATTTGGGTTTTAATGGTGTTCCCGGGCTTGTCTTTCGACTGACAAATGGACAATTTGAGCATATTCAGGGCCTCATCTCTCAACAACGCGTAAAGGGTCTAATCCCACAAATGGTGAATGTAGCGCAAGTCCATGCAGCCGCGCCGGGCGCCATTGAAAGCTATCCAGTCAACGAGACGCAAAAATTCCAGATGGTAGGGGATCAGTCTATCGCGGTTGGAAACACATCAAGCGGTTCGGGGGAGACCAAAACGCAAGAACCACTTAACATATCTACGACAACTGCGCCACATACTTTGTTTGTTCGCGCTGCAATGATTCAGAACAAAGAACCATTTCATATGCAATCAAGCTTTACCGACTCCATACAGAATATTAACGAGAGCATGAAAATGGTTGCAGATCCCCTGAAGGATGAAGTAGAAGAAACCAGCACGATAGTGATAAACCTTCCCGTTGGACAGTCAGTGATGCACTCAACCGCCATCCGCATTGGCCAACATGCCTGGGCTAAGTCGAACGCACCTGGCCAAGAAGGCTGGCACGAAATTGCGTTGAACGAACTCCACCGCGTAGATCTCCTCTCGGCCCTTCTCCCATATTTTCGGAACGTGCATGCGATCATTGGCAAGCCTGTCAGAGGGCATGCAACTCAAGGTTTTCAGGCGACTCTCGACAAAAAAGGCGTAAGAGTGATGGCGAGGCTCGCCTCTGGAAAGGCCATCTCATCCGCACAACAACTCATTCAGAAGATCGTTTTCACAATCTTCATTGGAAAATCTCAACATTTAAGAGAAATAAATTACGTGGAATATGTAATACAAAATGGACACCCCTATCAGGTAACAGGAAAATCCGTCTATTATGATTGGGGGAAAAGTGTTCATATTTCACCGCCTACGTGACATCGAACAAGATATTTTGAAGATTTCCATGTACTCATGGACATTGTTGGCGAATAATTTTTTAACCAACCCGCTCTTGCGGGTTGGTGCTGATCAGGCTAAGGCAGATTTTTTTACAATTCCAGGGGGAAAGTTCGTGGATCTCCAACTATCCGGGGTGGCGGCGTCACGAGTATCGCATCCACTGGATTCCCATGGCCTATGTCCGTCCTAACAGCAACCGGGTGGCCGCAGCCATCCTCATGGCCGCCATCCCGCAGTTGCCGGGCCTTCACCGCATACGATCCACGGGCAGGAAAACCCAGCAGGCTGTCCCTCTCCCCAAAATCCAAGATGGTCTATGCACGCGGGACCGGACTATGGGGACACTTAATCCCCATCTGCGATAGGATATAGACGTCAAGACGTACAAAAGCAGATACCCAGCAAACCTCTGAGGAAGCCGGCACCATATTCGTACGACCACAGACAAGGAGAACACGCATGGGTTGGGATGTCGCTATGGAGCCTAAGGTGATCTCGACCGTTGCCGACCGGAAGAGGCCTGCAACTCTACGCCGAAATCGCCCTGCGCCAGGTCCAGGAAACCCTGAAAGCCTTTGATCAGAAGCAACCGTGCACAGACCCGAGCGCGCCAACACCCCGGAAGGGCTGGCGGCGCTGGTTTGGCAAAGCTCCGAAATAATCGTTACGGCCCTTTTATTTTCTGCAAGGAGACAGAATCCATGCGCATGCTTGATGCTTATGTACACACCGTCACCCAAAACTATATCCGCTTCAGTGGCCGTATGAGTCGTGCGGAATTCTGGTGGTTTGCCCTGTGCAACTTCCTCATCATTTTCGCATTGGTGATACTTGCCGGCCTGCTGACAGGGGGCCTGCAGAATCAGGGATCCTTTATGGCAACCTTATTCGAGGCCATCTATGGAATCTATCTGCTGGCCATGCTGTTGCCCAGCATCGGCGCCGAAGTGCGGCGCCTGCACGACATCGACCTTTCGGGCTGGCTCGTCCTGCTCAATCTGATTCCCTACCTGGGTGGATTGATCGTGTTGATCCTGATGCTCCTGCCCGCAAAACCCAGCGGCGATAAATACGGTCCTTACCACGATAGCACGCTGTCGTGAGGACAATGGGTCCGCAGTCTAATAGCGGATGAGAGACCATTTGTGAAGGCTTCATCTCGAAAGCCTCCTTATCAGGACATGGCGCCCCAGGTGCTCTGTCATTGGGTGCCTGACTGACGCCCGTGGCCACGATCAGCATGGTCTAGTCATCAGTCGTATGCACCACTCTGGGATTCCGTACGGGGTGCCCCTGTGGTGACGGATATTGTGGGCAGGTGCCGCCCTCTGTGCCATGGCTGGCGACGCGGCCATTGCTGGCTGGTCTACAATTGCAGAATCAGGCTTGTTGCTTTCCGTAAACCCGCGACGGTACGTCGTCATGGAAGGTATATGGCGGCCACAAGGAGGTGTTTCATGCATGCCATGGTTCTGAAAGAGGTGGGTAAACCTTTGGTGCCCGCTGAATTGCCGCGACCACGGCCACAGCCGGGCCAGGTCCTGGTAAAAATACTGGCGTGCGGAGTGTGCCGTACCGATCTGCATGTCAATGTGGCATTGGCTGATTTGAGACGTGGCGCGGTCCACGGTGCGGCGGTGCTGGTTATGGGGGCATGGCAGGAACGCGAGACGTGAAAAGGATATGGATTTTGATGGTCCTGCTGTGGCTTGCTTCTGCTGCCGGCGACAGCGCACTCGCGGCAGCAGCGCCGGCACCAGCTTGGTTGCGTGTTACTCGCGCGCTTGCGCAAATGCACTATTTGCCGGGGCAAGTGGGCTGGACCGGGCTAAGGGGGGCAAATCCACAAATTTGGTGGTTATGGCCGTCAGGCACACCGTCCGCATTGCAGGTGCTCACCCCTGATTCTCCTGGATCGCCCTTGCTCTTCGGGGCCCTGGATTTTTTTGCCAAGGAGCACGGGCTGCCATGGTCCAACCAAAGCAGCGACTGGTTTGATCGGGGCAACCGCCATCGCCTTTATGCGGCTGTCCTTGCCGCCCATCGGCGCGGGGAAGGCGCGCCGAAGCCGTTTGTGTGGGTTTATGTGCGCAAAGGCACGCCAGAAACTTTGTCCATCTGGCAGTACAACGCGGAAACGGATAGGGGTAAATGGGTGTTGCAAAGTCTGACCAATACCGGGGTGGCCGGAGCGATGACCCCCAACGGTACCTGGGCAGTCTACGCGCGCTTTCTGAGTACGCGAATGACCGGTTGTTTCCCCCATGGCGAGTGTTATAACGATTCAGGCGTGCGCTTCGTCAATTATTTCTGGGATGGCCGCGCGGTACACTACTTCCCCCGTCTTGCGTACGGGTTTCGGCAAAGTAACGGTTGTGTGGAGCTGCCGTTAAAGGCGGCACAAAGAGCCTATGGAATGATGCACATCGGTACGCCGGTGACGGTGGCGCCATGATACGTTTGATGCGGCTCGGTCGTACGGTAACTGAGTGGTCTATCACAGATCTACCCAACCACCGGCCATCGGCCTATAATGTTTTATACTGAGGCAGTTGGAGCAGACCTTACCGTACGAGCGGAAGGTTGACCCCCAAAGCTAGTCCAATGAAATTTTCGGGGGTGCCGTGAACCAACCCATCCGCCATGCCATAAATGCCCCGGCTTGTGGTACTGCGACGCGCAAACAGTGAAGGTCGCGTCCAATATCCACTTCGGCGCTCGACGGCGGTCTAGGGTGCATCGACCAACCGTCAATGCACCATATGGTCTTCCGACCGTGGTCTCATCGCAGCCCAAATACCCGATCAATCCACCAATACCAGAAACGCGACCATCGTCGTTATGGGGCGATGTACCCGAAATCCGGTGAATATGACGCCCCGCACGCGTTTTGGCATAGCCGCATTCATCATTCTCATCCTTGTTGCAGTCGGGCTGCTGTTTTGGGGACCCATCCGGCAGGCCTTGTTCGGTCCGCCGACTGGACCCGCGCATGTCGTGGTTTCCGGCAACATCGAGGCCCATCAGAGCGTGTTGAGCTTCACCGATGTCCAGGCGCCGATCGTCTATCTCCCCTTCGACGAAGGCAAGTACGTCAAGGCCGGCACTCCACTGGCCCGGGTAGATAACCGTCTCTATCGCCAGCAGGTGCAGATCGATCGTTCCAACCTAGAGGTGGCGAGCCGACAGGTTGCCGTAGACACCAGCAACCTCGCTGCCGCCCAAAACACGGTCGTGAGCGACCGCTTCGCCCTTGCCGAGAAGCGGCGCGACCTTGCCCGCGACAAGGAACAACTTCCGCTGGGTGCCGTTTCCCGTCAGGCTTATGACCTTGCCTTCACCGCCGCGGCGCAAGCATCCGCCGCACTCGCCCGCGATCAGGCATTGGTCCGGGTGGCGCGTGACAACATTTCTCTTGCGCGCGCCAACCTCGCCGCGGCCGACGCAAAAATGAAGCTCGACGAAGTGACCTTATCCTATACTACGTTGCGAGCGCCTTTCAGCGGTGTTCTGGCGGTACGCGAGGCTGAGCTCGGCGAGTTGGCCAGCCCCGGGGTAGCCATCTTCACCCTCGACGACCTCGACCATGTCTGGCTCCGTGCCTATGTGAATGAAACCAATCTGGGGCAGGTCCGCCTCGGTGAACCGGTCACCGTCACTACCGACACCTACCCCGGAAAGATCTATCACGGCCGCATCGGCTTCATCGCATCGCAGGCCGAGTTCACCCCAAAAACGGTGGAAACCCACGCAGAGCGGGTTACGCTCGTATACCGAATCCGCATTGACATCTACAACCCGACACATGAACTGCTCCCTGGAATGCCGGCGGATGCGACGATCGCGCTTTTGCCGGCGGGACGATGATGGCAGAGGTTAACGAAATTGCCGTCAGAGTGCATGGGCTCAGCAAGAGCTTCGGATCGGTGCGAGCGGTGCGGGATATTGACTTGGCGGTCGCCCAGGGGGAAATTTTCGGGCTGGTCGGCCCCGATGGGGCGGGCAAGACCACCATCATGCGGATGCTGGCCGCCGTGCTGCGCCCCGACGCAGGGGAAATCCTTGTCGACGGCGTGGACGTCGTCGCCGAGGCCGAGCGCGCCAAATTGCATCTGAGCTACATGCCGCAGCGCTTTGGTCTCTATGAGGATCTCACCATTGCGGAGAACATCTTCTTTTATGGCGCCCTCTTCGGGGTGCCGCGCGGCGAGCGCATCGCGCGCAGCCAGGAGCTGCTGGAAGCTGCCGGACTCCTTCCTTTCCGGCGCCGGCTGGCCGGCCAGCTTTCCGGCGGCATGAAGCAGAAACTCGGCCTCATCTGCGCCCTCATCCACACCCCCCGGGTGCTGCTGCTCGATGAGCCGACTACCGGGGTCGATCCCGTCTCCCGCCGCGACTTCTGGGCGATTCTCTACAACCTGCGCGAGGGCGGCGTGACCATCGTGCTTTCCACCGCTTACATGGACGAAGCGGAGCGCTGCTCCCGCCTGGCTCTGCTCCACGGCGGAGAAATACGCCATTGTGACACCCCGCAACACCTGAAGGCGGCGATGCCGGGAGCTCTGCTCGCCATCGCCTCCGCTCACCCGCGCGACGTGCGCGAGGCCGTGTCTGGCAAACCCGGAGTACTCGGCGCCCTCCTTATGGGTGACCGCGTCCATGTGCGCGTCGACGATGCCGAACGGCGCATCCCCGAGCTACGCGCCGCTATCGCGGACCAGGGCATCGCGGACGCCGTGATCACGCCCGCCGAACCCGGCATCGAGGATGTCTTCGTCGCTCTCCTCGGAGAGGAGAAGCCGCATGAGCCCTGATAGCCCGGCAGTCTTGGCCGAGGGACTGACCAAACGATTCGCCAGTTTCACCGCCGTCGATCACCTCGATCTGCGGATCGAAAAGGGCGAGGTCGTCGGCTTTATCGGCCCCAACGGGGCCGGAAAGTCAACCACCATCCGCATGCTGTGCGGCCTGTTGCGCCCCAGCGAGGGCCGGGCATCGGTGGCTGGCTTCGATGTGGGGCGGCAGCCGGAGGAGGTGCGCGAACACATCGGCTACATGTCGCAAAAATTTTCGCTCTACGGTGACCTGACGGTTCGTGAAAACCTGCGGTTTTTTGCCGGCATTTATCGGGTGCCGCATCACGACCTTGGCGAGCGGATGCGCTTCGCCATTTCCATGGCCGGACTGGAGGGGCGGGAGGATGTCTTGGTGCGGACGCTCGCAGGAGGATGGAAACAGCGCCTGGCGCTCGGTTGCGCCATCCTTCACCGCCCGCCCATACTTTTTCTGGATGAGCCTACTTCCGGGGTGGAGCCCGAGGCCCGGCGGCGCTTCTGGGACCTCATCCACGAACTGGCGGCCGGGGGCGTCGCCATCCTGGTCTCCACCCATTACATGGAGGAGGCGGAATACTGCAATCGTATTGCCCTCATCGATGGGGGTAGGCTCGTTGCCATGGGTACCCCGAGCGAGTTACGTCAACGGAGTCTGGGCGGCGATCTCTTTGAGGTCGACTGCGTGCCATTGGGCGCCGCGCTCAAGGCGCTCGGTAGCGCACAGGGGGTGGTCGAAGCGGCCATCTTCGGCGACAAGCTCCATATCGTGCTCGGCCAAGGCGGCCTTTCGGCCGAGGAGCTTCCCCGGTTTCTTGCCGAACGGGAAATCCGGGTCGGGTCGGTCCGCCCTGCCACACCCTCCCTGGAGGACGTTTTCGTCAGGCTGGTTTCCACCACGCGCGAAACAAGGGCCGCGTCGTGAATATCCAGCGCCTACTGGCCATGGCTTACAAGGAGACGCTGCAGATCTGGCGGGATCCACGCAGCCTGGCCGTCGCGCTGCTGATGCCGCTGATGCAAATGGGCCTGCTTGGATACGGCGTAAGCCTCGACATCAAGCACGTGCCCCTGTGCGTCTACGACCAGGAGAACAGCCAGGCCAGCCGCGCGGTAGTCGACGATTTCACGGCTTCGAACTGGTTCACCATCAGCCACACTATCGCCTCCGAGGCCGGCATCCGCCGGGCAATGGACCGCGGTGAATGCGCCGCAGCGGTCGTCATCCCGGTGGACTTCTCCCGTACCCTCGCCGCGACCGGAAGTGCGCCGGTGCAAGCCATCTTCGACGCTACCGACGTCAATACCACCAACATAGCGATGGGCTATGCCCAGGGTGTGGTCGCCCAAACCAATGCCACAATTGCTGCCCGATGGGCCGCCAGCCATGGCGTTCAGCCGTCGCTGGTCGGACGGGTCGATTTCGAACCCAGCGTCTGGTTCAATGAAACCCTGGAAAGCCGCAACTTCATCATCCCCGGCGTGGTTGCGGTGATCCTTGCGCTGGTCGGCGCCCAGCTCACCTCGTTGACCATCTCGCGTGAGTGGGAGCGGGGAACCATGGAACAACTGATCTCGACCCCGGTCACTCCGCTCGAGGTCATGTTCGGCAAGCTCATACCGTACTTCGCCATCGGTTTGCTCGATGCGGCGTTCTGTCTGGCCGTCGCAGTCTTCTGGTTCCACGTCCCGTTCCGAGGAAGCATCGGCATACTGTTCGTGACGACCGCCCTCTTCGACCTCGTCGTGCTGGGGATCGGCTACCTCATCTCGGTGCGCATCCGCAACCAACTCGGGGCAAGCCAGGTTGCCCTTTTGCTGACCATGCTGCCTACCACCCTCCTGTCAGGCTACACCTTTCCCATCGACCAGATGCCGGCTGCGATCCAGGTTCTCACATATGCCGTCTATTCGCGATACTACGTTACCATTCTGCGCACGATCTTCCTCAAGGGTGGCGGGCTGACCGATCTGTGGACGCCGGTCCTCGGCCTCGTCGCCTATGCCGCGATCATCATCTGGCTCGCCGCCAGAGCCTTCCGCAAGCATCTGTAGGCCATGTTCGAGCGTCTCTCGGTCATGCTGATGAAGGAGTTCCTGGAACTCCGGCGCGATCGCTGGGCGATGTTCCGCCTCATCGTCCCGATGATTCTCCAGATGCTTGTCTTCGGCTATGCCGCCACCTTCACCGTGCACCATGTCACCACCGCAGTGCTCGATCTCGATCAGAGCCAGGCCAGTCGCAGTCTGATCTCGCATTTCGCCGCCACCTCCCGCTTCGACATCATCGACATGGCCACGAATCAGAGGGAAATCACCAGCGACATCGACCACGACAGGGCCGTCATCGCCATCGTCATTCACGCCGGCTTCAGCCGCGACCTGGAAAACGGGAAGAGCGCGCCACTGCAAGTCATCGTAGATGGTACAAACTCGAACACGGCACTCATTGCACTCGGCTACATCGCCCAGATCGTCGCCAACTTCTCCACCGAGCAGGCGGCAAGCCGCGTCTTTCCTTCCCGGTCAGGCCCTGCTGCGGCTCCGGTCGTCGGTATTTCGCTGCAGATGCGCCCCTGGTTCAACGAAGGGCTCAACGAGCGCTGGTTCTTCATCCCCGGAGTGATCGGCACCCTGACGCTGATGCAGGTGGTCAGCCTCACCGCTTTCGCCATCGTGCGCGAGCGCGAAGTTGGCACGCTCGAACAGATCCTCGTCAGCCCGATCCGGCCCGTTGAGTTCATTCTTGGCAAGACCGTGCCATTTTTCCTCATTGGGCTCGGCGACATCGCGCTGGTCAGTTTCGTCGGCATCGCCTGGTTCCACGTGCCTTTCATCGGTGACCCATGGGTGATGCTGGTCGGGTCCGCACTGTTTTTGCTGGCGGTAGTCGGCATGGGTTTACTGATGTCGACTTTTTCGCGCACGCAACAGCAAGCCTTCGCCCTCAATTTCTTTCTGCTCAACCCCTTTTTCATCCTTTCGGGATTCGCCTTTCCGATCGCCGCCATGCCGAAAGTCTTGCAATGGTTTACCATGATCAATCCGTTGCGTTATTTTTTGGTGATCATCCGGGCGGTTTTTCTCAAGGGGGTAGGCTTTGCGGTACTCTGGCCGGAACTCGGGGCCTTGGCATTGCTCGCATTGATAATGTTGACGATAAGCGTGCTGCGTTTTCGTAAATCACTTGATTAGTATGGCATTTCAGCGCACCCCCACGCGAATGGTGGATTCCGCCCGCGCACCCGTCTCAAAGCGTTGAGGTAGTTGACCACGTGAGACGTCGAAAGATACTTGAGGACAGGCATGCCATATATTTAATACTTGTGGCACCACGACTGCCCGGAAAATGGTGCCAATGCCAGAGCCGACCAGGAGGCGGTCCTTATGACAATCAATCCTGACCCGACAAGCGCCCCCGACATTCCGGCGGTCCTCCGGCAATTGCAGAGCGATCCCCAGCGCGGCTTGTCGTCGCCGGAGGCCGCCCGTCGCCTGGCCCAATATGGGGCAAACGCCATCCCCGAAAAGCGCCTCAGCCCGATCCGGCAGTTTCTGGGCTATTTCTGGGGCCCCATTCCCTGGATGATCGAAATCGCCGCGGTGCTTTCCGCCGTGGTGGCACATTGGGCGGACTTCGCCATCATCATGACCCTCCTGCTGGTAAACGCCGGCGTGGGCTTCTGGCAGGAGCACAAGGCTGGCAACGCCATCGCCATGCTCCAACGGAAGCTGGCGCTGCGGGCGCGAGTCCTGCGCGACGGCCTTTGGCAGGAGATCGCCGCGCAGGACCTGGTGCCGGGCGACACCATCCTGCTGAAGCTGGGAAACATCATTCCCGCCGATGTGCTGCTGCTGAGCGGCGATTACCTCAGCGTCGATCAATCGGTCCTGACGGGGGAATCTCTGCCGGTGGACAAGGGCCGGGGGGATGGCGCCTATTCCGGTTCCATCGTAGGCAAGGGCGAGATGCAGGGCGTGGTGACCGCGACGGGTCTGCAGACCTTTTTCGGCAAGACCGCGCAACTAGTGGAGCGGGCGGAGAGCGTCTCCCATTTCCGCAAGGCGGTGCTCGCCATCGGCAACTTCCTGATCGTTTCGGCGCTGGTCCTCATCGCGGTGATCCTCTTCGTGGCTCTGGCGATCCGTCATGAGCCCATGGTCCGGACGATCCTCTTTGCCCTGGTCCTGACCGTGGCCGCCATCCCCGTCGCCCTGCCCGCCGTCTTATCGGTGACCATGGCCGTCGGGGCGGAGCGGTTGGCACGGCTGAAAGCCATCGTCTCGCGTCTGGTGGCCATCGAGGAGATGGCCGGCATGGATGTGCTCTGCGCCGACAAGACCGGCACCCTCACCCAAAACCGCCTCACCCTGGGTGAACCCGTGGTGATCGGGGCCCAGGATG
>NZ_JABBDR010000304.1 GCF_018854495.1 Acidithiobacillus ferruginosus
AGCCGCCCAAGGCCCCGCCAGTGGTGAGCACGGTGGATACGCCATTCCTGCTGGGCACCGTGGTTGACGTGCGCCATGCGGTGCCGGCGATCCTGAAACAATCCATCACGCTGATTTATACCTACCCCATGACCCTACGGCAGATTGCCGGGAAGATCACTCAAAAGAAGGGCATTCCGGTACATATTGAGGATTCCCAGAAGTCTTCCACATCCGCTACGCCCGGCGGCATGCTGCCGCCACTACCCAGCCAGACCGGCGGATTTCCAAACCCCCTGCAGGGTACTGGAGGCCAATCAAGGTATGCTTTTCGGGGCATGCCGCTCGACTGGCACGGATCGGTGGCCGGCCTGCTGGATATGATCACCGCCAGGAACGGCGTGTGGTGGCGCTACCGGGATGGCGCGGTGCGCATCTTTCGGACCGAGACAAAAACCTTCTCCATCCCCGCCCTGGCATGGTCCACGGGATCCAGCGGGTCCATCGTGGCGAGCGCCGGAGCCAACGCCATGGGCGGCGGTATGAGTTCCGGCATCGGCGGAGCCGGGTCCATGCCCACGGGAGGGTCCATGGGTGCTGGCGGCGCGAGCGGCGGTCAGGGGAATGAGTCCACCGGCACCACCAGCATCGTCAACACCTCGAAGATCGATGTCTGGGCGGGACTACAGAAGATCGCCCAGACCGTGGCCGGCCCCGGCGCCCAGGTGGAAGCGGACGGGTCCACGGGAACCGTCACGGTAACCGGCACCCCGCCGCAGATCCGGCACGTTCGGGAATGGGTGCAGGGGCTCTCCCGGCAACTGGAACGGCAGGTGGCCATCACCGTGCATGTGTACAACGTGACGGTGAACAATGAGCAGAATTACGGGCTGAACCTCGCCGGCGCGTTTCAGAGTCTGGGCAAGCAGTACGGCGTCAGCCTGCAGGGCGTGGCCCCGCCCACCCCGACGGGCGGCACGCAGCCCATGTCCATCGGGGCCAATATCCTGAACTCCGCCACCGGCGCTCTGGGGCAATGGCAGGGCAGCAGCGTCGCCGTGCAGGCTCTGGCCACCCTGGGACATGTGAGCCAGGTGTTCAGCAAATCGACGATCTCGCTCAATGGACAGCCGGCACCCATCCAGGTGGCCCAGCAGACCGGATATCTGGCCGAGAGCAGCACGACCCAAACGGCCAATGTGGGCGCGACGAGCGGGCTGATTCCGGGCACGGTCACGACCGGTTTCACGGCGATGTTCTTGCCTCGGATCACCAACGGAAAAATTCTGCTCGGCATGAACATGACGATCAGCAACTTGGTGGGCATCCAGACCATCAGCAGCGGTGGTAACAGCATCCAAGTGCCGACGGTGGACAGCAGCACATTTCAGCAATCCGTGAAGCTGAAGCCGGGACAAACACTCTTGCTGACGGGCTACAGCCAGAAAGGCGGGTCTACGACGCGAAACGGCGTGGGCAGCCCCTATCTGCCGCTCTTGGGGGGCGGCGCGAACGCGAGCACCAGTAAACAGATGATCGCCATCGTCATCACCGCGAGGATTCTCTGATGCGTACACTCCTTACCACTTCCATCCGGGATTGCACGTTTGCATTGGGGCTGGGATGCGCTTTGATTACCGTATCCGCATCAGCCATAGCGAGTCCTTTGCCGAAAGCAGCGCCTTCGGCGGATCCAACCCGTTTACAGGACGTAAGTCCTTCACAAGGCCCCGGCCATTCTTCAGTCGCCACCGTCGGCGAACTTGACGCGCTGTACTCCCAGATCGCCCTGCTCAAGGGACAACTGGCGGTCGCCAAGCTCAAGCATGGGATTACGGAGGCTGGCAAACCTTCTGGAGACGGGGGCACCCCTTTCCAGAGCGCAAACCAATCACCCTACGGAGGCATTCCTTCGACGTTCCCGATGGGGGTATCCCCCTTGCAGGGTGCTAACCCCTTGCGAGGCGCACATTCCTTGCCGGCGGCGGAGTCCGAGCGTCTCCCGCAGGTGCTTTCCATCTCCGGTTCCGGTAGCGATCTTACCGCTCAGATCGCCATGCCCAGCGGGGGTGAAACGCTGGTCCAGACTGGCGCGAAGGTCGCGGGGGGCTTCACGATTCGCAGCATCACGGCTCACGGGGTGTACGTGTCCGGGAAGCATGGCCTGGAGAGTTTACCCTTCGCACCCAGCAGAAATGGCTTCCCATCGTCTCAACGGTCAGCAGACGGCACACCCACGTCTTTCACTCCGCCTTCATTTGCCCCACCGGTTTCCATGCCCATGCCGGGCGCAAACCCCGTGCCGGGTGCAAACCCACCCATGGGAGGTATGCCCGGAAGCGGTGCTCCAGGTATGGGTAGGGGATCGCCGCAAGCGGGTGTTTCGTCCGTTGGAGGAGGCGAATAATGCCAGTGCGCCATTCTTCGCCAGACGAGAGTTCGATCCCCGCCGCCCGCGTCATCACGGTCGGCAAGCGCCGATGGGTGGCGGGGATGCTTTGGCGCAGCTTCGAAGAGAAACCTTTGCGCACCGAGTTGCGGCAAGAAGGTGCGGATCTACAAACGGACTGGACTGCCCTACGCGTGGGAGAGGACGCCATTCAGGCGGGATTCTGTGCCGCCGTTGATGAATCAAAGCGACCGAAGCGATTATTTTCTCTGGCGGCGGCGGTGGCCGATTCCCAGCGGCAACCTTGGTTGGGTATCTACAAAATCGCAGACGGTTTGTGGTGGTACATCGCCGTTCGCGATGGTCAGGCCATCCTCCCGGACGGCGATGTCATTGGTGGAGAAGCGGAAATCTACGCCGCCCGCGAACGGCATTCCGGTTTTGGGGACTGGACCTACGTCGAAGGCAACCTGGACGATCTGTCAGCATTGGTTGAAGGCATTAAGCCATCCCCTGTTTTCGCCCTGCATGGCGCGCCAGACGGACTGCGGGCGGCGGCAGTTCTGGCAGCTATCGTCGTAGTAGCCGGAGCTGGTGGTCTTTGGTGGCATGCACATCAGTTGGCGGCGCAACGGGCTCGCGAATTGGCCATGGCGCGAATACATGCCCTGCTGGAACAGCAACAGGTCAAAAAAGCCCTGCCTTCGCCCCTGCTGACCACGCCCTTGCCGGATGCCTGGTTGGCCGCCTGTGACGGCGCCATCGAGAACGTGCCGGTATCCCGGGATGGATGGACGGCAAACGGAGTCTCCTGCGTCGGCAATGCGGCATCCATCGTTTGGCGGCGGATGCCAGGGGCAACGACTGCGGTGCGACCGCAGGGAGCATTGGATGCCGGCGGGAATAAGGTTTTTCAGAGTATCCCGCTGGCTTTGAAGGGTGCCGCCGGACGGAACAACGGCCAGCCGTTGCCTGCGGAAGAAAGCGCTCTTTTCGCCCTTCTGCAAGGCATGGGCGTGAAAGCCACCATCCAGTCCGCGTCATCGCAGCCACCAGCCAGCACGCTGCCGGGTGGAAAATTGGCAGGGAAAACGGCGCTGCCTGCCCCTCAGGCCCAGGTACATTTCACCTTGCCGGTCGCGCCATTCTCCGTGAACTGGAATGCCATTCCCGGCTTCCGGATTACGCGCGTTGCCATGCGTGCCGATGGGTGGAATGTCGAGGGGGTGTTGTATGGCCGCTGAAATGCACGCCGAGATTGCGTTGCCGCCAGCCACCGTGATTTTGCCGCCACTACCGGATCGTTTGCTGGACGCGGTGGCGCTGGACATGGTTTCCGGCAAGGTGCACGTGGATCGCCGTCGTTCCGGCGACCCCCTTCTGCTGACCTGGATGGATCGCTGCCGCGCCGCCGGGGTACGTCTGCAGATGGTGGTGACAGATTTGGATGAAGTGGCAGCACTACGGGCACGGGGACTTCGAATGAGCGGGGGCGGTCAGGACAACGACCTTCAGGTGCGTGCCATGGCTCTGTCGCTGCTGGCCAATGCCGCCCGCTACAAGACATCGGATATCCATATGCTGATGCGCGGCACCCATGCGGAGATCCAGGTGCGCCGCAAGGGCGATCTCAAAGTACTGGCACGGGTAAGCCAGCGGGAAGCCGAAGAAATGGCGCGGGCACTCTATCAGGGCGTGGCAACGGTCAAGGATTCGTCCTTTAATCCCCTGGAATTTCAGAATGCGCAGATCTCCGGAGAAGCCATTGCGGATATGGGATTGACGTCCGTGCGTCTGGTGCGTGGCCCGGCGTTTCCCGTGGAAACTGGTGGTGGCTTTGTCGTGATGCGTCTGCAGTACACGGATGCGCACGAGGGGCGGACGGACCTGCCCACGCTGGAATCGCCGCGGCGTCCTGAAGGGGAGTTACGGCTACCCGCCATGGGATACACCCCTTTGCAGGTGGCGTTGCTGATGTTCCTGGCGGAAACCCCCAATGGCGTAATCGCTTTTACAGGACCCACCGGATCGGGCAAGACCACGAGTCTGGCGCAAATGTTGGCCCATGTGGCCAGGCAGTGGCCGGAGAAGCGGCAGGTCACCATCGAGGACCCGGTGGAATACCCGTTGCCCTGGGCGGTGCAGATGGTGATCAACAATGCCGGAACCGAAGAGGAAACCGGAGACGCCTTTGCCGAAAAACTGCGTACCGCGCTGCGCATGGATCCAGACATCATCCTGATGGGCGAGCTGCGCGGACCTGATTCGGCGGTGGCCGCCCTCAATGCCGCCCTGACCGGGCACCAGGTGTGGACCACCCTGCATGTCACCGATCCGTTTCTGTCTGTGGAACGACTGGAGATGATGGATCCACAACGTCTTCATCGGCGCGTGTTCTGTGATCACAAGATCGTGCGCGGGCTGATCGCGCAACGGATCGTGCCTCAACTCTGTCCGCATTGTTCTGTTCCCTTGTCAGAACACCTCGAAGAGATCCCGGATCGTTTGTTGTCCGCCTTAAAAACCTACGGCGATATCAGCGCTGTTCGGCTGAAGGGGCCGGGATGCGCGCGCTGCGGCGGCGATGGAATCGCCGGTCGCATGGCCGTGGCCGAGGTCGTGGTCACGGATGCCCGGCTGATGCGGGATTTCATTGAGCACGGCACGGATGTCGCGCGCCGTAATCACCGTCAACGGGAGGATACGGATTTATCCCTCATGGAGAACGCGGTCATGCGGGTGCTGGAGGGGTCGGTAGATCCCCGCCATGTCGGACAGTATGTGGACGTGGTGGTTTCCAAGGGCGAGGAGGATCGCTGATGCGTATTCTGGATGCGGTTTTAGACCTTATCCCCTCCACCAAAGATTGGGAGACATTCGTGGCTTGGCTGCCGTGGAATCCGGGTGGTCCAACGGGGTTGCACCCTGCAAGGGGCACGAAAAAAGCCGTTGGCAAGCCCAAAGCGAAAGGTTTTCGCGCCTTTATGGATCGTCTGGCCTTCGGCTGGAAGACCCGCTCCGCCCTGTACCGGCACCTGTCCACACAGTTTGCCAATGATATTGCCGCCATCCCGGCGCTGGAAATGTTCCAGGCACGATTGCAGCGCCGGCGTAAAAAGGATTCCGCCAAGGTCATCGGCGACATGGTGCGCCGTATGAAAAACGGCAAGACCCTGTCTGAGGCAATGGGCGCCTGGATCCCGCAGGACGAGACCATGATCATCACCAGCGGTGAGTTGTCCGGCGCACCCGCGCAGTCCTTCGATCTCATTCTGGAAGCCAAGGCGCGCGTGGCCAAGGTCAAACGGGCGCTGACTTCGAACTTGGTCAGGCCAGCTGTTTATCTGGTTGCCCTGATCGGCATGTTATGGGGGCTTGGCGCATTCGTGATTCCCGGTTTGCAGCAGGCGCTTCCCGCGAGCCATGCGCATGGGCTTATCGGAGCGTTGTACGTTGCAAGTAGTTTCGCCACGAACTGGTGGGCCATTCTCCCCGTGGCAGCGGTACTGATTCTGGTTGTTCTGGTGATCTGGTCATTACCCCGCTGGACGGGCGGTTGGCGCGTGCGCGCAGAGCATTATTTCCCATGGTCCTTTTATCGGGACATTCAGGGCTATACCTGGCTGCTGGGCTTCTCCGCGTTATTGCAGGCGGGCATGGGCGATGTCGAGATACTGAAACGTCAGGCGAAGCAGGCCAGTCCATGGCTCAAAGAGCGCCTGGTATCGGTACGGCGGCAGATGGAAAACGGTGCAAGCCTGCCGGACGCCCTGTACGGCGTGAAGTTCGGCGGACAACCGGCGGGTTTCCCCAATCCCGACATGATAGACGACATTGCCTCCATGTCGGGATTCAAGGATTTCGCTGTGCGTATTTCCAGGGTGGCGGTGCAGTGGGCCGACGAATTGGAGTGGCAGACCACGGTGAAAGCCAAAACCTTCGGGTTTCTGGTGGAAATGGCCATGTATGGGGCAATGGGCTTTCTGATGGTGGCTATCAACAGTCTTTCGACACAGATGGGTTCCGTTCCGGGCCTTGCTGGTTGAGCGGGGCTGCGTTTTACAAAAGCGATGTGATTTTCAATAGATTCCCGAAAGGGCAAAAGGAGACGTGCGATGAGTGAAATACTGGGTACTCTGTTCAAATATCTGATGATGGCACTGGGCGTTGCCGCCGTGGTGTACATCCTCTATGAAACGTTCGCCGACAACAAAACCTCCAATGACGTCAGCGATGTCACCACGATCGCTTCCCAGATCACGGGCGACTATTCCGGCACAAGCGACTATTCCTCGCTGGGTTCCATAACGCCGCAAACGCTGGTAACCGATAAACTGGTGCCGTCTTCCATGTGGAACGGGAGCAGCCTGGTCAATCCCTGGGGTGGCAGCGTGTCCGTTACCGCAGACAGCAACCCGGCGTGGTTCGATGTCACGCAGACCGGTCTTTCCTCGGGTGGCTGCTCGGGTGTGGCGAAGGCCGTCACCAGCTATGAGACCTTGTCCATTAACGGATCACAGGTTGGCACGTCCATCGCCCCGGCGACGCCAGCTGCCATAAACAACGCCTGCGCGGCGTCGAACAGCAACACACTGACCTTTGCGTTCTAACTGAATCGTGTCTCTGGTAGAGGTGGTTTTCTCGGATCTCTTCGTAACCGACGATCCGGCGTCGTGCTGGTACAAGGTGACGCCGGATTCTCTGGAGGCGCATGGCTTGCCACAGTCGTGCCATGAGGAATTGGCGCGCCTGCGGGCGCTTCTGATAGATCGCTCGGGTCGGGATAAAGGGGATTCACCGGATTTTAAGGTGGACTGGCAAGAAACGCGCTTACGTGTGGAGCGCATGGACACCTCGGAAGGGGCCATCTATGTGTGTCGGCGTTACGGCGTTACGCCCAGGCACCTGGCGGATCTCGGTTTCCCGCCGATGATCGCGCAGCGTCTTTTGGCCACCGATGACAAGAATGACAAGACGGGATTCCGGGAAGGGCTGGTGGCTTTTTTAGGTCGGACGGGCAGCGGCAAGAGCACGGCGGCCGCCGCCTATATCATTGAGCGCCTGGAGCAGTCTGGCGGGGTGTGCTGGACGGCGGAGAATCCCATCGAGCTGGCCTTGCAGGGGCGCCATGGCAAGGGGGTCTGCTACCAGTTGGAAGTCGCGGATGATCACGGTTTTGGCGAGGCGATCCGGCACATATTGCGGGCGTCCCCCAATCTGATACTGATCGGGGAAATCCGCGACAAGACGGCGGCGCAGGAGGCGATTCATGCCGCCCTGACGGGGCATCTGGTGGTGACGACCTTGCATGCCAATGATCTGCTTACGGGTCTGGCGCGATTGGCGCGGCTCGCCGGAGATCCCGTTTTGCTGGCAGATGCGTTGCGTGCCGCCATGCACTTGCGATTGAGCAACAACATCAACGGAAATGGTTTGCCTGGCCAGATTGACACCCAGCATGGGGTTGGCACCCGGCATGGGGTTAGCACCCTGCAAGGGGTTGGCACCCTGCAAGGGATTCCCGGCAGAAACGCCCCTCCTCAGCGGATATTGACGGTGGAGCCTTTGTTGATTACCGGGGAGAACGTGGACGGGTTGCGATCCACGTTGCGAGGTGGGGAGTTCCACTTGCTCAAAAGTGAAGTGGATCGTCAGCGGCGACTGTTTATGGGGGGTGGATTGCCATGATCTTCTGGATATTGCCGATGTTGCTGGCCGTTTTTATGGCGAGCGCGCAGGGACTCGTCCACAACCAGGCGGATGCGGTTTTACCACCGGTGACACAGGTTTCCGCCGCCGCCGTGGGGCAGGACTTTGTGGCCTACCGCAACGCCGTGGGCGTCTATGCGAGCGCCAATCCGGCCTTTACCGGCAGCGTGCCCGCCAGCAGCCTCGCGCTGCCGGGCGGAATGCCGTTGCTGCAAGGCGCCGACAATCAGGTAACAGCTACGGCCTCGGGACAGGGGCGAATCATCACCTGCTGGGCGACGCTGCCGGCTTCCGCCTTGTTTCAGACGATCAAGAATATGAATGGAGACGCCTCCATGGGTTTGGTGAGCGGAACACAATGGAGTTCTCCGGTGTATGGCCCTATGGGAAACCTGCCATCAGGGGTCCAGGTGCCCAACGGGGATGCGGTTTCGATTGTGCAGCTAGGGAATTGAGGAGCAGATCATGGACGCAATTTTGGGGGTGTTGTTTGCATCACTGGTCGGCCTGCTGATGATCCCGACCTATATGCATTTTGAAACGTTGGCCATCGATAACGCCAAGGCGGCCACCACGGCGCAGCAGATGCAGCAGGTATCGCAGGCGGCGCAGGCATACATCCAGGCCAATTATTCGGCGGTGGAGGCGAACAGCACAGCCAGTAGTCCGGCCACCATCACGGTATCGATGCTGCAGAATACCGGTTATTTGCCGAATGCTTTCAGCGCCGCGAACCCCTTTGGTCAGCTGTGGCAAGTGCAAGTGCTTCAACCCACGCCAGGCCAGTTGCAGGCGTTGGTGCTCACCCAGGGCGGGACGCAAATCGGACAGGTGCAGGCACCGATGATCGCCGCACAGGCGGGGGCCCAGGGCGGTTTTGTCCCCTACAACGGCCAATACGGCACCCTGAATGATACGGTGGCCCACGGCGCCTATTCCGGCTGGCAGGTTTCCATGTCGGGATACTCCAACCCCGGGCCTGGGCATTTGGCGGCGCTACTGGCATTCAATAACGGCAATTTGGAAAACAATTACCTCTACCGCGTCGCGGTACCCGGCCAGCCGCAGCTCAACACCATGCAGACGAACCTGAACATGGGGGCGAACAGCGTCAACAATGCCAACGAGGTCAATGCGCAGTCGGAGACCTTGGCTGCCGGTGATCCAAATGGTCAGTATGGTGCACTGCAGATCGGCAGCAACTACTACTATGGAGATGGCAGCAATGCCGCAGTACGCACACCAGGTGGTTTCTATGTTCAGAACCAGAACGGGAGCGGACCGGCAAGTATTGCGGAAGTGAACAACGTGCAGGCGGCAGGGAATATCACAACGCCGGCCCTGGTGCAGGGCGGCTACATCAACAGCACCGGCGACGTGAATGCGCAGAATGCGCTCACTGTCGGCCCCGCTTCTGGATATGGCGGCAACTGGGTAGCCAACAATGCCGGTGACAGTTCGCAGGCGGGAAACTTTTGGGCGTCGGGGAATATCAACACACCCGGGTTTTGGGCCGATAATAACGGGTACTCTGGCACCACG
>NZ_JABBDR010000305.1 GCF_018854495.1 Acidithiobacillus ferruginosus
CAGGTCGGCGTCGTGGCGCCCACCTGGCAGTAGCAGGACGCATTGGCGGGTATCTGGCCCGCCGCTTCTTCCTGCTGCAACGCGGCATTACAGTTGGTTGGCGCGGCGATGGGATTGACGCCGTTGTTGTTCGTCGTCGGCGCTCCCGAGAACTCGCGGGCGACGTCCTGCTGGGCGGTGTCACCAGTGGCGGCCCAAATACATCCAGAGTGTAATAACACTATGAAAAGCGCGAATGCTCTAATCCTGCCCCGCATCAAAGATCTCCTACTTTACTTTCGGCTTCGCCGGGATAGCCATGGGCGTTGGTTGCGCGTAGCGCACGGTCTGACCATTCTTCCACACCACGGCCTTGTCGCCCTGGTGATAGATCACCATCCAGTCCGCGAGTTGCGAGCTGTATGCAGAAATCCATTGCGGAATATCGAATCCAGGTTGGATCTGGTATTCGATGGTTGCCAAGGCCATGAATGGGTATTTGGCATTCTTTGGATTCAGGATGTAAAACGGCTGACTGGGCTTTTTCCAGGGCTGAACCGTCCACGTCAGCCGCGTTGGCAAGAGATCCGGGGCTACTTTTGGCTTTCCGTTGACCCAATCCCAATTGAAAAGGCCATCCTGATAGTCCACCCACCACCCGGAATGGATCCGGTACAGGTGCGTACCTAGTGTACCACTGGCCCATGTGCCGGGTACCAGTCCGGGATCCATGGTAACAGCCATGTGCGAGGCCGTATTGAGCCCTTTCCGCCATTGTTGCGTGGGATAGTACCGCGCCACCCAGAATAGCTTGCCCGCGTTGAAGCCTTTTACCTGATGGTTGTAGTCGGCCAAGGCCACAAGGCCTTGGACTTTCTTCGACGATCCAGATCCGCCGATCAGCAAGGAAGCTACAAAGCCCGCCGGACCCAGTACGGATCCCGTGACGACGGAATCCACTCCCAAAGCGGTGCCGGCCATAGACATCGCGCCCGGCCCGCCATGGGTTACCGCGATTAACGTTTTTGTGGCTTGAGGACTGTTGCCTTCCTGAGCCGCATAAGCATAAGCATCCCCAGGGCCGGTGTACTTTTCATTATAATAAATGGCGCAACTATTAGCCCCAAATCCCTTGGGTGCCAAGCAAGTGCTGTACAGCGTTTTCTTTTCACCAAAATGCCCATCTTGACTGACTATGCCCTGCATAGTCACCGAGCGGAGCGGCGTTTTTTGATGGGTATTCATGGGTCCGACATCCATTGTAAGGGAATGCTCCGAACAACCGGCCAGCAGTGCCGCCATAACCGCCATTCCAATGGTCTGCGTCATTTTCTTCTTTTGTATCAAGACGATCCTCCTCTGATCACTTCAATGCCTTTCCTTCTACATCTTTCGTCCAATCAAGACACATGCCTTAGCCCTTGCCTCATCCAATTCTTGTGGTGTAGCCTGGCCTTTGAAGCGGGCTTGACGTTCTTTCCAGTCCATACTCTTCACCTGATCTGCGAGTGCCACACCAGGGCTTTTGCCCGTTATCTGCACCTCGAATGGGTATCCCTTGGTCTGCGTCGTCATGGGACAGCAAATCATAAGCCCCGTTTTACCGTTGTAACTCGCCGGAGTCAGTACAAGAGCTGGCCTATGGCCCTTCTGTTCGTGGCCAGCCTGTGGATCAAACTGCAACCAAACAATATCCCCGGCTTCCGGGATATAGGAGCTGCGCATCAGAGCAGTTCCTTGCCCACCGCAGGCCCGAAATCAACCGCCCCATGCACATTCTCGGGCGTAATGGCCGCCACCATTTCGTCCAGGTTAAAACCTGACCAAAGCGGCTCGATAATGATACGCCCACCTTCTTCCCGCACATCAACGGCTTCGTCCAGGTGCAATTTGGCTGCATCCATCACGGCGGCGGGCATACGCACGGCTGCACTGTTTCCCCATTTCTTCACAATTACT
The DNA here is from genome assembly GCF_018854495.1 of Acidithiobacillus ferruginosus. GTDB lineage: Bacteria > Pseudomonadota > Gammaproteobacteria > Acidithiobacillales > Acidithiobacillaceae > Acidithiobacillus > Acidithiobacillus ferruginosus. The sequence goes on from NZ_JABBDR010000305.1 coordinate 1,939, forward strand.
CGCATGACACGTCACCCCTGTGTGTATCTACTTTGTTTATACTATAACCGTTATTTGCGATGGTCAACCTGCTACATCATGTGGGTGTTAAGGAATTGCATTGGGATATCCTGTCTGCGACGCGCCCGGCGTTTGCGGCGCAATCGGCCCATGACCTACGGATATGGGTGCCTGGCTGATATTCACGTCGCCCGCCGGATGCGTTATTTGCGCAGGTGTATAGGTCGCAGCACCTTGTGCGTTGCTCCCGGAAATAAGCCCTGCATTCTGGAGCATCGCCTGCCATGCACTGAGCGACACTTCAGCCCAATCCACCGCCGCCAGTTGTTGCACCGTAAAGCCGCCGCACTGGGGGTTTTGCGCGGAGCCATATCCGCCCGCGACATTCGGTTGTCCGATCTTGATCTGCGACGCGATAATTCTCGAAAGTGGGCTCGCGTAACAACAGAACACATCCTTGTGCTCGATGCAGATGCCCAGGGCCTTACTGGCGCAGTATGTTCCTAGATTCTGACAGGCATGAAGTTTGCGCTTTTGCCCCAACTTGAACTCTTCGTTCTTACACGCGGTAAGAAGATTTCCTATGATCTGTAAAATCTGATAGACCAGATATATCCAGCCAATCACGCTGAAAAATGCCATAATGTCAGAAGCAAATTGTGAAGCTACAAAATTGGTTATTGCTGTGACAATGGCCTGCTCCATGGCCGCGCCAAAAATCTTTTTTAGCACCCACTCTGCAGCCTGTATGAGCCAGGACTTAATCATGGATTCCATCGAGGTAATTAGGCCCTGCGTGGCTGGCGTCCCCGCCGAAAAAGCTGCATTCGACATGATTCCAGCCCCCTGAAAAGAGGTTGATCCAACGATGCCAAACGCATTGCTAACGGCTTCAGCCGCTCCCTTGAAAACCGTGGTGACATAGCGCCAGGAAGTAGCCGCCCATTGATCCATGGTGCTGTAGGCGCTTTCGACCCAACCATGAAACGCGCCAAAGCCCCAGACGTGAGCATCCACGAATGGTGCGTTGGCGATTTTCCAGGTGTCGTGTGCTAGCAGGAGGTAATTGGCCAAATTTCCGCTTGCACCGGCGTCTTTTAATCCTTGCGCACAACAATTATTGGTAAACACGCCGCCGGCGGGCCAGGTACGACAATACCGCATGACTCCGCCGAAGAGGATGGGCTGACAATTACCCGCGGCAATAGACGTGCCTGTCGCGCACATCGCACCCTGTTCCATCTGTTGTATGGCTGACAGTGCCGTGAGCGCCTGACTGAAGTGCAGGTCCTGGTTGCCGAACAGGGCATGACACTGGGTACCCATGCACTGAATCGGACTGTTGCAAAGAATGCTCTGCGCATGGGTGTTCGGCGTGGTGTTGGCTGTCACAGATCCGGGGTTGACGGTGACGGTTGATCCTGCCTGTGCCGCGTTTTGCGGCACATACACCCAGGAACTATTCGTGTCGATGAGCACCTGATTTTGACCGTTCACGGTGCCGATGATGGAGAGTATGCCCGCCGATGGGTTGTTTCCAGACGAAGATCCCGCACTATTGGTGATGTAATACATGATTTCGTCCGGCCCCGGGCTGAGGGTTATCGGGACTGAAACCACACCCCCAGTAGCGGGATAGGCTTGCGCCCCGGTGCCGCCCGTTCCGCCGTCCGAATAGGACGCCACCTGCGTCCCATTGATGTTGACGATGCCCTCATCGTCCGCCGCCAGATAAAGTGTGGCGTTGATCGGGGCACCAGTCGTATTGGAGTATGTGCCCTCCATGAGATCGGTTTGACCGTTGGGCACGCCGGCCCCACAGCCCCCCGTTACACCGTATATCCATTGCGCGTTAGGATCAGGGAAGTTGGTGATCCATCCTGTGCTTTCGTAAGTGGATAAAGGTGCGGTGCAGGCAACGGGGTTAGAGTTCAAGCTGGGCGCACTGGTAGTGGTCGTGCTTGGTCCTGTCGCCGTCGTGCTGGCATTGGCGATACTGGTGTTGTTATTCGTGCAGGCGACGTTCTGATAATACTGGCCGAACACCGATGGGTTGCTCTCGATGAACGGCATCATATTGTTGATCATCGGCTGATTCGCCGGATTACTCATGAAGTTGTTGATCATGGGGTCACTGGCGTAGGCATTCATGCCGCCCGGGTACGACGAAATGTTTTCCAGATAGGATTGGGCGTAGGTGCAGGCACCAAGAATCTGCTGATACTGCTGCGATGCCTGCGTCTGGCCAGTGCCGTAGCCTGCAGGCAGGGCCACCGCGCCGTCACCGTTATTGCTGACATTCACCGCACCGCCGGTGAGGCTTGTACCGATAAGCCCGTCGAGGCTGGCGGTCATCGAGGTCAATACATTGGCAAGACCCTGGGCGGCAGTGGGAGTCGTGATGCTGGTATAGAGCGTGCTGCAGCGCGACTCCAGGGGCGCTATGGTGCTGTCCCAGGTGGATCCAAGCGCGGCAACGCTCGCTGTGCCCGACTGACTCAAAAGATTGCAGGCGGGTGCGTACTGGTAAGCGCCGTTGATGACGGGCGCACAGGAGGTTTCGAGGTTATTGCCTGCGGAACCTGCGCGCTTCTCCGCCTGCTGAAAGGTGTTGATGGCGGCCAGAGCGCCCGCATAAGCACCCGTGGCGGCGGCACCCCCACCCGCCGTCTCTATGCTGCTCCGGGCGGCCAGCAGGGGCGCCTGGCAGGTGTGCTCAAGGGCTGTGACGCTACCCACGCCGTTCTGCTGAAAAGTGTTGAGCGGGCCGGGCCATCCAGCGGGGCACGATGGATCACTCATCAGCGCGGAATTGGCGCTATCGGCCTGGTTGAGGGCATTGCCGGGGGTCATACCCACGTTGTTCGAGAGATAGTAGGAGGATGCTTGCGTTTGGCCTCCTGTCGGACTCATTCCGGCGAAGCCCTGCATCTCCGTGGTACCGGCGTTATTAGCGGCATCGCTTTGCCCGCCCATGAGCAAGGAGTTGCCGAAGTTGGCACCGCTTTGCGCCTGGTTAATAAAAGTGCTCGCCTCAGCGGTCGCCGTGGATTCGTAGTAAATCCCCATGCCGACCATCCACGACATAAACAGCACACCGGCGCGGCGCTGACGCTTGGGGTGGCCCATCCAAACGAAGAATCCCATGGCTTATCCCGTAGGTCCCTGGTGGCCGATGATGCCGAGACAGCAGTTGGTCCACTGCCAGACCAGATAGACGTAGTTGCCCCCGGTCGCGGGCTGGCTATCCCATTCCCCCCATTGAAAGGGTGATTGTCCCATCCAGTGCGTACACTCCCCCGATTGCGTCGGCGGGGCCTGGATATTCACGCCGCCCGGTTGCGCCACCGTGCCTTGACTGCTCGCCGCCGGGGTCACATAGTTGGCCGGGGGGATGCTCTGTGCGGACGGCTGCGTGGTATTGCCGAGATTGATGCTGGCGTTGGGTTCCTGATTGGTTTCATCGTTCGGAAAAAGAATCTGAAAACGAAACTGCGCCTTGGGCAGGACATAGGTGCGGCGAGGGCCACAGAGCGTGCTGTTGCCCATGGTGCGTTCCAGGAATCCGAGACGGAATCCCATGGCGATCATCCGTGACACGTCCATACTGGACGCCTGTATGGGGTCATTGCCGTCGAGATTGCTGCCGACCATCGGATAGAGCAGCCCCCAGCAGCCCGCCGTCCAGTATTCATTGTCGATAGGCTGGGCACCAACACTTTCCTGGGCACACTCTTCAGCGGAACCGATCAATCCGATGGGGTTGTCATATAGCAGCTCTTCTGGCGAAGCTAAAAAGGACAGGAGATCGTTATTCCAGGTTGGGAACACTTCGCTCATGAGCATGAGATTCATGCCACTGTAACCCGTATTGCAGTCAGGTATGTTGGCAAGCTGCATCATCGTGATGAGCGGGAAGGTCCAAAGCTGCACATTGAAAAAGGTGCTGTTGTGTTGCCCTGTGGATGTGCCGGTGCCGATGTTGCCACCCCACGATCCGGTCCACTGGTTGCCCGTGGTCGAACTGGGCGACAAGCTCACGCCGCCCAGAACCGGCGAACAAAAGGGATGGCTCACGGCCTCAATGAGCATGGTGGGCTGCCAGTATCCGATCTGGATACCGACAGTTGGTAGGGTGAGATGCTTCCAGCTCCCGCCACACTCACAAACGGCCCCGGACGCGGCGCCATTGGGTACCCCGGAATTGCCGCCGAACCACGTCGATCCCGCAATGCGTAACGGAAAGAGGGCTGACCAGCACACTCCGCCGATCAGCTCCTTGAAAACGCCCGCGTCCGGGCACATGGTCGCTACCTGTGCGCCACTGGCCAGAGCGGGCAGGGGTACGCTCATGCTCAAGGCTGTGAGACCTGCCGCGATCCATGTGCGAAGACGCATAGCTGACCACATATTATTTTCTCTCTCCCGGTAATGGTTCTTTCGGAACCGTAATGGACAACACACCGCCGTCGGGCCGGATCAGTGCCGGTACCCGGTTGATGCCCAGCCGTTGCGCCAACTCCGGATAAATCCCGTAGACCGGGTGATTCAGGGCGTTTACCACGGCATTCTCTCCCTGCCAGGTGGCAGGCAACTCGCTCGCTATGATCACGACATTGGGGTACATGCTTTCCCATGCCTGTACCTGCCTTACCTGCCACGGTTGGGACGGATTCAGGACGATGTAGGATTGGCTCCAGGGGAAGGGGAACATGGTGAGCGGGTCGATCTCCTGTCCTTTGTGGACCAGCAGTTTGCCGTTGGGCAGGCGGATCGTCCGGGTGGCGATGACGGAAGGATTAAAGGTGTAGTTCCGCCCGCGCAGAGAATCCGGCAAAGGGTCACCCAGCCGTGCCCGCACGCTTTGCCAGTCGTGGGCTTTGGCCTTGGCCTCCTCCGCCTTCCAGTTGAAGTGTTTGATCTTCTGCTGGAACACGGCAATCATGTTGGGTTCGGCGACCTTCCATGCCTCGCCGCGCACCTTGGTAGGACTCCCCTTGCCTTTGTCGATGCGCTTTACCGCCCCGCGAAACCCGTACTCGTCACCGACCATCACGCCCCATTGCTGATTGGGCTCTTGATGGATGATCACCGGCACCAGGTTGACCTGGTGATCAGTGAACAGGATGGGGTTGATCTCCACGTTTGCGGTCTTTTTGAAAGAGGGCATGAGCTTGTTCACAGTGCTGATCATTTCCGGCAGCCCTTCCGCCTTATTCGGCCATCCTCTGAGGACAAACACCGTGGTCTCGAAGAGATGCTTGTTATCGGCGACCTCTTTGAACCAGCGCCGCAAGAGGTTATGCGGCATATCCATGCTGATGAACACCAGCGTTTTCGCCGCATTTTCCTCTTTCACCATGAGGGTGTGATCGACATATTCCTGGAGCGCCTTGCCGTGCAGATTGGGCGGCACCACCGGTACGCCGTTCACCCGTGTGCGAAGCCATGCCTGCGCCTTGCCGTTGCTCTGTGGCGCGTACTGGGTGGCGTATTCCTGCAGGATATTGGCGCCCTGCTTATCGAGTTGTGGCTTGACCGCGGCCCGCTCTGCAGGTGTCGCCTTGGGCTCTCGAAGCCATGCCGGAGCCGATCTGGTGCCGGCAGTGCTCATAATCGCATCCGACCTTTGCACGATGGCCGCAACCTGCTGCTGATTGATGACCGGCGCGATCATTGGACATTCCCGGCGATCACTTCCGCCGACTTCACGGTGGATGCTACCCGCATCAGGCTGCGGACCGGGACGGCTGCGGAAAGGCCCGCCTGCGGAAAGTAGATGACCAGAAAAGGTGGCTTCATCGGGATATTGCCGAGTACCACATTATTCCGCTGCGCGAAGCGCGTTCCCATTGTCGTGACGTAGCCCGGCGACTTGTGCTTTAACACGCTCGCCAGGCGTTGCTCACGCCCAGCGTTCCCGGCGGAGAGGATCGCCGGGGCCAGCGGTCCATAGGGTACGAGCCTGAGTGCCATAACGTGCAGCGTGCCCTTTTTAGCCATCTGCCCGGCCTCACCCATCATAACGGCCATGACTTTGTGACCCATCGGCGTGGAAGGATTGAACACCGCGATCATGACGTTCGCGGCGCCCTTATTGCCGACGGTGATCCCGGATAAACTCGCGCACTGGAAAGCGATCTTGGACGCGGCGGGGCCTTTCACCAAGTTGATCTTGCCGATGTACTTGATGCCATATCCTGCGGTTACATTGGCCCCGGTCTCCAGGTTCGCCACCAGCCCACTGATCAGGTATTTCCCGTTCGGGGTGAGATAGGCGATGGCCTTGCTGCCGTTGTACTCCATGACGATACCGGTCAGCCCGTCCGGGCCGGGGAATGTCCGGATGATTTTCCCGGCATGATGTGAGGCCAGCACATGCGCCAGAAGCCCGGTTGGAGCCGCGATGGCTTGTGTGGCCATGCTTCCTAAGAGGACGACTATGAGTAGCGTGCTACGCCAGCGTTTTATCATGGGAGATCTCCTTTTTATGGCGTAGCGCATGACTGCGTATAGCAGTTGGTTCTTGATGCGGGCAGGTTCGTCGGCGTCGTCGGCGGCCCGGCCACCATGCGCCACGATCCGTTTCCCGTTGCGGAATAAATGGTATTTCCACCTGTACCGGTTATTTCGTCTACCGTGCCCGTGGGGTTGGGATTGTTGTACGGCGGTTGAGGGTTATTGCCAGGCCAATTCCACACAGTCACATCAAGAGTATTTGCTCCCGGATTTAAGGTAATGGGGTATCGATTCATCTGGGAGTAGCTCATAGGTGATGAGGCAACTTGATGCCCATTCAAAAAATACCACCCACTATCATCCGTTTGCGCATACCAGCTCGCGGGAATAGGTTGCCCTGTCGGGTTATCTATCGTAGTTTGCATGGTATAATAGGCCGTTCCAACAATGGCCCCCGCCCCAAATTTTGTTCCCCCATTGGCGGGATAAATGAATGTGGCCGTAGCTTTTATATTGGCATAGGCCGGGTTTGAACAATAATCCGTAGGTGCCCATGCAAATGAAGTGCTGCTACATTGATATTGTGCTGTATTGGTTACTGTCGGGGTAGAAGCAATCGGATAATTCACGCACACTGGCGTGGCATTTCCAGTCCGTACAGCCGTCGCGCAGGAGCATGTGTTGTTCGTTGTTTCATATAATGACATTTGGTTACTGCACGCAGTTGCATAACTGATGCACTGTGGCGTCGCAGATTGTCCATTACAACTGCAATCCTCACCCGTCTGACTATCGACGACCAGCAGATTGTTTTCGCAGGTTGCCGTGTTCTGCTGATAATGCTCGAACTGCGCGAACTGGCTCTGTACCACTGAACAATCGAGCTGGATATGGAACCAGTCTTCAAGGATCGGCCATCCATAATACAGGCCAAGAGCGCCAATAAAGACGTAAACGATGCCCATGTACCAGCGCAGGTAAACCATCAGTGCAACAGCAAGGGTCAGCCCTGCGACAGTCAACGCGATTCCCAGCCAGCCCTGAGACCAACCCTGCAATTCGCAGATTATGGGAGAGAAATCGAGCATGTATCGTCGCCCCCTACACCGGCCAGGCCTGGCCGATGATCTTCCGGGCCGGAACCATGCCCCAGTACCGGCCATCGTAGGCTCCGGGCGTGGTGCCCATGATCAGATACCTGCCCGCGGGGATAGTGAAGTGTCCCGGATGCAGCACATGCAGATGCTCAAAACGCACCCAGGGCATCAGCCAACGCTTGCCCCAGTAATGGCCGTTGATCCAGATGGACCGGCGCGTGATTTTCACGCGATCACCGGGCACACCCGCGACATACTTCACCACGAGGATGTGCTGACCGTTGGCGATCACGTCGATTTTCCGGTCATGAAATACCACCAGCATTCCGACCTTGGGTTTTACGGGTCCATAGCGGACGAAGAAACTAGTCCAGGGCAGGCAGGACTGATACTGTGGGTCGATGGTCAGACTATAATGTTCGGCCAGCGCCGGACGTAAAAAGGGGCTCAATGCCAACGCAACAGCAGCTAGGCCAAAGATCAGCGTCATCTTCGCGCGAATGCCGAGTTTGCGCGGGCGGTTAGCCATGGGAGCGTCCAACGGGCATCATTGGCCCTTGCAGGATGGCATTTACGCGCCCCATGACTTCTTCCTCTGCCATGGCCGTGAGGTTATTGCTGGCGGGTGCGGCCAGCACGTTTTGGGATAGGACAAGATCCCCTTTGGCGGCATAGGCATTGGCAATGCCCTGCATGGTTTGGCCTACGGCAAGGCCGATTTCCGCAGCACGCCGGTGCGATACACCGCTACCGTTGACGGTGACGTTTTTGATTACGTCCGACATGATCTTGCCCGAGTCGATGTAGACGACTTTGACTTTCACCGGCCCTGGTGCCGTGACACTCGTGCCTCTATGCCCCCAAAAGGATCCCCAGTTGGCCTGCACCAGAAAGGATGCGGCCCCCGCTCCCAGAATGCCGAGAATCACCATGACCGGGTACCCGAACCGTGGCCAGAAGCCGCGTTTCTGAGGGCGGGCTGGCTGTGGTGTGGCTTCAGTCGGGGGTATCGAAGCGGCACTTTCTCTTACATCGGTCTCAGTGCTCACGCGACCTCCTTCACTTTTTCACCAAGGGCTTCCTCTGCCGCCAACGCCGCCGCCTCCGCGGCTTCCGCATCCGCAATGGATTGCAGATAATCCGGCGGATCGGTGTCGTCTGTGTCTTCTTCCTCTTCTTCTTCGGGGGCCTGCTCCTGTGCTTCGATGTAGCCCGGATGGGTTGCCATAAACTTGCGGATAGCGGAGTCGGGATCCATGCCTGCCCGCATATCCGCCAGGACTTCCTCTTTCTCCGGGCCTTCCGTTGAAAAGAGCACACGCCGGTAGGGGTCGAGCTTCAACCGCCCGATGCCCATAGCGCCTTCGCTGAAAATAAACGCCTCTGCGTACTCTCCGGTTTTGCGTACCGTCCGCATTTGGGATAGTCCGTAGCTGCCGATGTCGAACTGCTCATTCTTTTCGAGCTGTTTGATGGTGTCGCCCGCCTGCTTCATGACGATAAAGTGGGCGGTTTGCGCCGCGATGGTCCGGGTCTGCTCATTCATGTACAGATCGGAAAGCCCCTGAATACCAATGCCGAGTGCGCCGCGATGCTTGGCGACGCGCCGGGCCAGCCCTTCGAGGAAATAGGCTGCCGTAGGTATTTTCAGGAGCACACTGGCCTCATCGACGAAGAGGATCTTTCTACGCACATTCTCCTCGTCCTCTTCGGCCGACATTTGTCGCCCGATGGCGAACATCATCTGCATCAGCACGACCATCATGAGATGCCGTCGCCTTTGAAGCTCGATCAGTTCGAGGTTGACGAATCGCCCCGTGAGATCGACGTTCATGGGCTTGTTGAACCAGTGCCCATAAGCGCCGTTTTCGGTGAACTCGTGCATCATCTCCGCCATTTCGATGGCTCGCGGCTTGTGGTCCTGTGCCGCGAGATACTGCGCGACGTGGGTAGGTGTGGCGTTGGTGCCATTGGCCCCGTAAACGGCGCGAATAGCGATGCCGATGGTGGACATATCTGAATCGCTCAGATTGCCACTTGGCGAGATCATGGTGCCGATGATCCCGACCAGTTCCTCCAGTTCGTCATCCAGTGTTTCCACACTGGAAAAAGGATTCAGGCCGATGTCCATGTCGGGCCGCACGTCGATATGATCTCCGCCGAAGGATTTGCAGAGTTTCTCAAATCCCCTGCCGATTTCGATGACCCAGACTTGGGCACCCAGGGCAAGCTGGTCCATGATGATCTGTTGCCCGGTGACGGTTTTGCCGGAACGGGTCATGCCAGCCAGAACGAAGTTTTGACCAGACTGAGAAGAATAAAGGTCGAAGAGCATGACGTGCCCGCGCCGGCTTATAAAAATGGTACCGGCGCCTTTCGTCGTCATGCGGCCCTGGCCGGCATTGCCGGTCCAGTCCACGAGGATGGGCGCCGCGGCTGTGGCATGACTCGTAGCCACCGATTTGAGCCGGTGCGTCATGCCCATGCTTTCCGTATCGGGGAACAGGGGTAAGGCATTGAGGAACATGGGCAATGCCAGATATTTGTCGGGCAGCATGGTAAACCCTGCTTTACCGGCATGGCTGGTGAAATTGCTGGCAGCCTGTGTCGCTTCTTTGGCGTTGCGCCCCCAAAGAATGGCGGTAAATGCCATCTCCAGCGCGTGCTCGCCATTATTGAGGGCGTGAACCAGATAGTCTGTGCCCTCTTTTTTCAGGCCGATGCGCGGCACCCACTTCACCATGCGCCCGAAAGCCTGCCAGTTGATCGCCAGACTTTTGGCCGTGACTTGTCTGCGCTTTTTGACCTGATCGGGTATGTGTATGGTCCAAACCAACGCAGCCGGACGGATAAGCTGGGTAGTTTTCCCCAGCGGGTCACCCATCAGAAAATCCGTCGAAAAGACGTTCACCGGGCGCGAAAACCCTTTGATGGAAAGCACGGAGATCACATCTTCCTTATCGTTTCCATGTGAGATCGTGAACATGCCGCCGTCGTCGCTTATCGCATCACCAGGACCGAGTATTTGGTCACGCAGCAAAGTGGTGTCGTCAGCGTCATATTCCCATTCGCCCTGGATATTGAAGAAACGACGCCAGATGGAGAGTGTCGTCTCCCGGCTCAGTCGCTGCGGATTAAAGGTGTTGAGGCTGGACTGAAAGGCGCTGATCTGTTCGTCAGCCAGCTTGATATGCTCATCACTCGGAATCTCCGCTGTGGGCACCTTGATCGAGATCAGCACCATGCTCTGGGTGAGCGGCACCCCCGAATCCTTGAAGGCTTTGCCGTTCTTCTCCATCCCGGTCATAAACCCGGCAATATTGTCGGTGAACCCGTCCAGCAGCTTCTTCTGCGCCCCGGTGAGGCCCGTATCGGAAAAGATGCCATCACGGGCACTTTTGTAATCGAAGATGATGTTGGTGACATCCGGCACGTTCCAGTTGACGATCTGAATGAATGTCCCGGCTGGCAGATTGATGGACAACGCGGCACCCAGCTCGTCCATGAGCGAATCATCCGCGCCGGACAGCAGGTTGCAGGCCATAGTGGTCCCCACATACCCGCGATTCATGAAGATGAGCTTCCTTTCAGGATCCCAGGCATACCAGGGGAAAAGCGTATCCAGGCGACGCCGTTCGATGATCCGGTAAAGCTGATCGTTTAACGTGCTCACGGGGTTTCATCCTCCAGATGGTTTTCGGAAATGCAATGCGATGCCAGGGCGTTGGCAAGCTGGAAGTAGAGACTGTAATTTCCTTGCACGCTGCCCGGTGTGATCACATAGCGACCGCAGATAATGAGAGAGGGCGTCTGGCGTATCCCTGCTTTGCCCATGACGCGAATGTCCTGCAGCACGAGCTGCTGGACGGGTTTGTACCGCATGGCCGCCAGATAATCGGCGGGCCGCACGCCGATCTTCTCCGTCGCCAGCGCATAGGTTCTGGGATCCGAATAGGAGTCGTGATCGTCCTGCACCAGATGAAAGGCCTCGCTATCGAATCGTGGCAGGATTCCGGGATCAATGGCGGCCACCGCAAAATAGCTCTGCGCCATGGAGATCCACGGCTTGCCGACCGCCGCCGGCATCTGCTCGAAGTGAATGCTGGATGGCAAAGTGTCGGCCCAGCGGAGCGTCTGGTTATTGAGTGCCCGGCAAAACGGGCATTCATAGACCATGGCTTCGATGATGGTGTCGCGGTATTCCGGTCCCAGGTGGATCCGGCGATAGGGTTTGAACTGGTGTGTGCCGTCCGTCATGCCGCCAAGGCCGTTCAATCCTTGGGCGCGAATCGCCGGACTGCTGACTCCTATGATGATTCCGGCCACAATGGCGGCAACTTGCACCATCCGTGTCATGCAGCGAGCCCCTCCGATAATGCCCTGGTGATCTCCAGGCTGTTCGTGACTCCGGCCACGATCAAATTGCAGCCTGCGGTTTGCAACGTCGCATACTGGGACTGCAGCCGGGCCGCGGCCTCCATGGCCTCCTGATCTCCCAACGCCGCCCGATAGGCCTTGGTCATTTTGATGGCCTCGAAGATAGCCCGACGATCCGAATATCCCGTACCGATACAATCCTCGCAGCCTTTCCCAATCCATTCCTGATCCGGTACGGCAACACCGCTGCCCGTAAAGACCTCTGGATTGAGCACTTCGGAAGCGGCCTTGCAATGCGGGCAGACGGTGGCGATCACGCGCTGCGCCAGGAAGAGTTTTACCGATGCGGCGATGATGTGTTTGGGTATCTTGAGGTCGTCCAGCCGGAAATAGCTCTCCGTAGCGGAGTTGGCGTGCAAGCTGGCCATGACCAGGTGCCCGGTCATGCCGGCCCGCATGGAGATAGCCCCCGTTTCTTCATCCCGAATTTCACCGACCAGAATCTTGTCCGGATCCTGACGCATCATGGCGCGAAGCGCCGATGCGAAGGTCCGGCCCGTGCCCGGCCCAACTGGAATCTGTTGAACACGATGCAGGGTGTATTCCACTGGATCCTCTGCCGTAATGATCTTCACGTCCGGCGTGTTGAGTGCATTCATACCGGAGTACAGCGTCGTCGTTTTACCGGATCCGGTCGGTCCGGCGGTGAGGATGAGGCCCTCGCGCTGACTGAGAGCCCAGCGAAAGGCCTCTTCCACACCGGAAGGCATGAACAAATTTTCTATGGGTAAACCCGCATTGGCTGAGTCGAGCAATCGGACCACCGCTGAATAACCAAAGTTGGTCGGCACGATGTTCAGGCGGATGTCGATGCGCCGGCCCTCGAACTCCTGCACGAATCGGCCATCCTGTTCGTGCCGGGTGTCGGCAACATTCAGGTTGGCGCGATACCGCAATTTGTTGACGAGCAGGTTGGCCTCTCCCGGGGAGATGACGTCCACCACGCTGAGTCGTCCGCGGATTCTTGTCCGGATTTCCGTGCTGCCATCTTCCAGACTCTCAAAATGCAGATCGGACCATCTCTTTCGCGCCGCCGTTTCAAATAGCTCGTTCATAGTGGCCGTGAGCGCCTTGTCACGGTCATTGGTCGAGATGAATGCCTTGGCGACGACGGCCATCAGCCAACGTCCTGGACGAAGGCTGCGGTGTTTCTGGGTATTCCGGGCGTCACCTGCCATTTCCCATGTGGATTCTTGTAGATCAGGGCAGGGGTGCCAGGGATACCGTGCGCATTCATCCAGCGGTTATTGGCCTGGATGGAGCGGGTGTCCTCTGCGGATACCTGCGCTTTGGGCACGATGCCGCCTTCTTCCTCCTGACTGTTAAAGTGGGTTTCGTCGAAACGCCACTCTTTCGCCGGAGTCGTGGACGCAATGATGGTCGCTGCTTTGGGCAGACTGCTGGGTTTCAGGAAGCCAACGGGCACCAGATGGATGGCCAGCGATCCGTTATCCACATAGGATTTCAGATGCTCCCATGCCAGATGGCAGAAGATGCAGTTCGGGTCTGCCACCATCCAGACTTGCTTGGGTGCGTCCGGTTTTCCAATGAGGAAGTTGGTGGTTTTTTGGACCGTTGTGCCCACGTCCACCGGGCTGATCACTCGCGGTTTATCAGCGGCGGGCAGATATTTCTGGGCGTAACGCACGGACTCATTGGTCCCGCTGGCGGTAAACAGTCCGCCCATGAACACATACTTGCCGTTTTTCGTGCTGTACATGATCAGCGCGTGACCGGGAGACACCTGCACGGTGTATCCATTCAGCCCCGCTTTTGTGGGGAATGTCTTCAGAATAATGGCCTGACCGTGGCTCATCGCCATAATGGTCTTGGCTCCAGCCTGGAATGCGTGCGGCACGGTTCCGGCGAACGCCCAGGCGGGCGCTGCGAGAAACAGGCCGGCGGCCAATCCGCCGGCCAGGGTCCGCATGGACCGTTTAACCATCAGGCAACGCCATGCAGGATCAGCGTGTGACTGATGATCGTGCCCGCAGTAGCCGCGAAGATCTTGATGAGGACCGGGATACCGTAGTACAGCGCCACGGCACCGCCGACCACGACGGCCAGCACGGTACCCTTACCCGTGAAGACCATGGTGGCCACACCAAAGATCAAACCACCCGCGACGATGGCCAGACCCAGGTCGCCCTGCGCCCAGCCTTCGATCTTGGTGGCGACGGCGGAGAAGGACGTACCACCCGTACCGGCGTGCGCCTGTATCGCCATCATCATCACGGCGACGAGCAACAGGGCCGCCGTCATGAGTGCCTTCTTGCTGCCCAACATCTGGTCAAGACGGGCGATCTTCTGATCGTACCGGTTGACCGCCTTACCCATTACAGCATCCATAATTGACTCCTTGATCAAGAGAGAAACAGCCATTAAAAACCCATCAACTCACCGGAACGGGAATCTGGGTATGGGCGGACCCACTTCCCAAAGTCCACGTCTGCGGCGTGATGATGGAGTACACCATCCCCGGAAAGTGCAAATTTCCTTCCGGACCATGGTAGGGTGCGACCCAGACCCGCAATACCTTGGGCTGCGAAATGAGCGGCCTGGGGTAATGCAGAGGGGCCATCATGGGTGCAGTCCCGGTGTTGCCTGAATCCGGTGCTGTCGCCTGAGATTGGCTTGTGCCGCCACCGGCCACCGTGGTTCCAGAAGTGGCGGTCGCCGGGTGCAGAGAAGGTAGAACATCGTTTTTACCGGGCGCTGTCCGCAAGAGCTTTCGCGCAAGCGCCTGTTCCTTGATGGTGCTTTTGTCTGGATTCACCTGGTCCCTGTGACGTGTGATACCCCACACTTCACGAGGACCGACGCAGACCCCGCCTTTGCCGTGAATACACGGATGGCTGGCCCCACATCCGCTGAGGATTACGGTGGCCAATGTAAAAGAAACGGTGAGATAGCGATTCATCATGGACGGGCATACTCCTGACGGGTCTGGGCTTCCTGTGAGTTGTTGTACTGCCCCTGACTGGGGAAAGCGGACGCTACGGCGGGAGACTGTCCAGACCCCGCATAGGGCGATGTTTCTCCGTAGGGGCTTTGCATCCCTCCTGGCGCCATCGGACTGTTGTTCAATGACTGTGCCGACTGCAGTTGGGCCTCCTGAATCTGCGCTTTGCTCTCACCGTCGGTATGCACCCGCACGCCCGTCTCCAGAATCATGCTGACTGCCACGGCCGGGTTGACCTGGATCGTCGGCAACATGGACTCGGCTTCATTCAGGTAGAACTTGGAGATCTGGCCCGCCGCCGTGGATACCCCGCCGCCCGCGGCTTCGGCACCGATGTAGCTTGGAGAAGGCATCTGGAATCCCTGGGTACTACCCGATGCCGGGTTGAGATTGAGGCCCTGGACACCCATGGGCTGCACCGCATTGCCGAGCCCTGAGAAGATGCCGGCGATAAAGGACTTCATCATCGCCGGTCCCTGATGCGATACGACTTTTCCGGACACACCTACCAGCCCGTCGGATCCCACAATATACGCATGGATGGGCGCCGAAATGACCTTGCCTCCGCGTGCGACGCACGAAAGCATATTGGTTCGCATGTACACTCTTTGATTGCCGATACTGCCGTATCCGCTGGCAATCGCCATGCAGTTTTCGAGATTGGCGCGTAATCCATTGGGCAAAATGGCCCGTTTCTTGACACGTATATCGACGATCTGCGGATTGGTCTTCGCTTGCGGCCCGGTGCCCGCCTGCACCCCATTCACCAACACGCCCGTCAAAATGGTGCCGGCGGGCAGATAGATGCCTTTTTTGCTCTTCACCGTCACGGCATTCATCACTGTGGAGAGTTTGTGGGGATGCTTCAGGTTGACGGTATCCAGGTGCGCGGGTGTTGTCGGAGCCGCTGGGATTCCGCCCTGCGCCGTAGGCACATTGCTTGACGGTATTTCATTTGGCGCTTGCGGCAACTGTCCCAAAACCACCGGACTTGATGCCGGCACCCAGGTCTGCAGCGGCGTGTATTGCTGCTGCTGTGCGGGTTGAGATCTCATCAAAGCAATTTGATTCTGCAGTGCGGAAATACTGCCTTCCAACTGCTGCAACTGAGGGCTTGGGGCTCCGTTGGGCGAGGCCTGATGCTCCGCCTTCAGCTTGGCGAGCAGGGTTTTGCTGATATGCCCGGAAAGGTCTTTTTCCTGATCTTTCGTCATCCCGCTTTCAGCCGCCGTGATTTTGACGAGCTTCTTCATCTGGTCTTCCAGATGGTCTATCCGCGCTTCCATTTCCGCAGGCGTCTGGGAGTTGGGATGCTCGACATAGACCTGGCTGTTGGTGGTCATGGCTTTCTTCAATGCGGCATTTTCCGCACTATGGTTGTGCGGTCCTGCGAGCTGGCTGCCGATGATAACAGCGCCAACCACACCCGCAGCAAGACCTCCAAACTTGAGTTTTTGCTTGGTCTCCGGGCTTTGGGTTTTCCACCAGAGCTTGGCGCGATCCTTGATACCTACCATACGGCCCCCAGCCCTCGGTGTGAGGCCGGCAATGCTTCTACAAGATAGAGCTGCGTGCTTTCTCCGGGATAGAGCTTGTGGTGCGGATAGAAAGCTACGGACAGCACGCCTTTCTGGTAGAAGTCGTTTTCCGCCAGATCGACGGCCTGATGGACGTGGTTGGTGAGCTTGTAGCTCACAATCTGGTAATGGGCGCCGATCCAGTGATGCAACCCGGACCAGGACAATGGATCGGGAGATACCAGGTCGGGGATCCGTCGGCTTTGCCGATAATTTTCCGGCACCTGATCCAGCACGGCGTCCCGAATCAAATTCACCATGACGCTGGCATAGGCCGAATGGTATGGCATCCTTGGCGCTCTTTTGGGCACAAATCCGGGGAAGACCAGCCGATAGTTCTTGGCCGGACTATTTTTCGGGATCAGGGTCAGGGACGCCACTGGATCACTGGAATTTTCTCCAGTGATATAGACCCCCACCGGGAACGATGGCGTCACGCTGATAATGGCATCTGATCCATGCTGGAAATGCTGGGCGTACTGTTTATTCCCCACAATGATTCTGGGGTGGGCGAAAGGTGTCGCAAACAGATTGGGCGTCACACCGGATACCGGGACCGCATACGTCGAGCCCGCGACAATCCGAATATCCGTAGTGGATACTGGAATACTTCCAATGCGTGCCGCCTTGAAACTCATGTGTGGCGGTATGTTTGACGCGCCATAGGTATTCATCGCGGCGCTATGGATCGTGTACGGATTGGCGCCCGCCGGTGGTGGGGTCACTGTAGCCGTTGGCATATAAGGTGCGCTACCGGGTGCGCTAGGCGGCATGGGTGCAGGCACCCTGCCGCCGGTCAACTCAGGCTGGCTTGGCGCTGCGGGTATGTGCCCCAGGCTCGCAAAGGCGGTGGACTGCTGCAGATTGGAAGTGCGATCCGGCGAACTCGGCATGACGAACCGGCCCGAGCCGTTATTTGCCCCTTGCGCGAATGCCGCACTACCTGCGCTGGCTTGTTGATATTCTGCCGCCCCCTGTTGGCCAAGGCTCGCTCCTTGCGTCAGCGCGGTATCTGTAGGAGGCGGCGGTGCCATGACGCCCGCGAGCGTCGTTACCGGCCATAAGGCCAAGGCGCAGAGGATCCAGTAACGACGCATCATTTCGCCCCCTTGTCTTTTTCTTGAGCCATGACCCATTTGATGGTGTGCGGTCCGCCCTGATAGGCGTTGAAGTTATCCAGCACAGGCCTGCCACCTTCTATATGTACAGCCATGGAAAAGGTGTAGTGAACCTTGGATACGGTCTGCCCGAGATTATTGATCTGGCTGAGAAGCCCGTAGACAAAAACCGTTTTGTTCGCCGCCTGCCAGATGGTTTGCTTCGCCTGAAAAAAGAAGTTCGCCTGGTCCCCGCGCTCAGCGGCTGCCGTGGCGAGCACCTTGCCTTTAACGATGGCGAAATCGTTGGCATCGAACAGCTTACCGAGGCTGTTGGCAACGTATGTGGCGTCGCCTGGCGTAAGATTCCCGACCAATTCCGCGACGTACAAGCCCCATGACTCGTAGTAATCGGCGCTGGCCGTGGCGTACCCGATATTCACGGCCTTATCCAGATAAGGCGGCACCAGGGTGGTCTGGGTCTTCATCGTGAAGATCATCCACTGCTGGGACAGAATTACTATCACGAGCGCTACAATGACGAAGAGATACAGGCGACTATTCTCCGCCAGTTTGTCGTAGGTTTTGCGGAAGAGACCCCAGTTCAAGAGATCCACTCCTTGATGTTTCCATTCCGGAAGACGTCATTGAGCCGCCACCATCCGAACTGATAGCTCATGTGCGGGAGTACGCCATTGAGCTGGTTGTTCTTCCAGCCCGAGAAGAGGTACACCACACCGATACTGAGCACGATGCAGATGGTCAGTTCGCGCATCACATAGCCGATGATGAAAAACATCGCGACCACAGCGACTTCTTCCACATCCCAAAAAAGGATCTGCTGGGTGTCGTCAACATGGTTCGGCATTCTCACGGCTTGCATGATCTATCTCCCTTTGGTGTCAAGTTCTTGTTGCGCTTCTGGCAGGCCCAATAGTCGGTACCCGTCTTTCCACAAGGGAGCGCTGCTGGCTTGCAGCTCCACGGATTAACGATGGATGCCCTTACGTGCTGCCGCTTGGCGCCCGCCTTGAACCAGGCTTCTGGAATATGGAACGCGGGCTTCCCTGTCGGAAATGGGATCGTCTGCTGCGGCATCCGTGGTGAATGTGCCGGAATCAGTGTGGGATGCACGATGACGGGGTTTGGTGTATTCACGATGGCCGGCATCTGTTTTCCGAGGACGTGGACGAGTCCTGGCTCGGACTGGCCGTACTGCCAGGCTGCTCCGAGTCGAGGCTGAGGATGGTAGATAACGGGTGCCGCAGGCACCGGCGCCAGGGCCGCAGGCTTTGCCATCCAAGAGGGCGTCCAGTGGGCGCAGGCCGAAAGGCCCAGGCCAAGAACGCCGCATACAGCCAGACGAAAAGCGCCGTGAACAAGGTGGCCCAGATCCGGAAAGCGGGAAAGGCGAGATGCGCGAAGGGCGTGTAGGTCCACGGCGGAACCCCTGCCCCCTCGTTGACATAACTGCATCCCCTGGGGACGGCGTAACCGTCTGGCCAGAATCCCAGGGATGCGCCGGACCAGACTCCGGCCATGAAGGGATGGGCCATCTGCCAGTCCAGGGTTTCCTTCTGAGGGTCGTTCATATATTGCCCGTAGCACGGGATCATCGCCTGGGGCACCCACTGGAACTCCCAGGTATGCCAAGCCATGCCTGCCGCCATGATCAGAACGAAGATTCGCCATTTAAGAACCCTTTTGAGCATTCTGAGCACCCGGAAGAGGGACTCCGGGATGCTCTTTTTCCCACTTGGCCGCATAGAAATAATCCCAAATCGTCAACTGACACCGGTAATCCAAATTCGCGGTTCCGTTCTTGATGCTCTTTCCGTAATCGGTGTCTGCCGCTATCGCTACGGATCCCACAAAGTTACCTACCCAAGAAATGGGGCTGCATACCCGGTGAATCCGCTGGTCGGGCGTACCCCCGATAAACACCCAGATCAGAAACGCAATGAACAGGAAAAAAATCAGCTCTCCAAAATGCTTCAAGGTCAGACTCCGGCTTTGCAGTTGCCGAGGTTATCCAGAATGGAAGCGAGATCGCCGACCGTGGCGTCACCAACCGATACCTGGTGCTTGCCGGCTTTGTCGCAATAGACCATCACCGGATTGTTGATGTAGCCCGCGGTCGCCAGTAATGCGGTATTCCCGTCCACTTCCTGCACCATGGACAGCGTGCTGGGCACACCGCGAATGCCGCCTTCCATCTGCCCGTTCGGAGACTTTTTGAATAGTCGCTCATCCATGCTCATCTTCTTGGCCGGTGCAGGTGCGGCGAGGATGGCTTCGGCCTTGTGCAGACTGCTTTTATCCTTCTCGGCGACGGGGACATAACGAACATTCAGGGTTCCCGCGGCGATTTTAGGTGCTAAGGCCAGATAGAGCCTGTGTCCGACGCTGCTGTTGGGGTCTATGTACACCGTAGCCTGCGGGCCGGATCGGCCTTCGGTGAATCCGGTTCCATCTGTCATGAGCGTGCCGAGGGTGGATATGGTGTTTGCAGCGGTTGGGGCTTCGCTGACCGTCTGTGCCACTACCGAACGATTTGCCGCCAGCGCGAAATCTGAGCTGGTGTTGTAATTTTTGCCGTCGGCACCCACCAGGGTGCCGATCATCACGAGGTTTTCCGGTACGTCCACCCAGGCGACACCTTCCTGTCCGTTGACATCCCGGTAGAGCGCCCCGGTCAATCCGCCGGGGCCTGGCCATGTCTGAATCACCGTGGCCGTATCATCACTGGCGGAACTCAACAGGTTTTGAATGGATTGTGGCGATTCCGTCGTGGGTGTGGCGGAGTAGGGCACGGCGGGCTGCGCCGTTACCACCTGGGTGGTAGGCGGCATCAATGGTCCGGTGGCGGTGGTCTTGGATGGTGCTTCGGGATGCGCGAAGCCTGCACGGTGAATCGGCGCGGCCTGGCGTGGCGCCATGATGGGGGCGATGCCCGATGACTGGTCCGCGTCGATTGGCTTTGCTGGCCCCATGACCTTGTTGGCGACCATCAGGCCGACCACGGCGAGAACCGCGATGCTAATGACCGTTTTCTGTCTGGTGCTCAATGGTTTCTTTTTGGCTTTCCCGCCTGATATGCCGTCTATGAGCTTGGTTTCCGTCTCGCCCACTACCGGCTCCTTTCGGGGGTCGATCTTCTTTTTTGCAAAAGGATTAAGCACTTTTGATCTCCTGCACGCGCATTTCTTCAGCCAGACATTGCGTTGCCCGCCGGAGGCGATCCATCGGGTCATCGTTTCCTAGTGTAATTACACTATTGTTACAGATCACGGTCATTTCCGTGACGCCCTTGGGCATCAGCACATTGAGATAGAGCATGGTCAGGATGGATGCCGCAAATTCGTTGGCGGGCAGGGCGAGCAGGTCCACTGCTTCCGCATCCGTATTGGATTCTTTATCGACCATTCTCATCCTCCATGCCCCGCACTTTTTGCTGCATTTCCTGGACCTGCCGGATCATATTCGCCACTGCCGGACTGCTTACGGCAGGCGCATCCACCGGTGTAACCACTTGTTTAGGCATAATCACTACGGGCTTCGCCATCACATTCTTCCTTGCCCCATCCGAGATGTGTTGTGCGGGTGCGGGCGGCAATGGAACCGCTTTGACGGGTCCATTCTGGAAAATAATCACCCACAATGCCGCCGCACATCCCAATCCACCGGTGATGATCGACAAAAGTATCCACCCGCGCTTATGGCGGTGTGCAACTTCTTTTGGCACTCCCAGACGGACGCTTTCCATATCGAGTTTATAAATACACTATGACAATGAAGGATGCAAGCGCGTGATGATGGAACGACCTATTCCGTGGCGAAACTAATCCCGCTGCCGTTGGCTTTTTCGCGGATCGCCGCGATCAGAAGTCCCACGGCCACGAGTGGTCGATGACGCGGTATAGTGCCCGGCACGCTGCTCCCGACCTCAAGACCTATGGGCTTGGTGAAATCCACCTGCTTGATGACATCCACCCGTTTGCAGACATCCACGGCCCATTTGCGGTAGGTATCCATGCGCCACCGGTCGAAGTTGTTGTATTCGATATTGTCTTGTCCGGTTATGGACAGGTGATAGGCCCGCCGTGCCCTGGATATGGTCCCCGGTGGCAGATGGTACTTTATATCCTTTTTGGTGCCGTCGAGATAATCAATTTCCAGGCGCATCACGAGGATACTGCCGTCCGGCTCCACCTTCCAGGACGGCCAGAGGGTCCCGACCCTTCGGGGTTGTCGCATCTCTGGGTTGTCCATCTTCACCATGATACTGACGTACCAGGTATATCCGACGAGCTTGCCGGCATGGCGCTTATAGCGCATCACCAGGTGAAACCGGCGCACCAATAAATGACCTGCGATGGGCCTGTGCATCAGGAAACGCACGGAAAATGGTTCTCCATCGCGCCGCGACCAGAGCGGCATCGTCAGCTCCATCAGCGGTTTCTCTCCCGCTTTAATAGTTTTGAAATACACTTTGTATTTCTCGTTACGCTGCAGGAACTCGGCATAGGGGAGCTCGTTGGCGGACACGAGAACACCCCCGATCACGCCATTGTAGCCGTCGTGCGCGGCTTGCTCCGTATCATCGTCCTCTGGACGGCCTTTTCTTTTGATCGTGCGTCGAGCATGTTCGCCCTTGAGCCATGTCGCCGTCATTTGCCGCGTGGCATACCAGATGTCTGCCAGTTCTCTGTTCAGGTATTTTCGCCCTTCATCCATCGTCCCGAACTGGCAGGCCTTGGCGTAAGTACGTCTGATTCTCTGTGCCTGCTCGATCAGCAAGGGTTCGTCCTTGGGATCGACCCAGGCTTTATAGACAAAGTTTCGGAACAAGGGCGCCCTTCTTTGATTCACAATCGTCGAAAATTCTAGTCTAGTGAAAATACACTATTGACGCGGCATCTTCCATGCCAGCCCTCCGCTGGTACATAGAAACTGTCCGGTACCCCTGACCGGAACGATCTACGGCACTTTCGCCGGACCTTTTGAAAGGAGATATGTCATGTATCAGCACAATACGATTGTATCTGGTTTTATATTGGTGAATGACGCCACCACCAACGCGGCGCTTCAAGAGGCACGCGCAGAGATTGGTGAGGCCGGCTGGAAGGCGGGTTACACCGAGGAAAGGTCCAAAGTCGCCCGGGCTGCTCTCAAGAAACACGGGGCACCCGTTCTGACCAAGCTCTCTGGCACTCTCTCAGGGGTATTTACGCCCCAAACAAGGGATGGCCAGGGCAACGTGTTCCAAAAGGTGCGGGTTTTCCTAAACAACGGCCAGGATTCAACCGTTCTCTCGCTTGACCTTGGAACAGAGTTCTGTGAGCGGCTTCTTCCGAAGTTGGAGGCTGCCGTTAAAGACCGCGGTATCGGCGTTGCGATCACCATCGCGTGTTTTACCACGTCTGTTGATCGCGGTGGCCGGACGTTTGTTAATCATGTCGCGTCTGTTAAGGATTCCGATAAGAAGGAAATAAAGGCGGAATCGCACTTCCGCCGTGCCCAAGATGCTTGCACAGCGGCTGTTGCTGCGCTTGGAAAGGCGGGCGTAAAAGCCAAGGCCGCGCTCGATGCCACCCGGAAAGCCGCAAAGGAGGAATATTTCCTTGGGCTGGCAGGTGAGGTTGCTGCGCTGTTCGGCAACACCTCTACCGCCGCCGAGCCCTCTGAAGATGCTGCCCCAGCCCCGTCGTCGGAGCCGTCTGAAGAGGTCGCTCGCGCTATTAGAAGGATCGAGCGTACTGAAGCGGCTCGCCTGGAGTATGCAAAGCAGTGGGTGGAGGTCAACTTCACCGGCGATGAGGCGAAACAGTTGCTTGATGTCATCGAGGCACGTCGCAAGACTGCCGCTTGACTCTTTGACTCTCCCCCACCCCTCGCCTTTGGCTTGGGGTTTTTTATGCCTGGCGCCCAGCGGTACATAGAAACTGTCCGGTACTCCTGAACGGTATGACCTAGAAGGAGTATTTCGATGTATAATTTATCCTAAATTCGGCAGTTACCTCTGCTGATTTGGCAGGATTCCTTTGATAGGATTGGTTTTTCCCTGTAATGGAGGCTCA
>NZ_JABBDR010000306.1 GCF_018854495.1 Acidithiobacillus ferruginosus
TATGGACGCGGTGCGGGCGGTGATCCCACAGCCAGCGCCGTGGTGGCGGACCTGGTGGATGTGGCGCGGACCATGACCGCCGATCCCAGCAACCGGGTGCCCCATCTCGCCTTCCAGCCCGATGCCATGAGTGCCTTGCCGCTGCTGCCCATGGCCGAGGTGGAGAGCGCTTACTATCTGCGCATCCACGCCCATAACCGTGCCGGTGTGTTGGCACAGGTGGCGACGATGCTGGCGGAATATGAGATTTCCATCGAGGCGCTGGTGCAGAAAGAGACGCCGGAGGCAGACAGCGTGCCCATCGTCCTGCTGCTGCACCGCTGCCGGGAAGGCGACCTGGAGCAGGCCATCGCTCGCATCGAAGCCCTGCCAGTGGTCGTTCAGCCGGTGTTGCGCCTGCGCGTCGAGAGTTTGGCGGAAGGGTGATCCGACCGCTGCACGGAATTTTGGCATTTCATCTTAACTCAGGAACACTTCATGTCCCGTTATACCGGCATCATCGACCATTACCGCGCCTTCCTGCCCCTGGCTCCCGAGACTCCGGCGGTGAGCCTGGGCGAGGGCAATACGCCGCTGATCGAGTGTATCAACCTGCCCCGCCGGCTTGGCCTCGATATCCGCCTTTTCCTCAAATTTGAGGGCCTGAATCCCACCGGTTCCTTCAAGGACCGTGGTATGGCCATGGCCGTGACCAAGGCCAAGGAAGACGGCAGCGAGATGGTGATCTGCGCCTCCACCGGCAACACTTCGGCGGCAGCGGCGGCCTATGCGGCGCGGGCGGGAATGCGCGCCTTCGTGGTGATCCCGGAAGGCAAGATTGCCCTCGGCAAGCTCTCTCAGGCGATGATGCATGGTGCCATGGTGTTGCAGATTCGCGGCAACTTCGATGCGGGCATGCAGATCGTCCAGGAAGTGGCGGCTAATGCGCCGATTACCCTGGTGAATTCGGTTAACCCTTACCGCTTGCAGGGTCAGAAGACGGCGGCCTTCGAGATTATCGAAGCGTTGGGTGAGGCGCCCGATTATCACGCCCTGCCCGTGGGTAATGCCGGTAATATCACCGCCCACTGGATGGGCTATTGTGAGGCCACCGACGGGCGGACCGACAAGTCCCAGCCTTTGACCGCCTCCTGCAAGTTCTGTAATGGCTCCTGTAGCTACGGTCACGGTCAGGCGGGAAAACGACCGAAGATGCTGGGTTTTCAGGCAGCAGGCAGTGCCCCCTTCATCGTCGGCCACTACGTGAAGGACCCCGAGACCATCGCCACGGCCATCCGTATCGGCCACCCCATGTCCTGGGATCAGGCGCATCGGGTGCAGGCGGAAAGCGGCGGCTGGTTTGGCGGCCATAGCGATGCCGAGATTCTGGAGGCGCAGCGCTGGCTGGCGCAATATGAGGGTGTTTTCTGCGAACCGGCCTCGGCGACTTCGGTGGCGGGGGTGGTAGCCGAGGCCCGTGCCGGAAAAATTGAAGCGGGTGCGACGGTAGTCTGTACTCTCACCGGGCATGGCCTGAAAGATCCCGATACCGCCATCGCTCAGGGTGGCGAGGTGCTCACCGTAGATGCCAGTCTGGAGGCGGTGCAGCGCGCCATCCTGGATCGCTGATGGCGGATCTCTGCCTCTGGCTGTCGGAGCTGCGTGGTGTGCCGGAGGATGACCTGGGAGCGGTGTTGCCGCGTTACTGGGGTCGTGGGCGGGCGGAGCGGTTAGCGGCTGGTTCCTCTCTGGAGGTGGCAGGGCGTTTGCTGGGCTTCAACGGCGTGCTGCCGGCGGCGGCACTATTGGCGGAGTCCGAGGGTATAGCGACCAAAGGACACTGGGTCGTCGCCCTGGAGCCGGTGGCGTTCCGCGGACAGGCAGGGCGGGCGGTGCTACAGCCCATGCCCGGTCTGGAGGAAGCCGCCGCCGCGGCACTGTTTGCGGCCGCCACCGGACACCTGGCGGACACCCCATGGATTTTGCGGCGCGGCGCCCGGCGCTGGTATGTGCTGGCCACCGACACGCCCGACCTGCACTGTCCCGATCCCGAACGAGTCTGGGGCCGCGAGCCCCTGGCCCTGCAAGTCACCGGTGCCGATGCCCGGCGCTGGAATGCCTTCCTCAATGAGTTGCAGATGCTCCTCGCCGCCCATCCCGTCAATCAGGATGCCGATGCCAGCGGTCAGGAATCCTGGTGTCTGTTCTGGGCCTGGGGGGAGGGGCGATTGCCTTCGACGCGGCCCATTCCGAAGTGGCAGACCGTGGCGGCGGAGGCCGACTATCTGCAGGCCGCGGCCCGCTGGCTCAGCCTGCCGCTGTCCTGTTCCAAAACGCTGCAGGCCGCGGTAAAACTCCCCGATGATCTGCTCTGGGTCTGGTCCGGGGCCTGGCTCTACCCGGATACGGCAAAATCCTTTGCGGCGCTGGTCCCGGCCCTGCGATCCCTGTGGCGGAGTGACGGGCGCCTGGAGTGTTTGACGGGTGTGCTCGCCAGCGGTGGTATAGAGCGCCTTACGCTTCGCCGTGCAGATCGCTGGTGCTTCTGGCGCAGACCGGCCCGGCCGGGCCATGCGCTGCCGGGCGTTTGGTAGATGGCTGCGGAAGCCGTGCGCATTGTCGATCGTCCTGTAGCCGTGGCGATATTGCGTGCGGCTTTGGAACTTGGATATACCCCGCTCCAGGCCCGGATCATTGCCGGTAGATTGAGTGATGCGGATGTGGCGAAGCTACCGGCTTTGCTGAATCTGCAGTTGAGTGGTCTCACCCCGCCCGACCTGCTCCCGGACATCGACATCGCTTCTGAATGTATCGTCTCCGCCATAAAACGAGGGTTGCCCATCCTTCTGATTTCGGACTTCGATGCCGATGGCGCTTCGGCCCACGCGGTGCTGAAGTTTGCGTTCCGGGATGATTTCGGCGTCCCGGAAGCCCGGATTCACAGCTATATCGGACATCGTCTGCGAGATGGCTACGGCGTCACCGAAACCCTGACCGATCGCATTATCGCGGAGGCCCCCCGCCCCGCCTTGATCATTACCGCGGATCAAGGGAGCACGGATCACGAACGGATCGCCCGGCTGCGGGATCATGGTTTTACCGTCATCGTCACGGATCATCACGGCGTGCCCGCGGATGGGCCGCCGCCGGCGGCCATGGCTTGCGTAAACCCGGTGCGCGAGGATTCGGCGTTTCCCGATCCTTACATCGCTGGCGTGCATGTGGCGTGGTTGCTGTGCTGTGCGGTTCGCCAGCGACTGATTCAGGACGGCGACCTTCCCGCCAGTGCGCCAAAACTCGGCGGTCTTTTGGACCTGGTTGCGCTGGGAACCATGGCCGACTGCGTCAATCTGGCGCGGTCTACCAATAACAAGGCGATTATCGCCCGCGGGCTGGCGATCATGAACTCGCCGGTGGCGCGGCCCGCCTGGCGGGCACTGTATGTCGCCACGAACTGCAAGGGTCCCATTACCGCGGCCACCCTGGCCTTTCATTTCGCGCCCGTCATCAACGCCCGCGGACGCCTGGATTCCGCTCTGGGCAGTGTGGACCTGCTCATGAGCGATGACGTGCTGATCGCTGAAGAACTGGCGCAGCATTTCGTCGAGCATAACACCGAACGTAAGGCGGTCCAGTCGAACATGCTGCAACGAAGCGCAAAACAGGCGGCGCAGCAGGTTCGGGATGGCGCGGCGGCGATTACGATATTCGATCCCGAAGGCCACGCGGGTGTCCACGGCATTTGTGCGGCGCGACTGGCGGAGTCCTTTGGCAGGCCCGTCGCTTATTTCTCGCCCAAAGCGGAGGGCGAACATATCACCGCCTCTCTGAGAACCGTGCACGGCTTTCATGTGCGGGATGCCCTGGCCGAGATAGCCGGCCGTTATCCCGATGATTTTGTCGCCTGGGGTGGCCATGCGGGCGCTGGCGGGGTGACCTTGAAGCGCGATGGGCTGCAGCGCTTTGCAGAAGCGTGGGCCTCTATCGCCGCAAGCGCATTGCGTGACCAGAGGGCCGGCCCGGAGATCGTCACCGATGGTCCCCTGGAAGTGGCTCCCAGCTTCGCCGTTGTGGAAGAACTGGCTGCCTTGGAACCCTTTGGTCGTCAATGGGAGCACCCCGTTTTCAGAAGCCACGGCCGGATTGACCAGGTCCGCCCGGTAGGCGACGGTAGGCATCTGAAACTGGTCGTGAAAATGGGTGCGACGGACTACGACGCCATCTGGTTCGGCGCCGTGGAAAATGGCGTCTGCCCGGTGGGAGTGGGGCAGACGGTACTCATGGCTTATGAGCTGGATGTGAATACGTTCCGGGATACGACTACCCTGCAATTGCGTATTCGGCATGTTGCGTTGGTGAGCGAAGTTTTCCCCTGAGGTCCGTGAGGCGCTGTTCGCCTGGTACAGGAGCATCGTGGTGAATATCCTTCCCTGTGGGCCGCTGCCGAATCTATTGCCCCCAAGATTGGCTGTGTACCATCGACCCTCTGGCCTGGGTGAAGCGGACAGAGATTTCAGGATTGGAAAGGACTCTATAAGTCCAATGTGATTTGGCAAACCCGTCGCTTATTTCTCGCCCAAAGCCAAGGGCGAATATATCACCCCCTCTCGGAGATCTGTTGTTTGTCTCTCCAATGAGATACATTATCATGGATAGTACCTGGAGGAATTCCGATGGCTCAAACCTCAATGCTGCATGTTCGCGTGGACGACAAGCTGAAAGCCGACGCGGCGGAGAAACTCGCTAACGTCGGCCTGACCATTTCGGATGCCGTGCGCATCCTGCTCACTCGCGTTACCAAGGAAGGCGGCTTGCCTGTCGGTCTGGTAGCTGACCCGGATGCCTATGACGCATGGTTCCGGGAAAGGGTGCATGAGGCGCTGGATGATACGCGACCGACTGTGCCGCATCGCCGGGTTATGGATGAGGTGCAATCGCTGATTGATAGGAAGCGTCGTGCTCGTACTTGAGTGGCGGGAAGCGGCCAGCGCCGATCTACTGGCGATTGTCGAGTATATTTCGGATGACACCCCGGACGCTGCCCAACGCCTGAAAGACGACATTGAGGCCAAGGCCGCAAATCTGCTGGAGCATCCGATGCTCTACCGTGCCGGGCGGGTTTCTGGCACACGGGAAATGGTTGTGCGGTCGAGTTATGTAGTGATTTACACCGAAGACGCCCACGCTGTGGTGATCCTGCGCGTATTGCATGCTGCGCAGCAATGGCCGCCAGTGCGAGAGGATGACTGAAGAACGGTATCCCGATTTGCTTAACGGGGTTAGGGCGGGTGGGCTGTGTCTGTAAGGGCTTTAGCCCTCGCAGCCGCTTGCGACGAAGTCGAAACACTGCTGGAGATCAGCACTGAATATGCGCATAATTACGGCCTTTGCGTGCGAGGCAACCATGTGCGCGCTGGTATGGCCCTGATGCGGCCTGATGGAAAAGGAAGAATCATGAGAGAAGTGAATGAGATGCGTGCACTGCACGACGATCTCCAGGTCCGTGTCGCGGGCCTGAGGGGGTATCTTTGACCTCGAAGAAAAGCGCGGTCGCCTAGAAGAAGTTCAACGGGAGCTGGAAGACCCGACCATCTGGAACAACGCCGAAAAGGCCCAGGAACTGGGTCGCGAACGGTCTGCGCTGGAAGCCGTCATCACGCCCATGGACAAGCTCACCGCGAGTCTCGCCGATGGCGGCGAGATGCTGGAGTTGGCGCTGAGCGAGCAGGACGAAGAACTCCTCGCCGCTGTCGATGCGGATCTCGATACCGCGCTGTCTATGGTCGAGAAGCTGGAATTTCAGCGCATGTTCTCCGGCGCGCAGGATGCGGCAAACTGCTTTGTGGATATTCAGGCGGGCGCGGGCGGCACCGAGGCACAGGATTGGGCGGAAATGATTCTGCGCATGTATCTGCACTGGGCCGAGTCCCATGGCTTTGCGGCGGAACTGGTGGAGGTCTCCGAGGGGGAAGTGGCGGGCATCAAGTCGGCCAGCATCCATGTGCGCGGTGACCACGCCTTCGGCTGGCTGCGTACCGAAACCGGCGTCCATCGCCTGGTGCGCAAATCGCCTTTCGACTCCGGCAATCGCCGTCATACCAGCTTCGCCAGCGTCTTTGTTTATCCCGAAATTGACGATAGTTTCGAAGTGGATATCAATCCGGCGGACCTCAAGGTGGATACCTACCGGGCCAGCGGGGCGGGTGGCCAGCACGTCAACAAGACCGACTCGGCCATTCGTATCACCCATATGCCCTCGGGCATTGTCGTGGCCTGCCAGACCGACCGCTCGCAGCACAAGAACCGGGCCGAGGCCATGCGCATGCTGCGCTCCAAGCTCTATGAGATGGAGATGCAGAAACGTGCCGTCGAAAAGCAGGCGCTGGAAGACAGCAAAAGCGATATCGGCTGGGGGCATCAGATCCGTTCCTATGTGCTGGACCAGTCGCGGATCAAAGACCTGCGCACCGGGGTCGAAGTGGGCGATACCCAGAAGGTGCTCGATGGGGCGTTGGATATGTTCATTGAAGCGGCGTTGAAGGCCGGATTGTAAGCGGTAGTCACTCGGTATTTCGCAGGAAGGGGACGGATGGTGGATCAGGAACTCAATGACCAGATGCAGGTGCGGCGCGACAAGCTGGGACACTGGCGCAGCGAAGGCCATGCCTATCCCAACGGCTTCCGCCGCGATGCCCTGGCGGGCGATCTGCAAGAGCGTTATGGCGATATGGACGCCACGGCGCTGGAGCAGGAGCCCATCGAGGCGCGGCTCGGCGGACGGCTGATGAGCCGCCGGGTCATGGGTAAGGCCAGTTTCGCCGACATTCAGGATCAGTCCGGGCGTATTCAACTCTTTGTCAGCCGCGATAACCTGGGCGAAGAGGTCTACGCGCGCTTCAAGGGACTGGATTTCGGCGACATCATCGGTGTGGATGGCCTCCTGTTCCGCACCAAGACCGGTGAGCTTTCGGTCAAAGTGCATGGCCTCCAACTGCTGAGCAAGGCCCTGCGCCCGCTGCCGGAGAAATGGCACGGGCTCGCCGACCCGGAAACCCGCTTCCGCCAGCGCTATGTCGATCTGATCGTCACCGAGGCCACCCGCCGCACCTTCCAGATTCGTGCGGAAACGGTGGCGGCCCTGCGCGATGGCCTGCGCCAGCGCGGCTTTTATGAAGCGGAGACGCCCATGATGCAGCCCGTCCCCGGTGGTGCCACGGCGCGGCCTTTTGTCACCCACCACCATGCCCTGGACATGACCCTGTACCTGCGTATCGCCCCGGAGCTGTACCTCAAGCGGTTGGTGGTGGGCGGCATTGAGCAGGTCTTTGAGATCAACCGCAACTTCCGCAATGAAGGTATTTCCACCCGCCATAACCCCGAGTTCACCATGCTCGAATGGTACGAGGCCTACGCCGACCACGTGCGCGCCATGGACCTCACCGAGACCCTGATCCGCGCCGCGGCACAGGCGGCCCTGGGCACTACGGCGATAAGCTATCAAGGGCTGGAGATCGACCTCGGCAAACCCTTCCACCGTTTGACGGTGACGGAATCGGTGCGTGCCCATAACCCCGATCTGGCGGATGCCGATCTGCGGGACCCCGCAGTGCTGGCTGCCAAACTCGCGCAGTTGCACCTGCCCTGTCAGCCCGCCTGGGGCTGGGGCAAACGTCTCATCGAAATCTTCGAGAAGACGGTGGAAGGCCATCTCCAGCAGCCCACCTTCATCACCGAGTATCCTCTGGAGGTCAGCCCGCTGGCGCGCCGTAATGATCTCGACCCCGAGGTCACGGATCGTTTCGAGCTGATGATCGCCGGCCGCGAGTTGGCCAACGGCTTCTCCGAGTTGAATGATCCCGAAGACCAGGCTGCCCGCTTCCGGGCGCAGGTCGAGGCCAAGGATGCCGGGGACGAGGAGGCGATGTTCTTCGATGCCGACTATATCCGCGCCCTGGAATACGGCATGCCGCCGACCGCAGGGGTGGGGCTTGGAATCGACCGTCTGGTCATGCTCCTCGCTGACCAGCCCAGCATTCGCGAGGTGATCCTTTTCCCCCATCTGCGACCGGAACAGATATGAGGTTTTACGAACTGTGGATCGGGGTACGTTACACCCGCGCCAAGCGTCGCAATCACTTCATTTCCTTCATCACCGGCACGGCGATCATGGGCATGGTCATCGGGGTGGCCGCGCTCATCGCGGTCATGGCGGTGATGAATGGTTTTGACCATACCCTGCGTTCGCGGATTCTGGCGGTAACCTCCGATGTCATCATTCAGGGCAACGGAGTGCCGGTACTGGACTGGCCGACGGCGGTGAAACGCCTTTCGACGGTTCCCGGTGTGACCGGAGTGGCACCCTATGTTCAGGCGCAGGCCATGCTCTCCCACGACGGGCTGGTCAGTGGCGCGGTGATCGAGGGCATCGATCCGGCGTTGGAGAACCGCGTCAACAAGCTCAGCCAGGACATGAAAATGGGTGAGTTGCAGTCCCTGCAGACGCACCCCTGGAGTATCGTCCTCGGACGAGCCCTCGCGCGACAACTGGGCGTGACCGTAGGTGACAAGATTACCCTGATCTCGCCGCAGGGGGGCGTGACCCCACTGGGTGTAACCCCCGCCCTGCGCCAGTTCACGGTGGTGGGGCTCTTTTCCGTCGGTATTTACGCCTACGACAGCGGCATGGCCTATATCAATCTGGGCGATGCGCAGCGGCTCTACGGGCTCAACCAGGGCGTGACGGGCCTGCGCATGCAGATCAAAGATCCCTTTACCGCCCCGGCCTTCGCCGCCCGTCTGCAACAACAGCTGGGCGCCGCTTTTTATATCCAGGACTGGACCCAGACCCACGAGAACTTCTTCAAGGCCCTGAGCATGGAGAAACTGGTGATGTTCGTGATCCTGTCGCTCATCATCGCCGTCGCCGCCTTCAACATCGTGGCGACCCTGGTGATGGTGGTCACCGATAAGGAAACGGATATCGCCATTCTCCGCACCATCGGCGTGACGCCACGCAGTATCATGCTGATTTTTATGGTTCAGGGCGGGATCATCGGGCTCTTTGGCACGCTGCTCGGTGTCTTCTTCGGGGTGTTGCTGGCGTTGAATATTCCGACCCTGGTACCGGCCATCGAGCACTTGTTTCACGTCCAATTTATCTCGCCGGAGGTTTATTCCATCAGCCAGTTGCCCTCCAAGCTGGAGCCCTGGGATGTGATCCATGTGGCCATCGCCGCGCTCATCATGAGCTGGATAGCGACGTTGTATCCATCCTGGCGCGCCTCCCGCGTCGCTCCCGCGGAGGCGCTGCGTTATGAGTGAGCAGATCATTCTTTCCGTCGAGCATCTGCGGCAGAGCTTCGCCATTGGTCGCGAGCGTCTGGAGGTCATCCGTGACATCAATCTGCAGGTGCGTCCCGGCGAACGCCTGGCGATTGTCGGCGCCTCCGGGCAGGGCAAGAGCACACTGATGCACCTCATGGGTGGCCTGGAGCGCCCGTCTGGGGGTAGGGTACGGATCCTCGGTCAGGAGGTTTACAAACTCAGCGAATCGGCGCGCAGCCGTTTGCGCAATCAGAGTGTCGGTTTCGTCTATCAGTTACACCGTTTGCTACCCGAGTTCACGGCACTGGAGAATGTCCTGCTCCCTCTCCTGATACGCCGGGTGCCGCGTCGTTCCGTAGAACCCTGGGGCAAGGAAATCCTGACTCGTGTCGGTCTGAGTGAGCGCCTGGATCACAAGCCCGGCATGCTCTCCGGTGGCGAACGGCAGCGGGTTGCGCTGGCGCGTGCGCTGGTCACCCGTCCGGCACTGCTCCTCGCCGACGAGCCCACCGGCAATCTCGACAGCGAGTCGGCGGAGAGCGTCCACCAACTGATGCTCGACCTCAATCAGGAACTGGGTACCGCACTGGTTATCGTCACCCATGAGCCGGCGCTGGCGGCACACATGGAGCGCGTACTCCGGCTGCAGGATGGCGTCCTGCAGCCGGAGTACGCGGCGCACTAAAACCGGCTGCGCTGCAGGCGACGGCGCCGCAGCCGCCACAGTATCCAGAGTCGCCAGCCACCGAGTACTCCAAAGTACAGTATCAGGGCAAGCGCCCCGCCAAGAATGATGCTGCCCAGCCAGGTGAGGAGGTAGGCATGCCAGAGGCGGTCTCCCATGGCCATTACGCTGATCTGTCCATGGACCATGGCGTGGATATCCGCATAATGAATGGTGATGGGCGGGGCCAGCCCCAACTGGTTGAGCAGCCAGAACCCCAGTTCATAGGATGCGAAGAAAAAGGGCACGATGGTAAAGGGTCCCGTCACGATGAAAGGCATGACGACGCCGACGGGGATATAGGCACGACGCCAGAGACTGATGAGCAGGATGCTCAGAACATGGCCAAAAAAAGGCAGGCTGCCGATAAAAGTGCCGATCGCGGCGGCACGGGCGACGTTGTGGCGATGGGGATGCCAGAGTACCGGGCGGGCCAGGTAATGGGTAAAGCGCCCCAGCGGTCGTTTGCTGAGGATGTCCTCGCGGGTGGGAAGGCGACAGAATGCAGGTAGGCGCAATGCGATATTTCCTGGATCGTAAGGGGGCTAGTGTAGCCAAGCCGCTGCCTTGGGCCAAATCCTGGCCGTCCTTGCCGCTTCTGGTCATCGCGATGGGGCTGGGGCTGGGGTTTTTTCACAGCTTCCGGCAATTGCCTGCTTTGTGGATTCCGCTTTCTGTAGCGCTTCCCGGACTGCTCCTGGTTTGGAAATGGCGGCCTGCGCTGCTGTTGACCGTCGCAGCGGGGGCCTTTGCCTGGGGCATCTGGCAGGCCGATCTGCGCCTCGCCGTACAGTGGCCGGTGGGCCAGGACTTCACCGTCCGGGGGCGCATCGATTCCATACCCCAATTGGGGGGCCGGGAATATCGCTTTCTGGTGGCGCCCGAGCACTGGCCGGCAGAGGCCCCTGCGGGCGCCCGGCCTGACACCATTCTCGTTCACGGTAATCTTCCGGAAGTCCCCGTAGTCGGACAACGCTGGCAGTTGCGGTTGCACAGTGAGTCTCTTGCCAGCCTGCCCGGCAGCCCCTTTGCTGACCTCGCCCGGCAGCGTTTTTGGGCCGGGGAGGGCGGGGTGGCACGGCTGCAGGATGCCCGGCTGTTGCCGGTTTCCCGCGAGAATCTCCAGGACAATATCGCGGTGGCCCGTGAGGCGGTGCTCCATGCCAGCAATATGGCTCTGGACCGCGAAGCGGCAGGTTTTGTGCAGGCGCTGAGTATTGGTGTCGGCAACCAGCTCCCGCCGGAGATCTGGCAGGTCTACCGGGATACGGGCACCGCCCACTTGCTGGTGATCTCCGGTTCCCACGTGGCCGTGGTCGCCGGCCTGGCCCTGTGGCTCGGTCAATGGCTGTGGCGGCGTATCCCCTGGCTGGTCGCTCGCTGGCCGGCGCAGACGGCGGGAGTCCTCTGCAGCATCCCGGCGGCCTGGGGCTATGCCAGTTTTACCGGCATGCAGATCCCCGGCGAGCGCGCCGCCTGGATGATCACGGCGGCGGCACTCGCCCATCTGCAGGGACGCCCAAACAACGCCTGGCAGGGGCTGTCCCTGGCCGCCTTGCTGATCGCGCTGAAAAACCCCGGCGCGCTGGTGGATGTGGGATTCTGGCTTTCTCTGGGCGCCGTGGCCGTGTTGGTGGCCATCGGCTATGGGGAAGGCGGCTGGCGCACGCTGCTGCGCAGCCAGTGGATGGTTTCCATTGCCCTGATGCCTTTACTGGCGGGACTCTTCGGACAGGTTTCCCTGATTTCCCCGATTGCAAACGTATTGGTGATCCCGCTGGTCGAGATGCTTGCAGTGCCCCTGGCCTTGCTAGGCGCTTTTTTTGCACTGCTGGATCTGGAACTGCTCAGCCGCCTGCTTTTTCATCTGGTGGCGCTGGAAATGGATGCAGTGACCGCATTGCTGCGCATCCTGCTGCATATCCCATTTGCGCAGGTCAGCACGGGTACGGGTCGCACCTGGGCCTTGCTGGCGGCGGTGCTGGGACTCGCCATCTTTTTTCTGCCGCCGGGCTGGCCGGGGCGCCCCCTGGCTTTGCTGGGCATGGTACCGCTCCTGATCCCCGCCGGGGGCACCGCTGATCTGGAATTGCGTGCGCTGGATGCGGGATCCGGCATGCTGCTGTTCTGGCAGAAGGGGTCACAGAGCGGTATTTTCTCGGCAAATCTCTGGAAGGCGGCTAGTCGCCGCAGCGGCAGCCTCGCGCTTACGGCGGTGCTGCGCCAGCGGGGCGTGACGTGGGTGGACGCATGGTTACGCAGCGACATTTCCGCACCCCAGCCGCTGCCTGTTGCTGCCCGTCAGTGGTGGCCCGCCGGAGCCCGCG
>NZ_JABBDR010000307.1 GCF_018854495.1 Acidithiobacillus ferruginosus
TCTGGCCACCCCAGGCAAGATGCATCGGACTCACCCGGTGGGCGGGAAACCGAGACACCGGGCTCCTCACCAACCCCATGGGCCCCAGGGCCCCCAGGGCCCCCACGGTCCCCAGGCCCCGCCGTACCAACCACCGTTGATAAACACCGTACTCGTAGCGGGTTCCGGTACCTCCACCGGCCATAAATACACCGTGCTGGCCTGCAGTTGGGGATAGGGATAATCATACCCGCCGACCTTTTCCGCTTGCACCCCGGTCACGGTACCAATAAAGGTAAGCTCCCGTCCCGCCGCATAGAGCACCGGGTCGTAGAACCCGGGCGCACAGGCAATAAACCGCCCTTCATCCGATTTTCCCCCACCCTTGTAAGGCCGTCCATCCTGACGCAGTGGCAGCGCCATTACCGTAAAGCACGTCTCCTGAGCCTTCGGCTGCGCCTTGATGAGCGTTCCGCCCCAACGCACCAGCTTGCCGTTTTCCGCCCCTGTTTGCGCCTGACGCGGCGTAACGGACGGGAACTGCCCACTCACCGGCGTTACCGTCGCGCACCCCCCCAGAGCCAGCGCTACGATCATACCTGCCAAGACCTTCGATATGTTCATTTCACCCTCCTGCCGCATCGCCATCGTTGACCGGTAAGCACCTTAGTATAGACCATCTTTCCGGGAACATTACCGCGTAAAACCAAGCGCATGCACGATGCCCCCACACCGGAACGGTCATGGGGTCCAGGACAATTCCGCGCAGAGCCCGCCGCCGACGGCGTTGAAGAGGCGCAGGCGCATTCCCTGTGCCTCTGCGAGCTGGCGGGCGATGGCGAGCCCCAGGCCGCTGCCCTCCCCATGTCCCCGGGCGTCATCCAGGCGGATAAAAGGCTCAAAAACGGTCTCTAGATCCGCCTCCGGAACCCCTGGCCCCTCATCGCAAAGGCGCAACTGAGTGCGCCCCTGGGTTTTCTGGAACTCCGCCCTCACCCTCCCGCCGCCGTATCGCAGCGCATTGTCCAGCAAGTTGGACAGCAAGCGGCGCAGAGCCTCCCGATCCCCCCGGAAGGGGTAACGGCGCGGTAAAGTCGCCTGCCAGTGACCGCCCTCTCTTTCGAAATCCGCCCCCACCTCGGCCAGCAACACCATCAGATCAAAATCCGCGACCTTCGCCGACATACCGCGCCCCAACGCCAGCGATTGGGCCAGTAGCGCATCCATCCGCTCGATATCCTGCAGCATACCTTCCCGCAGGTGCTGCGGGGTGTTGTCCGGCAGCAGTTCCCAGGCCATGCGCAGGCGCGCCAGCGGCGAACGCAGATCATGGGAAATCCCGGTCAGCAGCAACGACTGATGGTTGATCATCGCCTGCAAACGGGTTCGCAGGTTGGCGAAGATGTTGAGGATGTTCTGGAACTCATAAGCACCACCATGGGGCAGACTCGGCAGAGGGGCCTTCAGCGATCCGCGCAAGGCTTCCGAAATCACCTCCAAAGGCCGC
Source organism: Acidithiobacillus ferruginosus (assembly GCF_018854495.1). Classification (GTDB taxonomy): domain Bacteria; phylum Pseudomonadota; class Gammaproteobacteria; order Acidithiobacillales; family Acidithiobacillaceae; genus Acidithiobacillus; species Acidithiobacillus ferruginosus. The sequence continues at coordinate 1,487 of NZ_JABBDR010000307.1, forward strand.
AAGACCCGGCGTACCAGAATCATGGTCAGCACCAACAGCGCCAGCGTGGAAAAAACAATCACAAAAATCATGGCGACGGGGAGGGAGGAGACCAGACGTCGACGATCAAAATATACCCAGATATTGTGTCCGCCGATGGGAACGGGTACCCAGAAGGTATGGGTACTTCCTCCCAGCACATAGACCACAGCGGGCGCACCCAGGCGTCGGGAGAGTGCCCGGCTCAGCAGCCAGCTATAGATGTGACCATGGGTATGGGATACCGAACGATCCAGATGTTTGGCAATTTCCATTCCGTTATCTGCCCGCAGACTGGTTAAGAAAGCAGGACGATCTTCAGGTGACATCTCTGTATAGGTTTTCGCGCTGATCACAATCAATCCGGCGAGATCCTCCGCTGAACGTTCAGCCAAGGGATACAGCACCGTGGCAACGACAATCAACAGCGTCAGAATCTGCAGAACGACGATACCCAGCCCCAGGGTCCACGCCGTCTGGGAAAACAATCTGCGCCCACCCTGCGAACTCATGAGGACGGAGTGAAGCGGTATCCGGCACCACGCTCGGTCTGCAAAAAGCGGGGTTGCCGGGGATTTTCTTCAATCACCTTGCGCAGACGCGTCACCCGCACGTCAATACTGCGATCAAAACGGCCATCCTCCTCTCCGCCCAGCAATTGCAGCAACAAATCGCGGCTGAGTATCCGGCGTGGTCGTTGTGCAAAGACCAGGAGCAGGTCCATCTCTGCAGGATTCACATCGACCTCGGCGTCGCCCCGATAGAGTCGTCTCTCCGCCACATGCAGACAGAAATCGCCAAAGCTGAGTTTGTCGCTGCCCTCATCTTTTCCGCTGCGGCGTAGCAGCACCCGCAGCCGCGCCAGCAACTCCCGCGCGTTAAACGGCTTAGCCAGATAGTCATCCACGCCGCTTTCCAGCCCGAGAATGCGCTCGTCCTCCTCACCACGGGCGGACAGCATCAGAATGGGAGGCCCCGCCTTACTGCGCAGGTCTTTGGCGAGGCTGATGCCGTCCTGCCCCGGTAGCATCCAGTCCAGCACGATGACGTCCACCGGCCCCGCCGCCAGTTGTTGGCGCATCTGCTGCCCATTGGCCGCGAGCAGTACGGCGAAGCCCTGGGTCTGAAGAAACTCCTGCAGCATCTCTGCAAGCCGCCGATCATCATCCACTATCAAAACGACTGCCATCCCGGCCTCACAATATCCTGAAAACGGGTACCATCCTGCATCAGTATACCAAACCAGCAGGAAGACGCTTTCCGGAAATATTCTCGAAATATGATGGATACACTATACACCACAGGCAGCATCGGTACCCAAACCAAAAGATTGAGCGGAGCGAATAAGTCGGGCAGTCCAAACCATCTCAGATGTCAGACAGATGGGCTGCGATACGAGTTTTGTAGCGGTTGTTTTGCGGCTATTAGACGGGCCTTTGGTCCGTCTTTTTTTATGTCCTGGGCCTAAAAACGACAGATGGATCCAACACCATTCTGCCCAGAAAATCTTTTTAGACCGGAAATATTCCAGAAACAAAAGGCCCGTAGTCTACATTCCATGGCGCGGGGCCAAGGCCCAACCCCATTCTAAAGATGAGGGATCGTCCAACAGGATTTATCGCACTGACGACCAAAGGCCGCAGTGCTTAGTTTGAAATGGTTTTGTAGCGGTTGTTTTGCGGCTATTAGACGGACCTTTGGTCCGTCTTTTTTTATGTCCCGAAAGGGATGGTATACTAGGTCCATTCGCTCATCAAGGATGCCGCATGGACCCCAAAGCACACCGCCTCATCTGGATCGATCTGGAGATGACAGGTCTGCAGCCGGAACGGGATCAGATTCTGGAAATCGCCACGCTGGTCACGGACGATAGTCTGCGGATTCTCTGCGAAGGTCCGGTACTGGCCGTCCATCAACCGGAATTCGTGCTCGCGGCCCTGGATGACTGGAACCAGCGTACCCACAGCACTTCGGGCCTCCTGCAGCGGGTCCGCGACAGCCGCCTGGATATGGCCGCCGCAGAAACCCAAACCCTGGACTTCCTGCACCAGCATGTTACCACCGGCACATCACCGATTTGCGGCAACAGCGTATGTCAGGATCGCCGATTTTTGGCCCGCCTGATGCCGCGGCTGGAACGTTTTTTTCACTATCGGATGATCGATGTGAGCACCGTCAAGGAACTCGCCACCCGCTGGTATCCGCACCTGCCCAAATTTTCCAAGGCCGAGCGCCACGAAGCGCTGGCCGACATTCGCGAATCTGTTGCCGAACTCGCTTATTATCGCGAACGACTTTTCCCGCAGACACCTTTTCCAGGCTCTGGGGCTGGAAACTCCGCAGCGGAATAGGTGCCGGTAGTTGGCCCACCCACCACCGCGGCTTCTTTGCCGACACGGTGCAGACGCAACCACACCAATGTTAAGATGGCCACTTGCAGCCAGTCGGCAACCCGGCGCGGGGCGGATGCGGCATTTATTTTGGAGGCTCCAACGCGGTGGATATTGATCTCTTTTACGAACTCGCCGTACCCGCCCATATGGGTCGCAGTGAGGCTCAGGTTTATCATGAAACACTGGATGAACTCAGTCTCGCCGATACCCTGGGTTTCCACGGCGCGTGGTTGGTGGAACACCATTTCATGCGGGAATACTCACACTCCAGTGCTCCAGAAACGGTCCTTGCCGCAGCCAGCCAGCGCACCCGGAATCTGCGTCTCGGGCACGCCGTCGTCGTCCTGCCCTACAATCACGCCATCCGGGTTGCGGAGCGCGCCGCCGCCTTGGATATCCTCAGCCATGGCCGTCTGGAGATGGGTATCGGGCGAGGGTTTTCTCCCAAGGAATATCAGATTTTCGGCAATCGGATGGCGGACAGCAGGCTGCACCTGCAGGAGGGGCTGCAAATCCTTCGCCAGGCCGGCGGCGGTGCTTTCAGCTATCATGGAAAACTCTACGACTTTAGTGATCTGGACATTCTTCCCAAGCCTCTCCAGCAGCCCCACCCCCCCCTGTGGGCGGCTGCCGTGAGTCCGGCAACTTTCCAATGGGCGGCACAAGAGGCCATTGGCGTGCTTTCCGGGCCGTTCAAACCCTGGTTCCTGATCAAACAGGATCTGCGTGCCTATAAAAAGACCTGGCGAGAGCACCACGGAGATGGCCCCGTGCAGGCGGGCCAAAATGGGAACTTCGCCATGACCATAGGTTGTTTATGTTTGGAAGATGCTGCCGAAGCGCGTCGGCTGGCGGAAGGTTTCACCTGGTATTACCAGCGACTCCTGGATCAGACGCGACCGGTTCTGGTGCAGTTGCGCGAGAGCTATGAATACTACCATCGCCTCGGCTTTCTGGAGCCGCTGCTACGCCGCGGCCTCAGCCTGCAACTGCTGGAGACCATGGGCATGGTCGTCGTCGGTGACCCGGACACCTGTCGCCGGCGGCTGGCCCGTTATGCCCGGGCGGGGGTAAATCGCCTGATTTTGGCCGTAGGTGCCGGGATGGTCCCCAGCGAGGTCACCCAGCGCTCATTGCGCCTGCTGGCCGATGAGGTACTGCCGGCCCTGCGCGCCCCCTCCCCCCACTGATGCAGGTGTTGGTCACCGGCGCAGCGGGGCATACGGCGGCGGCGCTGCTGCCGGCCCTGCTCGCCTGGCCGTATATCCGCCGGATTATCGCCCTGGACCGACGACCGCCGGCATTGCGGCATCCCAAACTATATTACCTGCCTCTGGATATCCGTGACCCACAGTTGGCGGAGCACCTGACCGGCGTGGATTGCGTCATCCATCTCGCCTTTATGGTGCTCAGCCCTCGCCTTGGGCCACCACAGCGCTGGCGTGCGGAAATGCGCCAGGTCAATCTTGACGGCAGTCAGCACCTGTTCCTTGCGGCCGCAGATGCCGGTGTACCACAAGTCGTCTATTCCGGCAGTGTGGCCGCCTATGGCGCCTGGCCGGATAATCCGGTGCCCATTGGCGAGAACCAGCCTTGCCGGCCGGTACCCGGTTTTGCCTACAGTGAGGACAAGGCCGCACTGGAGCAGTGGCTGGATGGGTTCACGGCTGCTCAGAAAAAAACCGCCGTCACCCGCTTGCGCTTGCACGCCATTATCGGCCCCCATGGGCAGGCCCTGGTGAATGAGATTGCGACGAGCCCTTACGGACTGCGACTAAGCAATCCGGACCTGCCCATCCAGTGTCTCCATGAAGACGACGCGGCCAGCGCAATACTGGCTGCGCTCCGTTACGGGCAGGATGGCATCTTCAACATTGCGGCGCCTGATCCCATCCCCTGGTCCAGCATTCCCCGCCGCTGGCAGTTGCCGCTCTCACCCACGCAACTGCACGGTCTACACAGGTGGCTGCGGCCCCTCAGCACCCGCCTTGGTGATCCCGGCTGGCTGCAGGTGCTGGAAAATCCACTGATCGTCGATATTTCCAGCGCTTGGCAGAAATTGAAGTGGCAGCCCCGCTATGACGTGCGTCGCGCGATAGACCAGGTGCGTGATGCCTGCGGACAGAGCCCGATACACCCTTGGAGCGGCTGAGCGTCCGTGGCAGAATGGCTTATGAACTTTGCTCATCATATTCCTGCGCAAGCGCAGATCCAGCGGCACCATGACGCCTTGGTCAACCGGCTCAGCGAGCACAGCAGTCACTACCGGGACCCGGTCCAGACAGTCCCCTGGGAAAGCCTCGACGCGGAAACGGCTTGGCTCCCGGAAGAGTTGCTGTCCCTGTATGGGTTGCCTGAATACTCACAGTTGAGTCCGGAGGAGCGTATCCGCCTTTCCCAGGTCGAGTTCGTCTCCTTTTGCGAGTTGGGCTTGTGGCTGGAAGCACTCTTCATCCAACGCCTTGGTGCCAACTCACTCCAGGAGATGTACCGCGACCCGGTCAGCTACCACTATCAGTTGCATGAGCTACGGGAAGAAGTGGGGCACAGCCTCATGTTTCTGGAGCTACAGCGACGTTCACAGCGCTCCTTCATGACACCGCTGAGCCAGCGCCCGCCACTGGCGCGTCTTTTCGCCCGCTACGCGCCGGAAGGCTCGGCCGCTTTCTGGGCTACCATCCTCATCGGCGAGAACGTACCCGATCGCGTGAACCGTATCATCTTCGCCCACAAAGAGTTACCCGCGGCGGTGCTGACCATCACCCATGTGCATATGCGCGAAGAAGCCCGCCATATGGCCTTCGCGCGTACCACTATCCAGATGCGCAGCCAGGCCATGAGCCGGGCGAAAAAACTTCTGATCAGCCCCGTCCTGCGCGAGGTTTTCCGGCAGTTTTTGCGGACCTGCTTCTTCCCGTCCGAACAGGTCTATGCGGCAGCCGGGCTGGGCAATCCCCGGATCTGGGCGCGGCGTGCGCGCCGCAATCCACACCGTATCGATCTGATGAACCAGTGTGCGCTTCCCAGCCGGGATTTCCTGCGCACCCAGGGCTTTGCCTTGTGATCCACGCTTTCCTGCTATAGTTTGAGAGTTGACGTCCCACTTGACCACTGAGGTGTGCCATGGCGGTATTGCAGATTGCGACCAGGCCCTTTGCCGACCAACGCCCCGGCACCTCCGGCCTGCGTAAAAAGGTCAAAGTTTTTCAGCAACCGCATTACCTTGAAAATTTCGTGCAATCCATCTTCAACGCCATTCCCGATCGTGCCGGGAAAACCTTGGTGCTCGGCGGTGACGGGCGGTTTTATAACCGCGAAGCCATACAGGTCATCCTCCGGATGGCAGCGGGCAATGGCTGGGGTAAGGTCATTGTGGGGCGAGGTGGGCTCTTCTCCACGCCTGCGGTCTCTACAGTCATCCGCGCCCGCGGCGCCCACGGCGGCATCATCCTAAGCGCCTCCCATAACGCGGGGGGGCCCGACCAGGACTTTGGCATCAAGTACAATACTGCCAATGGCGGTCCCGCTCCGGAAAAGCTCACCGACGCCATCTGGACCGCGAGCAGGTCCATCCAGGGCTATCAGATACTGGACGGCGCGGACGTCGACATTGACCACGCTGCCACCTTTTGGCTGGGCGACATGCAGATAGAAGTCTGTGACCCGGTAGCCGAGTATGCAGAACTGATGGCCCGCATTTTTGATTTCGACGCGCTGAAACAACTCCTGCAGGGGCCTTTCCGGATGCGTTTCGATGCCCTGCATGCCATTACCGGCCCCTATGCCCACGAGATTTTTGAAAAGCAGCTCGGGGCACCGACGGGCACGGTGATCAACGGCACCCCCCTCACGGATTTTGGGGGCGGTCATCCCGATCCGAATCTGGTTTACGCCAAGCCCCTGGCCGACGAACTCTTCGCAGAGAACGCACCCGACTTTGGTGCCGCATCCGATGGAGATGGGGACCGCAACATGATCCTGGGACGCCATTTTTTTGTGACCCCCAGTGATTCACTCGCGATACTCGCGGCACATGCCACCGCAATCCCCGCTTACTGTCAGGGTCTCAAAGGCATCGCCCGTTCCATGCCCACCAGCCAGGCTGCGGATGTGGTGGCAGAGGCCCTGGGTATCGCCCATTATGAAACGCCTACCGGCTGGAAATTCTTTGGTAACCTGCTGGATGCTGGCAAAATCACCTTTTGCGGCGAGGAAAGTTTTGGTACCGGGTCGGATCACATCCGTGAAAAAGACGGGCTCTGGGCCGTACTGGCCTGGCTCTCGGTGATCGCCCATACCGGACAACCGGTGGCGGAGATCGTCACCCGGCACTGGCAGCGTTTCGGGCGTCATTACTACACCCGCCACGATTACGAAAATCTTCCGGCGGAAATCGGGGAACAGATCATGCACAGCATTGCCGCCCAATTGCCGGTGCTCCCTGGTCAGACGCTGGCGGGACGGGAGATCCTCATTGCGGATGACTTTGCCTATGCCGATCCCATCGACGGCAGTGTCAGCGCGCATCAGGGCCTGCGTCTACTCTTTGCCGACGGTGCCCGGCTGATATTCCGCCTGTCGGGTACCGGAACCGAAGGTGCCACCTTGCGTATTTATCACGAGCATCTGGAGAAAGACCCGCTGCGCCAGCACCAGGATCCGCAACGTACCCTGCGCGATCTGATCCAGGTCGGCAGGAATCTCAGCCGAATCGAAACCCTCACGGGTCGCAAGGCCCCCACTGTCATCACCTGATATAGGAGTCTGATCATGATGAATTTTGAAAACGATAGCGACAATGGCATGGGCTACAGCGCCCTGGGGATCGCCCTGCTGGCAGGTGCGGTAGCGGGCGCGGTCACGGCTCTGCTCTTCGCTCCGCAGACGGGCGACCGCACTCGCGAGCAATTGCGGCAGCAGGCTAATCGGGCCTGGGATCGCGTCGTCGCGTCGCGCGAGCGGATAAATGAGCGAGTTGAGGAACTGCTCGATACCATCGCCATTTATAGCGAAGAACTGGTGCAGAAGGGCAAGGAACTGAATGACAAAGAGCGCCAACGCCTGAATGACGGCATTGCCCTCGCCCGTGGCGAACTGGACCGTCTGCGCCGTCGTCTCTCGCGCCTCGATTGACCGCAGCGGGGCGAGCGGCTATTCTCCTCCGCGACGGGGCGTAGCGCAGCTTGGTAGCGCGCCTGCTTTGGGAGCAGGATGTCGTAGGTTCGAATCCTATCGCCCCGACCAATTTATCAAAAACTTAGGCTACTTCTTTGAGGTGGCCTTTTCTACAACCCGCTTTCTTTCTACAACTCCGCCGAGAGGCTTGACGGTCTGCGTGTCTCTGGCGCGCACATAGACCTCTGTCATCGACCCGTCAGCATGGCCCGCAAGCGCCTGAGCATAGTCACGCCCAGCCGCCCTATTCGCGTCTGTAAGCGATTTTGCGCGGATATCATGGAAGTGAGCATCCTCCACACCAGCTCTGACACAGAGGCGCTTCCAGGCCCACAGGGAACCGTTCTCGCTATACGGCTGACCTTCCTGTGTGCAGAACAGATACAGGCTTCCAATACGCCGACGTAGGCCCTTGGCGCGATTCAGAACATCGCGGAGTTCTGGCGTGATCTCAAAGGCTTGTTTCTTGCCGGTCTTGGATGTCTGCACGACCAGCAAGTTGTCCTGAATGTCGCTCAGACGCAGATGAAGAATATCGCTTTTACGCAAGGCGGTCAGATAGGCCAGATCCATGATGCACTGCCATTGCGGGTTGGCCTTTTCCTGGATCGCCAGGAACTCTTCATCAGTGATATAACGAGTGCGCGCCTTCTCCTTGTTGCGCCGCACGCCCCGACATGGATTCGTGTCGCAGGATCCCCAGCGCATGGCAAAGCTGTAGATGGTGGACAATAGGCCGATCTCGCGGTTGGCCGCCACCTTGGCCGGTCGCTCATCGAGATAGCGGGCGATGTGGTGAGGACGAACGGCGTTCAACGGCATATCGCCAAACACGGAACGCAAGAGACCCGCCATGCGCGGCCATTCCTTGCGTGTTTTATCGCTGTAAGTCTGTAAAATCTCAGCCAAGAACCTATCGATGGCAGATCCAACGGTATTGTCCTGTGCGGCGGCCCCCTCCAGTTGCGCCCACATGGCCAAGGCCTCGGCATAGCTACTGGAGAGCTTCGTCCATACCCGCTTGCCGTCAGCCGATGAAACGAAGTAATACATCGCACCTTTCTGATGCAGGTGCGGGGGGAGATGACGATTTTTGCTACGCGGGCGACCCATGCGCTTGATTTATCCTGTCCGATGTAGCTTGTCAAACCGTGGCTCTTTCGGTTTGGCCCGTTCCACACCCAGCAGGTGACGTTGTACCTCGTCCTGTAAGACTATCGGACGATTGGCCGCGTTTAGATCGAAACGGTAGCCGTGCTGACTCAGCCATTGCACCTGCTTGGGCCATTGCTTATACCCGGTTAGAGCGCGCAAATCATCAGGGGTCAGGAACATTCTACCCTCCAGCTTCCAGCGTAATCGCCAAATTACGCCTGCGCGGCCATTGCTTCGGCTGCGTCGATGATGTCCCGTTCTCCGGAAATGACATCGCCCTTCTCGCGCTCCTTCTCAACCAGGGTGATGATCTTGCTCACCTGCGCGGGTTTACCTCCCAGGTGTTCCGCAATGGCTTTGATATCTTCCTTGATCTGCGCCTGCATGGAGGCGATACCCTCCCGGCGATTGATGATGTCCTCGATGGCATCTTTGGCCTTCTGATCCAGCTGCATGACACACTCCTTCTTGATTTCCAATACGCCGCCCTGTTGGAAAAGGTCAGGCGGCTAAACCTCAATAACTAACCCCGCGCCACTTTCACCTGGTTCACATTCTTTCGGAGCCTATTTTGTTTTGCGGTTTGATATAACTCAGATCACCTCGCTCAAAAATGTCTCCACGCCGTTTTGATGCTCCTGCGCGTACTTCTGTTTTGCCGTTTGAGGCTGACCGGCAATCGGTACGGGATTGGTCAAACTGGCGCATCCGGACAATGCAAACATCCCCATAATTAGTGCAAAATAAACGATTTTATGTTTCATAAATTGTCCTTTTTCTGTGAATGCGCGCCTTGCAGACTGCAGCCTTGCAGACTGCAAGACGCAGGCCAAAACATTAACCAAACCGGTACATCAGCCCCACACCCATGACCGGCCACCACTGATAACCGCTGACCTTATTGTTCAGGCTGTTCTGCTCCGCCTGCACGTCGCTAGCCAGTTGCGGGTTCGCGGCGGCACCAGTCGCGGTGAGGCTCACGTTGGGCGCCCCTTCGTAAATCGCCCCGACATTGGCAGTGAAAGTCAGTCGGCCGCCGTCCATGGGGTCACCCCAGCCGATGCCCACATAAGGGGCCGCGCCGTTGAAGTGCGTCTTGCCGGTCAAGCGGCCCACCTGGCTTGCGGTGTAGGTGTGACCGTTGAACATATAGGTGCCACCGGTCGGGGTGCCCGTCACATTGAAACCGTTCTGGTTGATGAACACGCCCGCCGTGAGGTTGAGATTGTTCCGGCTCATAGAGGAATGGCGGCACCTTCTCCATGTGCCGGGCCACCAGCAGGAACCGCTTACGCGATTCGGCGAGGCCGCCCAGTTCGCCGCAATCGTGGGTAGTCTCCGCAACGGCATACCCATACCGGCGCAGCAGCCCACCGATCTGATCCAGCAGGTGCCGACCCCGATTCTGGATCCGGGGGACGTTCTCCAAAATGACGAACTCGGGTAAGTCATCGCGCCAGGCTTCCAGCGTCAACCAGATACCGCGCACGGTCAGTCGGTTGAGCGCCTGGTATTTTTCGGTTTTGCTCTTGCCCTCGGAAAGCAGCCCGGAGAATGCTTTGCAAGGCGGGCTGGTGAACACGATATGTGGCCGTTCATTGCCTGCGGCCTTGCGGATGTCCGCCGGCGTCGCCTCTCGCCAATCCGCAGACGGCTCCTCGCCGTGGAAGGCGCGATACTGGTCCCGGTCGAAGAGATCCAGGAGCGTTCCCGGCACGCCGGCGAGACGCGAGAAATCGGCAATGGCTCGCTTATCGGAATCAATCCCACCCAAGCAGCGGAAACGGGCCTGCATGGAGCCGACGCGGGCCTGCCCACGGTTGAAGCCGGCAGCACCGCCACCCAAGCCGCAGAACAGGTGGAAATGGCTAATTTCACGGTAGTTATTCATGATTCTTTTCCCGCTTCAGGCTGGGCGAGATAGTCCTCATCGCCCGGTTGCGGTGGCCCGATAAACGCCAGAAGATGATCGGCGCATTCGCGCACGATGGGTGCGAAATTGGATATGTCCTCCCCTCCGCACAGTCCACCTGACGACAATCGCAGGATATCCTCTCCATCCACCGTAACGGTGACGGACCAGTTTTCTGGCATCATTTTTCTTCCCCTTTGTATGGCGTCATTCCTGTTGCCCACGATTCCCTTTCCGCCTGATACAACCAACTATTCCAAGCAGCATACTCATGCTGCGTTCTGAGCAATTTACGCTGTACCAATCGCAACGCCTCCCAACGTTCAACCAGTCGGACCAACTGTTGCGCGGCGCTAGGGTTCGTTTTCTGCAATTGCGCGGCCACCGTGCGGGATTTGATAATCAAGTGTGTGCTGTTCATGCCGCCCTCCCCGTCCTCTTCATCAACTGCTCCACCAGCACAGGGAAATCCATTGCGTCATCAATGACCGTCACCCCGTATTCCGGGGCCTCCAGTCCGTGATAGCCCCGATCTAGCAAGACTGATAAGGAAACCGAACCAATAGCCGCATTGGTGTTGGCCGGGTGATCATCTAGGAAGGCCACTGCGCCCAGATCACGCAACACGTTTGCCTTGGCAGAAGCGTGGGCGGCATGCCCCACACACACGATGCGGCCGGCGGGAATCAGCCCGGCAAGACTCTCCGCCCGGGCGGCGCGATGCTGCACATCAATGCTGGTCACCGCCCAGACCGTGCAGCCCAGATCCTCCAGCGCGAGCACCAGTTCGGAAGCATGGCCATACAAGGGCAAGCTGCCCCATTCATCCGCATGAAAGTCACGCCAGACGGCATCCACTTCCTTGCCGGTCAACCCGTAGCGCAGCCCCATATTGTGCTGCTCGTTCACCTTGAGCATGGGACGGCCAAGCACTTCTTCAGCGCATTCCCGCCAGTGCGTCTCGAAATCACCGAGTACACCGTCCACGTCTAGGGCAATCACTCGAAAAGCATTCATGTTATTTGCCCCACAACTTCTGGGTGGCAGCCTTGGTTTCCGCATCCAGCTCCGCCTTCAGCACAAGACTCGCCTTATCCCCTGCGGGGTGCGAACCCTTCTTGGCGCCCTTGAGCGACACGTCAACTGTGCTGCGACCGGGCAATTTCACCGCATGTGCACGACATGTGGCATCCCACATCAATGGGTAGCGGAAATCTTTGAAGGTAGCATTCGATACAACCAGAAAACCGATGTGTTGCATGGGGTAATCTCCTATGAAAAGTAACAAGTTGTGCTTCACGTCATCTCTTTCTGTCGGGTGATCACACGTTGCCCTGGCTGCCTTCCCGTGACCGAGCGGTAACAATCGTGGCAATAACAATTCAAACCGCCACTGGCCGATGGCTGGAAATAAAAGAACTCCGTATCCGCAGGCCAGTATTCCCCGCAGCGGGTACACCGCCGCTCCAAGCCCAGCCTCGTTATGGCATACCTGCCGGATTGAAGCCCGCGCTGGATATGCTTCCTGGAGAGAACCGGGCAAACGTGCCCGACCCTGGCCTGGGCCTCACGGTCCGCAGCGGTCTGCTCTTCGATCTCGATCTCGCTGCGTTTCATGGGCTTCTTTCCTCCTGAGCCATCCGGGCTGGGTGGCTGTTGATGGGGTTAGATTACCTTTAGGTAAATATTACGTCAATACCTTTAGGTAAATTTTTGGGTGCGAAGACATGAAATTATTTTATGAGTTACACTTTTCTAATTATGAAGACTGCGCACCTGCACAGAATGCGGTGATTGGCTTTAACGTAGGACTGTTGAGAGTTAGCGGGCGCCTGAATGGGGGTTGCTGATGGGTTTGAATTGTATATACTAATCAGAGGGGCGCTGCTGCAAGCGCGGCGAGACATATGGCTATCATTATATCAAATAAAATCAAAGACAAGCTAAGAGACAAGCATGGTATCCGCGAAGCCTTTATCCCCATTGATGGCGACTTCCATATTCGTACGGCCTACGAGCCAAACGATGAGGAATTGCGTATATACAGAAAATATGGAGAGACACAATGAAATCAACCCATGAAACCAAAATTCCCTCGACCGATGAAGCGTGGGACAATCGAGCGTTGGGCGCGGATGAGGCGTACGTGGCGGTGGTGAAGGCGTCGGAACTCCAACTAGATGCCAGCGCTGGCACCCAGCTCATCTCCGTCCGGATGAGTGTATCCATGATTGAGGATCTGAAGTTGATCGCTCAGATCAACGGACTTGGCTATCAAACCCTCATGAAACAGGTCTTGGGTCGCTTCGTGGAGTGCGAAAAAAAGGCGATCTGGAATCAGATCGTTTCCAAGCAACTCACGGTTGAGCCGACGCTGCAAGAGCCGCGGCAGCGGAAACGTGCCGGAACATAGTCTATCTCCATCTCGCGAACAGCAGGAAGGTTAAGCTTTATGAGCACGGAAAAAGACAAAGAAAACCCGGAATGGACGACTGAAAATTTCGCCAAAGCCACGACGTTCAGCGGCTTGCCTGATGGACTTTGCGCCAAGTTACCCGTTCGCGGGATGCAAAAGGCACCTATCTAAAGAGCGCGTCACCATACGCCTCTCTGGAGAGGTGGTGGCATGCTTCCGCGCATCGGGTCGGGATCCGGCTGGCAAACCCGTATAGATGCCGCCCTCAAGGAATGGCTGGAAACGCACCCCCACCCATGAGGCTTTTATGCCCACCTGCCAAGCCTTATGTGGCAGGATTTTGGGGTTGTGCTAATTCTTGAGGGTAATGTCAAAAATGATCCCTGCAACCGCGGTACCGATTATTATTGACCATTAGCCACCAACTGACGTTGATGCAAAAGAGGAGACCCAATGGGACTGGGACGCATAGAACGTATTCTCATCCTTGCGAAGACCTACCCGTCGCCTAGCGCGCGGTACGTGGAGACATCCTGTGTGGCAGGCATCAGCGAACAAGGGTCAATGCGCAGGCTGTACCCAGTACCTTTTCGGACGATCGAAGAAGGACAGCAGTTCAAGAAATGGCAGTGGATCGAGGTTCGGATCGAGAACACGAATAAGGATCAACGACCGGAAAGCCACAAGGTCTACGTCGATACGATAAGATGTGGGGACGTTATCGACACAAAGAGGGAGTGGGCGGCTCGCCGGGAATGGCTCGACAAGATCCCCTCTTTTCAGAGCTTCGAAGCCCTTGATGAGGCTCGGCTGAGTAATGGACTCTCAATTGCTCTACTTTGCCCGAAGACAGTGCTTGGCCTCGATATCGTCAAGGCCCGGCACGCGGAGTGGACGGAGGAGGAGAAAGAAAAGCTGACGCGAGCGCAGATGCAGGGTGATCTCTTCTCGGAGGCGGACGCGAAGCGGCAGGTGAAAGATCTGCGTAAAGTGCCATTCGACTTCTACTATCGGTATCTGTGCGAGACGCCAGAGGGCGAGAAGGAGTGTCGCCACAAGATCGTCGATTGGGAGGCGGGCGCGCTGTACTGGAACTGCCGCCGAGACCACGGCGACGAGTGGGAAGTACCGTTCCGCGCAAAGCTGGAGGAACAACTCGGCAAAAAAGATCTGATGTTCCTGATGGGCAACCAGCACCGGTTCCAAGACCAGTGGCTGATCATCAGCCTGGTCTACCCACCTAAGCGAAAGCCAGCCGAAGAGCAACAGGGCTCATTATTTTAGCGCGAGAGGACTTGATGTGCCGGACGCGGGCGCCGCAGCTGTCATGCACCGCGTTCGCCACCATGGAACGGTGACAGAAGTTGTAGTCGGCTTCAAAACAAAGTAGCGCGCAGTTTGAAACGGCGACCAAGTCGGAGAGTGTGGCGATAGCCGCCTCTTGCATCTTTAGATGCTTCATGAAGCCCTCTGTGTAGCGCTTCCAGTTGCCGTCTTCACGGTAACGGTCTCGCACCGGCCTCGGGCACCCAAGTTCGATCATATGGACGTACTCAAGGCCCGAGAGGTTCAGCACGCTAGCCAGCGGCTTCTTCGAGAAGCCAGGTTTGCGCGACAAGGGCAACTCGCGGATGTCCACGACTGTCTCGATATCGTGCTCAGCAAGCAGCGACATGAAAACGCCGATATCAAGTCCTTCGTAGCCTATGGTGAACACAGTCATCAAACGATACCCCCTGAAGATTCATTCTAGCGGATGACGCATGCCAATGGCGAGGCCTGATTTAACTGCACGGCCATCCATCAGCATATTGCCACTTAAGAAACCACTTCACCACATCGGCCGGACAGGACTTCCGCGATCCGGGAGTTCCCATGTGCGGTTCATAGCTTGTTGGCGTTCCATGCCATGAGAACCCGGGCTCGGACATGCACGGACTCCATATCCGCTTCCTGAATCAGGTATGGTTCGTAGGCCTTGTTATCCGACAACATTAAGATGGCCCCGTCGGGTCGAATCTGCAGGCGTTTGATGTACAGCTTGTTGTGCAGCTCCAGGACATACACGGCATCCACTCTGATCTCGGAAACGCCACGATCCACCAGCAGCAGATCCCCATCGGAAAACGTCGGCTTCATGCTGTCCCCGACCCCGGCGATGATGGAAAGGTTTCCCGGCGCGCTAAACGCCAAATTTCGACGCAGCCACGATTCTCTCACTGATATCTGACTGGCGACCATCTCATGATCCGGAGCCTCCCGGCCATCGCCCTGGGATCCCTGCACATCGAGCACTGGGATATGGACTACCTTCTCAGTCGATGCTTTCTCGTTAGGCGCAACGATGTTCCACACGTGTTTGGGCTGCGGTACTGTTACCATTGATTCGGGTAGCTGCAGCGGGGCCGCCGACTGAGGCTCCGGGGCGGGAAAGGAGGAGATAGGCTGGCGGTGCTCCTTGGTTTGAGCAACATCAAAATCTTCTCGATCAAGCGCCCCAACATCATAGCCAAGGTCGCGCTCCCATTGTCTTATCAGGTCCTTTATCCCCTTTGTTCCACCGAGAACCCGGGAGAAGTAATTCGGGGCACACTTCAACTCCTCAGCCATCAACCGCTGTGTCTGGAATTTGGCCTTCAGCACCTTTTTAAGGTTGGCCCTTCGCACATCCTCAATATCCATGGCGCAAATACTCGCCCCATGCTTACCCTCTAGTAAATGTCCTTGAGGTATTGACGAATTATTTACCTGAAGGTAAAGTGTAGGGCATGGACCTAAAATCATATCTAAACTCCCTCTCGCCCCAAGCCCAGGAGGAATTTTGCTCCCGGGTCGGAACGACTATTGGTTATCTTCGTAAAGCACTTTCCAAGCGTCAGCGGATTGGCCCTGAGATCGCCGTGGCCATCGAGCAGCAAAGCCACAAGTCGGTGACCCGACAAGAACTTCTGCCAACAACTTGGCACCTCATCTGGCCTGAGCTCCGCCCCGACATTTTCGGCCACAGGTCTCCAACCCAGGGCGACACCTCTCCCCAAGCCCAAGGACCCGAGAGGGAATCCGCATGAGCACGCGCTTCGGAATATTTTCTATCCGTCGCCTCCGCAATGACCAAAGGCGGTCACTGTACCGCATCCGGAGGACAGCATGAACGGTAACCGCAGTTACGTCACGGCTAAGGTCGCGTGGCTTCAATGCCAATCCAACCTACAAGATTTTTCCACACGAGGACATCTCTCATGAGCGCGCTAGATCCTGTTATGTCCGCCCGTTCCGCCTATTTGCCCACAGGTCCCCGTGAGGAATATCGCGGGGAACGTCCCGTCTACCGGAGGGACGTGGGGCCACGAGGGGGTTCCGCCCCAGGTGGGGCGCAGGCCTCGATACCGTCGCGGTCGGCTACCACCGCCGTCAAGGCAGATCAGATGAATGCTGAAAGGCACGAGCCGGCACCGACGCTTTCCGCTGAACCATCCACCTCTCGGGAGACCTCCGCTGTGCAGCCTACGTCACCCACATCGACCAATCTCGAGGCTCACTTGCCCCTGGCCGGACCCAAGGTCGGCGCTGGCGAATCTCCGCAAAACATCGGTGAAGCATACAACGGGGGCGAGAAGCTCCGCGTCGCGGACTTCAATCCGGGGACACTTGCCCATTTGCCGAAGAAGGAACAGATCGTCGAAGCGGTGCGGCAAGGGCATGGCAGCTATGCCGAAATCGCGGCGACCACCGGCCTGACCAAGTCCGAAGTCAGCGCCGTCATTCACGCCACATTACTACTGGCGACCAAAAGCCGCCCCGCTGTTCTGGTGGAATCCACCCCGCTAGGTGCAAAGGAGCGCCGCTTTGAGATCGCCAACGAGGGTTCCCGAGTGTCCCCTTTGCAGAACGGCGAGACCGCCCCTGCGCTGTTGTACGGTGCGACTACCGACGCTACGCCATTTCGTTTCAAGCACGTCGGGGATATGGGGCACACGGTGATGGTGGGGCCAACATGCACCGGCATGTCCCTCGCAGTTTTCACTGAGGGCTCCCAAAAGGACCGGATACTGGCGGCGGTGGCGCACGGCGCGCGCACAACCACCGAGATCACGCACAGCACCGGGTTGCTGCGGGAACAGGTCCACAAGGCCGTGGGCTGGCTGGTGAAAAAGGGCGAGCTGCAGGATGTGCCCAGCGACGAGGAACGGACGGTGGAGCTCGCTCCACCCCTAGGCACCCATGGCATCCATTCGCCCGTTGCCAAAACCGCGCCAACTCAGGGCTCCGGCTCCCAGTGGAATGATCCAAGCGGGAAAGTCTTGGACGTACTCTTATCCAACGACTCGGTCTCCCTCACGGCCTTGTGCGCAATGACCGGGCTGACCCGAGACGAGGGCCTTCAGGTGGTTGACGCACTGGACGCCTCGTTGCTTGAGATGAAGGGAGACGACGAATTCATCGAACGGTTCCACGGGGACGATGACGAGATCTGGTATCAATATATGACCGCCACCATGGATCCATCTCCCCAGATGTCCCCAGCGCCTGCGCGTGGGGCACATGATCATCTCGCCCCCGCTACCGATGAACTCATAGACCAGCTGGAGGCTGCGGCCACAGAGGCCCTCAAGGTGCTGCGGGATACCTTTTCCCGATTGGCCGACCTGGCGCGAGAAAACGCGGCGGCACGGGACCGGCTGGCGGCGGTGCAGAAGCTGCTGGGTGGGGAGGGTTGAGATGAATCACGCGATAGTGATATTTCAGGATTACATAGACATATTCCTATTTTATTTTATAGCCACGTGTGGTCCTTTTGCATTGTTGTGGCTGTCCATTTCACAGGTAAAGCATTTTGAAATTACCGACCTCCCGGCGCCGTTGGCAAAAAAAATCAGCAGTATTGCGCTGCTGCTGTTAGCTCAGGCTTTAGTGGCGACTTTCTTGGTGTCCCCTGGCAGTTGGTTGCTCGCGGCTTTGTTTGCCATAGAGTCCTTATATCTTGGCTTGCTAGCAAGGCGGTGGTTGATTGACTGGCGGAATGACTCCGGGCGATATGTCTATAGCTACCGGCATACAGAGGGAGTCTCCCGCCAATTTTAAGTCAGTCGACTGCCTGGCATAGCAGATGGAGGTAATCATGTCAGAGGACGGATTTGCAACCCTACCTCCACCGCCGGTCCCACCGGATATTGACCTGCGGTCCCATTGCTGGATGAAACTGGACTTATGCCGGCTTCATTCCAGCGATTTTATTCATCTCGCCACCAATGAGGAGTTCGGCGCGGCGGTGAAGTTGTGGACGGAGGCCATGCGGCAGGTGCCCGCAGGCAGTCTCCCCAGTGACGACAAAATACTGGCCTCCCTGGCCGGCTATCGGGGATCCAACCGGCGATGGCAGAAGGTCAAACCTATGGCACTGCATGGCTTCTCTTTGTGTTCGGATGACCGCTTGTATCATCCGCTGCTCGCAGAAATGGCTCTGGACGCGTGGGCCAATAAGGCACAACAGCCGTCGGCAAATCCTTCGGACCCGAGGGCCAAGGACCGCGAACGTCTGCGCCGCTGGCGGGCGGAACAGCGGGCCAAAAAGCAAGTTGGGCTTGGGCAAGCCTCAGAAGAGGAATCCGCTCTGGCAAGCACTCCGGCTGAAACGATTGAAACGTTTCATGAGCGTTTCACTGAAACGTTTCACGAAACGGGTGAAACGTTTCCTGTTAATAGAGGAGAAACAGAGAAAGAAACAGAAAAGAAACAAAATATTATGGTTTCTGAAACGGCCGATGAAACGTTTCCTGAAACGCCCCCCTCTGACCTTGCGGAAACGCTCTCCCCATCTCGTGAAGGCACGTTATGCAAGAAACTACGGGCACTTGGTGTCCGTGCAGCCCCACACATGGTGGTGGTGCAGGAGATGTGCGCCCGGCATTCCGATGAACACATTCTCGACGCTGCGGAAATCGCGCTGGAGAAAAAAGGCGCCGGTATTCACGTCGGCTACATCGCCGCCATGCTGAAAAACGGCGCCACGGAAGGAAAAACAAAGAGCAGGTCAGCGGCGGGACCGCCCAATCGCCAACTGATACCCCCAGTCGCCGTAGGCGGATCTCATTATGTCAAACTGTAGGAGGTAACCATGTCGCATCCGAAGAAGTTCAAGAGTAAAGAACAGCCCCGCGTTCCTATCGGAGAGATGGCCAGGGATCTCCTCGCAAAATGGGGATTCGACCCCACCAATGAGGCGATCCTGCCTGACCGCCATCCTCAGTACCGCGAGTGCACGCGCCATGGTCGTTATCCCATTTCGATGGTGGATGAGCAGGATGTCGTCCGGTACATGGCACCGGTCTGTTCGGTATGCGCGGCGGAGCGTGCCTCCCAGCGGCTCATGGAGAGCGCCGCCATCCCCCGCCGCTACATCGACTGTGATTTCGACAACTACGTGGTCGATGTCCCTGGGCAGCGGACGGCCCTGGATGTCTGCTGGGACTACGCCGAGCATTTCGCGGAGCGGGCGAGCAAGGGATCCAGCCTCATTCTCTGCGGGAATCCCGGCACCGGCAAAAACCACCTGGCATCGGCTATTGCCCGGACAGTGCTGTCCATGGGACATAGCGTGATCTTTGCGACCGCCTACGAAATCACTGCCCGGATTCGCCAGACCTGGCAGCACGGCATCGGCAACAGCACGGAGCTGGAAGTCATTCGCGGGTTTGCAGAAGCGGGCCTGCTCATCATCGACGAAGTTGGGAAAACGTTCGACAGGCATGCGCAGGTACATCTCTTCGAGGTAATCAACCACCGCTCCCGCGACATGAAGCCGACCATCATCCTCTCCAACGAAGGGGTAGATGGCGTGGAGAAGTACCTGGGGACGGACGCATTCGATCGGCTGTGTCAGAACGGTGGGCTGCTGCTCTTTGATTGGCAAAGCTACCGCCGCGGGAGGACCGAGGCATGAACTATACGCAAAACCGGGAGATTGTGTGATGCCCAAGCCATCCAACCCAGACGACAACGATTTTATCGACGCCGGCGATGAGGATATCGATACAAATTATCCGCTTCCTTTGGCTGAACGTGAGGAATTGGCGCGTCAAACCTGGGGCACCGCGTCGCGTTTCGAGAGGACGGAAGGCTTCAACCTCCTCCTGGATGATCCTGAAACGATTCAGGCCGCCGCAGACGGTGATGATTATGCGGTAGCGCCGGAATGGTACGAAGGGCTTGAGATGGATGACGACGAAGAGGCGGACGCCGTGGCAACTCCGCGCAACCCCCTCGTCGATCCAGATCCACAGGACCGGCTTATCCCGGATCCGCGTGCCAGTGTTACCACGCACGCATCAGCGCAGAATTTTCATCGCTGGTTGCGGAAGGCTGTCCCCGTGTACCGGGAACAGTTAGAAGGGGCTCAAGTATCCGCAGATGTGGGATATGCCGTGCACTGGTACCTCAATAAGTCCATCGCTGCCATCACCCTCGCCGTGGGCACCTATCTGCGCAAAAAACTCATCATCGCGGACCATGCCGATGCACGGGATGCGGCGTCCAGGATACTGCGCCAGGTCATAGAATCCCATGATTTTGAGCGCATACCCAACCTCAACATCGACAAAATGTGTTCGGGTTACTTTCAGACCATCTCCCAATTCCGCACTTTCATCGCCGAAGGCATCGGCGTGTCTCATCAGGATATTTACTATATGGCTCACGCCAAGCCCCTCAGTTCCGGCCACGAGGAGCAGAACGGCGACGATGTAATGGACATCGATCTACTGCACCCGGATCACGCCCATCCCGACGCGCTGAATGCCGGTCTCTGCCGGTATACGGTCAGCCCCATGGAGGCACTCATCCAGAAACAGGAAAACGCTCGCGTAATGCGGCAGATGCGCCAGGAGGCGGCATCATCTGTTCCGGTCAGCGAGGACCGGATGCCGGTTTCCTTACGCGAAGTGCTGCTGCGCGTTTCACAGGATCCACGGGGCGAGTTGGCCATGGCCACAGAGATTGCCCGTTTTTTGGCCAGAAGAAGTGACGGTATGCGGAACATCCGCCGGGGACTCGCGCGCCACGCCCGCACGAAGGCTCCCACAGCCGTCCTCGCGACGCACATTTTAGACCTCATGAGCGGCGATGATCGGTCCACAATCAGCACAAAAGTCGGAGGTGCCTGATGCGTAGCCCCTTGGTTTGGATCGGAGGCAAAGGCCGATTCACAGGCAGAATCAACGCGGCGCTCCCGAAACCGAACCGGCACCTGTGCTATGTGGAGCCATTCTGTGGCGGCGCGAGTATGTTGTTTTCGCGCCCCGCCAAGGGCGTCGAGGTCATCAACGACCTGGATTCCGAAGTGACGCACTTTTTCAGCATGCTGCGGAACCAGCCAGAGGCTTTGCAACGATACCTGCAGCTCACCCCCTACAGCCGGGAGATATTTAACGCATGGCGTGACATCGCCAACCCTTCAGCATTGTCGGACATTGAACGCGCAGCGCGATTCTTCATCATGACCCGTGCCTCATTCCACGGTGATTTATCCCGGAAGCCCAGCTGGGCCTATGCCCGGGTAGACGACAATCGGGCTCGCGCAGCGAAACATGTGATTGATGAGGAGTTGCTGATTACGGCCGAACGGTTGCGGACTGTCTATGTGGAAAACGACGATGCGTTAGCGGTGATATCCCGATGGGATGCCCCGACCACCGTCTTTTATTGCGACCCCCCGTATCACCCGCTTACCCGGGCGGACGGCGGTTACGTGCACGAGATGGACCACCAGGCCCACCAGGAGCTGGTAGATGCCCTACTTAACATCCAGGGAATGGCAGCGCTCTCTGGCTACCAGAATGATTGCTACGCAACATTGGAAAATGCGGGCTGGCAGCGGCAGGACTTTGATGCCGTCTGTGGTGCCGGCCGCACCCGGCAACCCCGGGCGGACGGCAAAGAAGTGGATCCCGCCCGCATGGAGAGCATCTGGATCAATATCGCGTTACAGAAGCGGCTTGCCGCGGAAAACTCCCGTCAATGCAGTCTGTTTGATTTCTCCGATCCGGGGGACGACCGAGGCGATGAAGATGCCGCGTAAAGCCTGCCGCTACCATCCCGTAATCGCGATGTAAACAGCTATACCACCAAGTCCGCTGCTATACCTCCATGTTGGTTCAGACATGCAGAAGCATCAGCGAGGACGCCCATGCCAACCCAGACACACAGTACAACCACGCCCGAGGATCGCGACAGGCGCGAGAAACGCGATGTGCGCCAGGAGGTCACTGACCGCATCATCGCCGCGGTAGAGGGAAATACCGCCCCCTGGCAGCGGCCGCATGAGGGTGGCCCCAGATCCGGCCCCATCAACGCCGTCACCGGCAAGGAATACAACGGCGGGAACCGTATGTTATTGGCGACCGTCGCCCCCACCGGCGATCCCCGCTGGGTGACTTACAAACAAGCTGCCGAACAAGACTGGCAAGTCAAAAAAGGGGAGCACGGTATCCCTATCGAGGTCTGGAAGAGCTATGAAAAAGGCATAGAGCGACCGGGTGGCGAAAACCCAAAGTTCGAGGGTAAAGAAATTGCGGTTTCCGGGAAGGAAGTCCGGCGTTTCGCCAAGTATTACACGGTGTTTCACGCCTCGCAGATCGAGGGCATCCCGCCATATGAGATGGACCCATCAAAAACGCACGATTTCGACATGCATGCGGTGGGTGAAAAACTGTTTGACCAGAATGAAAAGTCCGCCCCCATTCTATTCGATAGTCCGGGACAGGCTTTTTACAGCCCTAAGAATGATGATATTCACCTGCCGCCCAGGGAATCCTTCCTGGATGCCGGACATTTATATGCCACGGCGGGGCATGAGATTGCGCACTCCACCATGGCGGAGCATCGCCTGAATCGGAGCAGGTTACAGCAGTTTCAGAACGGAACGGCCTCTGACCATACATTACGGGCCAAAGAAGAGCTGCGTGCGGAAATGGCGTCCTACATCATTTCCGAGAAAACGGGCATACCCCATCATCCTGAAAATCATGAGTCCTACGTAAAGGGCTGGGTGTCCATCCTCAAAAACGACAAGAACGAAATCTACCACGCTGCACGGGATGCAGAAAAGATGGCGGATTATGTCATCGCACAGCAGAAATTGCTCGAAGTCGGTCATGAAAAAGCCATTGAGACGCCCGAACGCAATAAGCAGGTGCATCACCGGGTCATTCTGTCTCACCGGAAAGACCTGCCCGACTATGTGCGCCAGGAACCCGTGGATCCCGACAAGCCCATTCTGGAAATCCAGAACCACAACCGACAGAGCATTTCCGGTGTGCTGAAAGATTTTGATAAGGATAGCTTGCTGCTGGACACCAAAGAATACGGTGTCGTTCATGTGGATATTGGCAAGCAGTTTATGGAAGACGGCTTTGGTGGTTCTTACCTGCATAAAGCCATGGACAAACACATCGATGTTTCCATCAGCAATGATGGTCGGATACTGAAAATTCACAACCCTGAACTCGGGCCACAGCCGGTCACTGATATTTTCAATACCCCGGCCAAACCGTTTGGTCTAATGCCGCTCCAGCAAATGGACCGCTCTGATGCCACGCAGATCACCGGAAAATTAACGCATGTGCATGATACCAATCTGATCGAAATTCAACCGGCAGGAAAACCCATGCTGATATCTGGTCGTGATCCGGACAAGGCACATCAGGCGGAAATCCGGGCCATGGTCGGACATACCGTGACGGTAAAGCCCACCAGGACCGGCGAACTCAAGGTGGAAGACCGCTCACCGCAGAAAGTGAAGTCTTTGGGCCGCTAACCGATGACTGCTTATAACCGTGAAACCATCGTGACCGCACTGGCGGCAAAGGGTATCCCGTATCAAATACTGGGTCGCGAGATTGAAGCGGACATTCTGGGTACGGGGCACAAAACGCACAAGATCAATCCCGCTAAAGGGGTGTATCTCGACTCGGCGACGGGTGCAGGCGGCACGATCGAGGGATTGCTGCACGGTATGGATCTGACCCCCTCCCCATCGATCGCTACTGATCAGCCGACAGCGCGCCAAACGGACAATTCCCAGTTGGCGCGCACCCTGTGGAATAACGCATGGGCCTGCAAAACCCCGCATGAAATATACAACGGTCCAGACCTGAATGGTCTTTCTGCCATGAACAAGGGCGCCCGGCGCGCGCAATGGCAGACTGCCAGAGACGTCACTGTGCAATATCTTTTGAACCGGGGCCTGGAGGATGCCCACTGGCTGGGCCAGGTCAGAATCGGTCTGCCGGACCGGTTTTCACCGGAAGGCACCCGCGCGGTCATGATCACGCCCATGCGCCGCGACGGGAACATCTGCGGCATACAACAAGCATTCATCAACGACGAAGGGCATAAACTGGATCGTAAGATGCTGGGGCCAAAAGGCGTCTTTCGCCTTCCGCCGCCGCCTGATGCCTCGCCCATGCCTCTCACGAGCGCTGCCCAAGAAAAAGGAGGCTTGCTCCTGCTGGGAGAAGGCTTCGAGACTACGGCGGTAGCCATCCAGGCTAGCGGCTGGCCCGGCATCGTCGCCTATGACGTGGGAGCCGTTCAGAAATGGGCTATTGAACAAGCTGAGGCAGCACATAAACCTGCTAATCGGGGGACAGCCGTTCCCGCAATCGGCGTTCTGGTTGACCGCGATGTCAATAGGGTTGGGCAGCGCGGTGCTCGCGACGCCATTAGTAGTCTGGATGAGGCGGGACTGGCCGCACGCTATCTTGAACCTCCAACTCAGGTCATCGGTGGACCCAAAGGCGCTGATTGGGCGGATGCGCGGCAAAAACTAGGGCCCGATGGAATCCGGGCGGCATTGACACAGTGCATAGATCAGCAAAACAACTTGGCGGCGTATCGAGAAGCTCATCGTCATGAAGTTGATGCGGCTCTGGCCCTCCCAGACGATCACAAACGCGCATCTGGCATAGCCGCCGTGGTGCCGTACATGTCACCACGACAAATCAACAGGGCACTGGAAGATCCTTATTGGGTCGTGCGATTGAATACGCTGTACACCCTGCAGGTGGCCGGGCGCACAGAGGAAATTGATAGAACGCATGCAAAAAACCTCGTGGAGGACAAAATACCGGCGGTTCATACGCGCGCTATCGCCGCCTTTCAAGATCGTTTTGCACCCTATCCATCAAAAAAGAAGGAGGTATCTATGCAACAACCCAGCATTTCCACGGACCCAAACGACAGCAGAGATGTAGCCGCGATTTTGGGACTTCCCGACAACACCAATTTCGACAACCCCATCCCTCCGCAAACACCGCCAGAAAGGAGTCACAACATGGAACAGCAAGCCAACGCCCCGCAGGCCACCCGGCAATACCCCAGAATGGAAGCCTCTCTTAAAGCACAGGATGAAACCTGGTACCAGGCGAGTCTATATGCGGACAAGGAAGGTCAATTGAAGGGGTCGGTCTCCATTACCAACAAAGACCAGTCCCTTGATGAACGGCACAAGGTAGAGTACGAGGCCAAGAATGACAAAAAGGGAAGCCCTTTTTTACACGCAAAAGTGCAGATTCCGGATCGCCCGGATGTGCACGTCTTTGTTCGCCCCGACGCCGAATGCAAAGTCGCCATGGTGTCGTTTACGGAGTTGAAAAACAGAAAGCATCTTCAAATCGAAGGACAGGGTGGAACCCTCAAACCCAACGAGGCGGCACGCACGCATGGGGGCAAGGATAAGACCATTCAGGCCATCGGGGAGAAGCTGGGGGTCAATTACCTCGAAGGGCCCGCTCCGGACAAAGAAAAACGGCAGTATCCCCGGATGGAGTCGGCTCTGAAGGCGCAAGACGGTACCTGGTATACAGCCGGAGTCTACGCCGATAAAGATGGCCAACTGAAGGCGACCGTGCGCATCAATCACCAGGAAACCGGTCTGGATGAACACCACAAGGTTTCCTTTGAAGAGCGCGACGGCATCACCGGCGGGCGGTATTACAGCGCAAAGATCGAGCGCGAGGATAAGCCCTCCGTATTCATGAACGTGCAGGCTCCAACCATGAAGGAGGGTGACATCAGGATTGCCCGCACGGATTTTACCGAGTTTCATCCTGAAGAAGAGGACAAGAACAAACGCTTTGATCGCATCCAGGGGCAAGGGGGCTGGCTCAAGCCCAATGAGGCCATGCTCGCCAAGGGAGACAAGGATCATACGATGCAGTTCATGCGTGAGAAGCTGAACGTGGATCCGGTAAAACAGGTTGAGCAGGCCAAAGCCAAAGCCAAGGGGATCGAACGATGAACACTATAGAAATCGACCCTACAGAAATCGAGGCGCAGCTGACCAGTACGGATACTGTGGCGCGCCTGGAAGCGGTCCACAACTACGCGGATATTCTGACCGCACAACAGGTGGAGCGGGCGCTAACCGATTCCGACACGAATGTACGAGTGTTCGCCGTAGCCGGCCTGTCAAAATCCATGGATGACGTACAGGTCGAGCGCGCATTAACCGACGAGTACGCGCCGGTCAGGAACATGTCCGTCAATCGGTTTGCTGGGCGCATGAATGATGCGCAAGTCGACCGGGCGCTGGTGGACCCCGATATACAGACTCGCGCCTCTGTCCTAAGCGATCTGGCGCCGCGCATGCGGGACCAGCAAGTGGAGAACGCATTGACGGACAAGGAGCCTGCAGTACGAGCGGAGGCGACAAAGAGTCTGGTGATGCGCATGAATGATGCGCAAGTCGACCGGGCACTACATGATCCGGATTACAGAATGCGGGCGCAAGCGCTCGGCAGTCTCAGCTCACGCCTGTCAGATGAGCAGGTAGAGAAGGAACTGACCATCCGTAACGCCGCATGGCGAGAAGTGGCCACAGAGCGTTTTGCCGAACGGATGAACGATACCCAGGTTGAGCGCGTGCTAACCGACCTACAGCCAGAGGTCCGACTGGCTGGCGTGACGTATTTGCACCAGAGGATGACCGACGCGCAGGTGGGCAGGGCCGTTGGCGATGAGGACGCAGATGTGCGGATTGCGGCGGAAAAGAAGTTGTCTCCCCGTGTTGCCAGCCAGATACCGCCGCCGAGGGAGCAGCTACCGCGCATGGAATCCGCCCTGAAAACGCCGGAGGGTACCTGGTATTCGTCCGGTGTCTACGTCGACAAAGAAAACCAACTGAAGGCTACGGTGCGGATCAGCAACAAGGAGTCCGGGATTGACGAAAGCCACAAGGTCTCTTTCGAGGAACGTGTGTACAACGGGGATCGTTATTACAGCGCAAAGATTGAGAGGGAAAACAAACCAACCTTGTACATGAACGTGCAAACGCCGAACGTGAAGGCTGGTGAGACCCGGATTGCCCGGGCGGATTTCACCGAGTTTCACCCGGAAGAGCAGGACAAAGACAGGCGCTTCGAGCGGGTCCAGGGACAGGGGGGCTGGCTCAAGCCCAATGAGGCCATGCTCGCCAAGGGAGACAAGGATCATACGATGCAGTTCATGCGTGAGAAGCTGAACGTGGATCCGGTAAAACAGGTTGAGCAGGCCAAAGCCAAGGGGATCGAACGATGAGCGCAACAGAAGAAATCAGGGTCTGGGCTACCGGAGCATACACCGAGGCTAACAAGCGGAAGGACGGCGAACGGTTGCGCAAGCTGCGGCAACTCATGGATCACCTGCAGGTGTCCGCCAGGCTCCCGGATCCAGCAGGCCTCACCGTCGGCAGCACGGAACGCTTCCTGGCCGAGCGACGCATCCAGAAACTCACACAGGAGGCGGCAGGCTTGGGTTACGAGGCGCCTGGGCAGGAGCTGCGCAAGGAGGCGGGAATGCACCTGGCTGGGCAGGCGCTGGGCATTTCGCTTTAAAGTGCTATGCTTCCCATTATGAAGCAAATAATGGTTGATTCTCATGGCCGCGACTCTGCCCTGACCGCTTTATACTACTTAGGTCAGCGAGAAGATCTGTCTTTCTGGCCGTGCGCGAGTTGATGGGTAAATTGGTGACGCTGCGGGTCAAGGGGCATGGTTTATGACGCTGAATAATGACTGGATGGTATTAACCACAATCAACGCTCCACGTCACGTCATAGTGACGGGCGATGATCTGGAGGCTTGGCTGCGCGGCAGCCTTGCAGGCGGCGCCTCTGAGGTAGATACCATGGGGCTGCAGGCGTTCTTTTATGAGTGTGACCTTGGGGCGCAGCTCGGATTTCTGCGCGGCCGCCACATACCCGTGGAACAGGCACTCGCTGCTCTGGATCAGTACGTCCGACCCGGATTTCCGGCGGGCTTTCATTTTCCGCTGGACGCCTGGGCTGCCTGATGGATTCCTGGGAACCACTTTTCGACAAGGCCATGCTGGCCATAGATTCTCTACCCCCTCACCTGCCCAGACTCGAATGGACCATTGGCGGTGGCACGGTGCTTATGTTTAAGTATCGTCACCGGTTAAGCCACGATATAGATATTTTTATCACGGATGCGCAATATCTGACCGCCTTATCGCCACGTCTGAATGACAAGGTAGAAGACCTCACCTCCCACTACCGCGAAGATTCTCAGCACGTCAAGCTGATTTTTGATGACTTAGGTGAAGTGGACTTTGTGGCCGCACCGCGCCTGGTGGCGAACTCCACTCAGGCGGCGACCATTCATGGCCGTAAGGTCTTGCTGGACAAGCCGGAAGAGATCATCGCCAAGAAGTGTTTCTACCGTGCGGACGGGTTTACGGCGCGCGACGTGTTCGACATGGCGGTATTCCTGACAAAGGATCCCGCCATGGTAAAAAAGAATCTTGGCATCCTCACCGCGCGAGCTGATGACATACAAAGACGCTTGGCGTTTTATGCCACTAATAAATCACATTGGGATCGGGAAATCAGCCGCGTTAGGCCATTACCCGGTTTCAGCCAATATTCGCAACAGGCGTTGAGCAAGGTACAGAAATTCTACGCTAGCCCGGAACAGTGGTTAAAGGTCCAGGCGCTGACCAGATAGGCCAACGCTATGTGAATCCGTTGCCCGCTATACCCTTGTAAGCAATCCGCTTGCAGGGAGTTTTTTATGGCGGCAAGGAAATGGAAACGCCTCATCAGCGCGGTAGCCACGGTCAGCATGTGGACCGTGATCACCGCCGGCGTCCTGACCATGGCTGTGGCGTCCC